>JACPSF010000303.1 GCA_016193385.1 Deltaproteobacteria bacterium
ATAAGGATATCCGCCCCCTCGGTTTGATCGGGCCACGAGGCCGTAGCTACTGCGGAAAGTTTGTGGAGCTGACACCCTCCGAGTTGGACGAGGCTATACTGAGCCCACCTTGGCCTGAAGCCACAAGTCCAACTACAACACCTGGGCCTCAACCAACTCCATTTCCGCAGCCGAGTCCTACTCTTCCTCAAACCTCAACGCCAACTCTCCCCGTCATGCTCCCTGGCTTTGAGAGCGAGGAAATTGGTACGCCACCTTGTCGGTCTCCAGCTGAACTGCGGCAACAGATAGCTACGCGACTCGGTGACATGGCCGAAGCTGAAGTGCAAAAGCTAAGCTTCCGAATCCTGGCAACCGCCCAGGACATCGAGTTATCCGGGTTTAGTTCCGGTATACGGGGGAGCCTCAGCGGAAAAGGTACTCTCGATGTTCAAATCGAGCTGTCATTTCCCGGTCCGCTGACAAAGGCCGAGGTTGAGGCAAAGTGTGAGCAACTACCTCAGGTTCCCTCCGGCTCGTATTTGGCGCGGCTTCGAGTCTTGCGTAAACGAGGCGAAGAGACATGAGCCGGGGAAGCCCCATGCTCGATCGCACCTTATTAGATGAGCTGACCCAGCCGGGGTTCCGGCTGCCCTCGTTGATCGATTGGCTGATGAATGAAGTGTGGACGATGGATCGATATCGGGAAGCAGGCGAGAAACCGGCCGACTACCTCGTAGAAGGAGAAAGCTTGGTCAATCAGCGGGAGACACTTCTCACGCTCGCCGGCGAATTGCTCTATGATGAGCTCGCGTCAGCGCCGCCTGCGGATCGATCAGTCAAAGCCCTTTGGGATAGGTATCCGGGCGCGTCGGTGGTCATTCTTGACGGTTGTTCTATTCGGGAGTTGCCTCGACTGGCACAGTTAGCGGAGGCCTCCGGCCGGCCTATCTTGGAGCGGAGTTATAGCTTTGCAGCCGTGCCGAGCGAAACCGAAAATTTCATAGGTGAGCGGATGGGACTCGGACTCCCATCGATTTCTCCCTCTACTCTCCACAGCCGGCGGGAACTGCGCGACCAGGGAATTAAAGCCTATTGGTTGAGGCAGCCTACCCAGCAGGTCAGGATCGCGGAGGGATCTGAAGCTGTATTGCTGTGGGTGAGATACCCCGACATGTGCTTCATGGATACGGCGGCAGCCACCGCCGCCTTATTCGATTCCATCTGGGACATGCTTGAAACTGTCTGGATGCGGACGGTTCAAATAGCGCCCGCTTCGCGACCAGTCCTAGTGACGAGTGATCACGGCTACATCTTTCTCGGTCCTGGTCTCAGTGACCCAAGACTTGCCGGGGTTGATAAACCTCTTGAGGGCAAACGCAACCGGGAGTTTCCGGCCCAGGAGGAACTACCTCCGAAAAAGCCCGGCCTATGGATTGATCCAACGCGGCGGCTAGCAGTACTAGCTGGGCGTGTCCACAATCGCCCTCAAGCGCCCTCTCCGAGCAACTCTGTCTATCGACATGGCGGACTCAGTCTCATGGAAATGCTAACCCCTTGGTTGGTACTTGGTCCAAAGGAGTAAGGAACATGAAGCAGAAGATCGGCACGCTTATCGAGGAAGATATTATGAAGCTCGCCAAACGGCGGGCCGTCGCAGAGGGGCGGCCTCTTAGCGACGTTATCCAGGAGGCACTCGCGCAATATCTCCAGAAAGAGGCGGCGAGCCCTAAGGAACGAAAGATGGCATATCACCTCTTTTGCGAGCGACCGATGAAGATACCGCCGGAGCAACTTCGGCACGTGCTCGAAGAGGATATGTGGGAGTTATGAACCTGGACGATATCCCAAGCGGGAACCTTTGCGTGCTGGATACCAATATCCTGATCTATGCGGAGCAGGGGGCCTCTTTGCAGTGCCAGCGTCTCCTTCGCCGTATTGAAGAGCGTGTCTTAACCGGAGTACTGCCCCAACCAGTCTGGCAGGAAACGATCCATCGCTTAATGCTCACGGAGGCCATCATGCTCGGGCACATTCGCGGCGCCAACCCTACTCGGCAGCTTGCGCGAAAGCCGGAGGTGGTGAA
Organism: Deltaproteobacteria bacterium; assembly: GCA_016193385.1. The sequence continues at coordinate 2,066 of JACPSF010000303.1, forward strand.
AGGACTGACGCTGTACCGAGACAAGATCCGCGCATTGGTAACTCTCGGCCTTGGCTTCGAGCCCTGCCACGAGACCGATCTTTTAGATAAAGCTATCGAGATTCAGGAACGATACGGGCTGCTGACGAATGACTCCTTGATCGCGGCGATGGCGCTGCGACTAGATGCCGATGCATTGGCATCCACCGACGCGCGGTTTGGAGATATCAAGGAAATCAGGGTCTATCTGCCTTCGGACCTGAAGCTTCCGTCAAAGCCATGAAAACAGAATTCCAACCGACCACGCGGGAATCAGCCCCCGCAACGACGTCGCCGGAAGCGAAGAGCGACGCCATGCAAATGAAGCGTGCTATTGAGGTCGGCTTCCCTATAGTTGACATCAACCGGCTTGCCGTTCCGGAGCGGAATTCCTTTAAGCCCATTTATCAAATGCACAAGTGGTTCGCCCGTCGCGCCTCATGCGTTTTCCGCGCCATTCTCCTCGGGGCACTCAAACCGGCGCTCCTGCCGGATGGCACCCCGACCGATCTCATGGCCGAGTTCTACAAAGATCACTCCGATGATCCTGACACCAAGGACAAAGTCATTCTCGATCCCTTCATGGGCGGTGGTACGACGGTCGTCGAGGCTCTCAGGCTTGGCTGCCGCGTTATCGGTATCGACCTCAACCCTGTCGCTTGGTTCATCGTAAAAACAGAAATCGAGCCGGTCGACCTGGATGCACTGAA
>JACPSF010000304.1 GCA_016193385.1 Deltaproteobacteria bacterium
ATGAGAACTGTTAGATGCCCTGAGTGTGGACGGGAGCTTGAGATTCCCCAGAATGCCAGGCAGGGCGACATCATCGATTGTCCTTTCTGAGCCGGCCTTTCCCTCAGGCTGAGGGAAGAAGAGGACCGTTTTGTTCCTATTCCACTGAAGAACGTAAGTTGCCCCGACTGCGGGAGAATCATCGTCCTTCGTGATGATGCGAAACCGGGGGACGTTATCCGTTGCTGCAATCGTGACTACAGGCTCACTTACGAATTTGGTTCCTATGCCCTCGAGTAATTAAAGTAATGGCAAAGAGCCACGGCAGAAGGGAGAAAAACGCCCCTTTCAGCCAGTTTGGACCCGGTAGCCAAGAATAGAAAAAAGCCGCAAAGAGCAGCGCGATGACAATACCGTTGGCGAAATGGGTCAGGGCTCCCAAGGTGTAGGGAGAGAAAAAAAAAGAAAAAACCGAACCGAGTGCAGCCATGATATCCATGGGGGGAAGACCCATAAGAGGGAGACTGTACCTTAACGTTGCATAAATTTCGGGTTGTGACAGTTCAAGCTTGGTAGCCCAGAGCACCGAGGTAATGCAACAAGGTCGCTCTGACGGTATCATTGAGGCCGAGGGTCAAAGTGAGTCGGCCTTGAGGCCAGCTGAATCTTCCCGCTCTCTGAATGAGGTGACGACGCAGGGTGTTGAGTTCCTGAAAGATCCAAAGTGGGGCGCGCTTCTCGGTGGTATGACGCAGGGGTGGATCGGCTACCATCTGAAGCTCACGGGCCAGGTTATGGGCCAGAATGGCACAGATGAGGTAAGTCTGATTGCCGGCCAGGGTGCGCACGGGGACGTAATCCATCTGGCACTGGCTCTTAAGCCCCCCGAAGAGGTTTTCCTGAGCCCCCCGACCGTTGTGGAAGGCCACCACTTGTTTCATCCGGGTGTGTTTGCCCCTAATTTTTAAGATTTGCTTGGAATAAATTTCCTGTCCCGGGTGTTTACCCTCTTGAAGGGACTTTCTTGGGTCTTGCCCGGGGGAGGTCTCGACTTTGAAACCATGACGACAGAAATTCCTCGCCCCGTGAGTTTTCCGGCCAAGGATAACTTTATCTGAGAGAGTTTTTAGCGTCCCGGGAACTTTTTCTTCGTCGTCTTTGTTTAGACAATCAAAGGCCGACAATCGGCCGGAAGGGAGGTGAGAAGAATGAAAAAGGTTATTTTCTTCCTGGCGTTGCTTCTAGCTCTCAACGCATTGGCCCCAGCTGCTAATCTTTTGGTTAGCGATGTCTATGCCTCAGAGAGCAATGTCGACGATCTCTACCGGGGTGACTAATCGTCCGATTCTGGTCTACACCGTGAGGAGGGGTTAGTTTTCAGGCTATCCCCTCCTCGCCGTGCCTCAAACGCCCGAATAGCTTCGAAACAATCCGTACTAACCGAACAGACTCTATGGTCCCACTGAAAGAGTGGGACTAGAGACGCGGACCTCCCTTGTATGGTTTCCCCGGATGGGTTAAACAAGTTGTCCTAGAATAAGGACCCGCAAGGCAAAGCACAAAGGGGGTGGCTATGAGAGTCTCGTTGTCGCGTACCCTGATGATCTCACTACTTTTCGGCGCCATGCTTTACCGGATATCCGGGGCTGAAGCCAAAACCTATATAGCCTATATTTCCGACTCTCCCAGCGGTTCGGTAGTCTACTGGGTAGCCAGGGATGCCGGAATATTTAAGAAACACGGCCTCGATTTGGAACTGGTCTTCATAAACGGGAGTGTCCGAGGCATTCAGAGTCTCTTAGCCGGAGATCTGGGTTACACCGGTGCTGTGGGGACGGCGGCGATCAACGCAAGGCTTGCCGGAGGAGATGTCGCGATTATTCAAAGCCAAATGAACACCCTGCCCTATTTCATTATCGGCAACCCCAACATCAAATCTCCTGAAGACCTCAAAGGGAGATCCGCCGCAGTCCATATTCCTGGAACGTCTGCGGACTTCGCTCTGCGGCTAGCTCTTATGAGAGTGGGTATTGCGTATAAGGACATCAAGGCCGTCACGGTAGGGGGTGGCCCTGCTCGAATGGCAGCGGTAACGACTGAGCAGTTGGACTTTACCGTCGTCACCGAGCCGGAGAAAATTCAAGGGGAAAAGTTTGGCCTCAAGGTCATTCTTGACATGGCGAAGCTCAACGTCCCCTTTCAATTCAACTGCGTGGTTTCGACGAGGAAAAGGATTCGGGAGAGTCCGGATGAGGTCCGGCGAGTGGTCTGGGCGATGGCAGAGGCGATTCACTTCTACAAAACCCACAAAGAGCAGGCCATCAAAATCACGGAGAAATATACCCGAGGCCTGAGCCGGTTTGTCCTGGAAGGAGCCTATGCGGCCAATCGTGAGCTTCTGGTGGAGGATACCTTTCCTACACTTGAGGGGCTGAAAAACACACTGGAGATCCAAGCAACGTTCGATCCCAGGGCCGCCAAGGCAAAAGTCGAGGATTTTGTCGATCTCCGCTTCGTCGAAGAGATGAAAAAAAGCGGCTTTATCGATCAGCTTTACGGCCGCCGGTAACTCACCGAATTCCAGACAAGACAGGAAGGAGGCTATGCATGGCCTGGGTCAAGATGGTCGAGGAGAGCGAGGCCACCGGCCTCGTCAAGGAAGAGTACGAGCGGCATGATGCCCAGATCAAAAAAAAAGGCGGAGTCGCGGAGATCGTCAAGGTCTTCAGCCTGAGGCCCGACTTGCTCAAGGCGCGCGTCGAGTTCGGAAACGCCATGACCTTCGGCGGCTCCGGCCTGGGGCGATATCGCGAAGAGCTGATTGCGACCAGCATCTCCGCGCAACTCAGTTGCAAGTTCTGAGGGATCGAGCACGCAGAGTTTCTGCGTCGAGACGGGCAAGCGGATCTTGAAACGGTGCTGGCAGTATCCACGGATTGGCGCAGGGCGCGCCTGGGACCGGCCGACTATGCGATGCTTGAATTCAGCGAGAAGCTTACCGGATCACCAAGGGCCTTGGCAGAGAAAGACCTGGCTGGGCTCCGCCAGCACGGTTTCTCCGACCGCGAGATCCTTTCCATCACGCTGGCAGCGTCGTACCGCAACTTCATCACCCGGGTGGCGGACGGCTTGGGCGTGGAACTCAGGCGGGGCGGTTCGTACCTGTCCGAGATCCTTCACGCTTTTGGGGTTAGCGAGGCGGAGGCCAGAACGACGATCTACGGCGACCGCCAGGTGGCTCGGGAAGCAAAGCCGTCGGCCTCGCGCGGTGCGCCCCGGCAAAAAACTGTAGCTGCCGCAGACGAAGGGATTTGCGGCATCGAGACCACCGCTACTGACAAGACGCTCTTCGAGGCGCTCTACCGAGAGTCACTGAGACTCACCGGTCTCCATCCGATGCGCAACCTGGCCCTGGCCTTCGGGCTGCGTTCCGACGCGCTCAAAGCCACGCTGGAGTTCGGCCGACTACTAGGCATGGGAGGATCGGGACTCGGGCGCCGGCTCGAGGCGATTATCGGCCTCGTAGTAGCCGCCACGGGATGGATGCCCTATCTCGGCGCCCATCATGCCCAGGCACTTCTCGATGCGGGTGGAGCCCCGCACGAAGTGGAGGTATTGGTCGGAGATCTGAGCGGTACCTCCCTCGCGCGACCGGAGCGCGAGGTGGCCCGCTACTGCGAGAAGCTCACCCGCGAGCCGGGCACGATGGCACGCTCCGACCTTGAGTCGATGCGTCGGGCAGGATTCGATGACCGCGATCTGGCGACGATTGCGGCGAGCGCCTCCTTCGAGAATTTCTTGGGGCGCGTGGCTGCTGGAGTTCTCGTTCGACCCGAGGAAGATCTTGCGCCAGATGCCCTGCGGCCGTTCCAGATGGAGGAGATCCAAGCGGCGGGTGCGAAAAACCGGACATGAAAATACTCCCAGCTTCAATTTATCGATCCCTTGAGGGAGACTTCATAACCTTGACATTGAGAGCTAATCGGCTTAATCATCCAGGGTCAAACGACTTTCTTTAAGCTCCCACGGGAGCGCTTCATCTCAAGGCGGTCGTGCGCCGGACGATGGGCGACGATCACTATTCATCAGACAAGGAGGCATAGGCCCACATGCGATTATTCTTCCGACGAAGCTCTCCGAAGCGTACTCTGATTTTACTGGGCGCCGTCCTGTTAGCCTTATCTCTGGAAGGAGGGACGAGCCGTGGGCTAGCAGCGACCAAGGTCTCTCTGGCCGTGGACTTCGTTATCCTCGGGCGTCACGCGCCCTTCTTCGTTGCCCTGGAAAAGGGCTTTTGGGCCGAGCGCGGACTCGAGGTCTCGATTAACCGCGGCTTTGGCGGCTTCGACACCGCGCGCCGGGTAGGGCAGAAACAAACCGATTTCGGCTTCACCGACATGGCTGCGGCGGCGCTCCTGCGCAGTCAGGGGATGCGGGTGGTCCAGGTTGCCGTGATTTACCACAACTGGCCGCACACTGTTTTTGCCAGACCGGAGATCAAGACGCTGAAAGAGTTAGAGGGGCGCACTTTCGGGACTCCCCCAGGAAGCACGGGGATGCAGCTTGTGTCCGCGTTTGCCGAAGTCGCCGGCATCGACTGGAGCAAAGTTAAGGTCGTCAATTTGGACATCGCGACGCAAAATGCGGCCCTGATCAGCGGCAAGGTGGACGCGATCTCTACCTTCCGCTTCTTCATCCCTTTTTTCCGCTCCAAGATTCCCAACGTGAGCATGTTTCCCTGGAGCGACTACGGCTGGAAAATGTACAGCAACGGTATTGTGGTCCATGAAGATACCCTTGCCCAAAAGTCCGACGTCGTGCGGAGCTTCGTCGAGGGAGCGCTCCTGGGGTACAAATACGCCATCGAACACCCCGACGAAGCCGTCGACACCCTGTTGAAACACCGGCCGGAGATCGCGCGCGACGGGGCCAAGGCGGAACAGCCCTTCATCAAGGAGCTGGTGATGGCCCCCGAGGTGGCCGAGCATGGCCTCGGGGCTTTCGACCCGGCCAAGGTGCGCTTCAGCTTCGACATTCTTTACCGTTACCTGGACCTGCCCAGGACGATCACGCCGAAAGAAGTCTACTCTGACCGATGGCTATCGCCGGTTAAGCCGTAGGAGCGATCGATGGCGGACCTGCGCGCCTTAGAAGGGGCAACTCCCGAAGTTGGCCGCTCAAAGCTCAAAGGCCTCGGCCGCGACACGCTCGGCCAACGCTCGGCCCACGCGCTGGCTAGACTCCTCTCGCACTCCGCGCTGGCGGTGGCGCTTCTGTTGCTTTGGCAGCTCACCACGACACTGTTTCAGATCAACCCCTATATCCTTCCCTCGCCCATCGTCATCCTCAATACCCTGGTGAACTCCCTGGATTTTCTGGCGGGCCACATGCTCGTGACGCTTGAGGAAACCCTTCTCGGGTTCCTCCTGGCCGGCGTCGTTGGCGTCGGCCTGGCGATGATTCTGGGGCACTTCCGCTGGCTGCGGGAGTCCAGCTACCCTATCTTGCTGTTTGTGCAAACCACGCCGAAGGTGGCGCTGGCGCCGGTGTTGCTCGTTTGGTTCGGATATGGCCTGCTTCCGAAGCTGGCCATGACGTTTCTTTCGGCTTTCTTCCCAATTCTGATTAATTCCATGGCGGGCTTTACCGCCATCGACGAAGAGCTGCTCTATCTCACACGGGTCCTCGGGGCCAGGCCGTCACAGGTATACCGGAAGGTCCGCTTGGCCAATGCTCTGCCGTATATTTTCGCGGGGTTCAAGGTGGGGATTACGCTCGCCGTGCTCGGTTCAGTGGTGGCCGAGTTCGTATCGTCAGACCGCGGGTTGGGGTTCATTATCGTTACGGCACAGGGGCAGCTCAGAACAGATCTTGCCTTCGCCGCCATATTCCTGCTCGCGCTGATCGGCCTCGGGCTGTTCTTCACCCTCGAGCTATTGCAGAGGTTGCTCATGCCGTGGCAACCCAAGGAGGTGTAGCATGGCGCTCAGCGCCGCGGGATCGATACCGCCCGATGCGGTGGTCAAGGGGCTAAAGGAGGCGCGCATCAATTTCGTGGCCAGCCTCGTGCAAGACGACAAAAGCAAATTCCTGCTATCATTCGTCTAGAACTGGCCGGTGGCCGGTGAAGCTTACGATCGGATCACGGCACGTGGAAT
>JACPSF010000263.1 GCA_016193385.1 Deltaproteobacteria bacterium
TATGGCGCTGGTCTGCGGCTCATGGAGTGTTGTCGCCTTAGAGTCAAGGATATCGACTTTTCCAGCAACCAGATTGCCGTTCGGGCTGGAAAGGGCGACAAGGACCGGCACACGATGCTTCCCGCAGCAGTGAAAGAACCCCTCCTCCGACACTTGCAGGTCGTGAAACACCAGCACGAGGAGGATCTCAAGGCGCGCCTGGGTCGCGTCAGTCTGCCCAACGCTCTGGAGCGAAAGTACCCGAACGCAGGCAAAGAATGGGGGTGGCAGTGGGTGTTCCCGGCCACGAGCCATTACACTGACCGGGTCACAGGAGAAAGGCGCCGACACCACCTCCATGAATCGGTCCTCCAGAAGGCGGTCAAAGATGCAAGGCTCAAGGCTGGGATCGCGAAGCCGGCCGGCCCGCACACGATGCGCCATTCCTTTGCCACGCATCTTTTGGAGGATGGCTACGACATCCGTACGGTTCAGGAGCTGCTCGGGCACTCCGACGTCACTACCACCATGGTGTACACCCATGTCTTGAACCGTGGCGGGAGAGGAGTCCGAAGCCCGGTGGACGGGCTGGCCATGAGCCTGCCTCTTGGGCGGCCATAACGGAATTATGCAGGTCAGCCATAATGGGATTAGGCCGACCATTGGAGCGGCCTTTTGCAGCCGTTGGCAAGGTTTAAAATTCTTGACAAGTTCTTTATAAGGCGGGAGAATCCCCGCAGTCATTGGAAATATAGAGACCGGAATATGCCGGTCAGCATAATCTAATGGTTAGACCGCTCTTTTCGAGGTAATGACTTATGAACAGAGAATGGGTTCTCCTTCATCTCAAAGAAGCCAGCGAAGAACTTACCCGCACGATCCAGGAGATGGAGCAAGATCCAGAGTACGATTTCGGTGAATATCTCGTCGCGATGATGCATTTGTACAATCATCTTAACACGGCCTGGAATTCCAGAGATGCTACTCCTGAACGCGTGAAGTCGTGTACTTTTGAGGAGTTCGAGAAGTGGCGGCAATTTCCGAGCGATATAGACATGTCTGTAACTTAATTGAGACTGTCTAACCCGCCGCTTGAGCCGACGGCGAGTTTCGGTGATGCATGGTCCCGTTTTCCGATAGCGGCTCCGCGGCATGACGTTAGACTTCGGAGTGCCTGACAGATACACTGAGGCAAACTTGGAGGTGTTACAGTGAAAGGTGTTCAGTTTGTCGTGAGTTTGTCGTGAATGAGCGAGGCAAAAAGACGGCGGTCGTGATTGATCTGAAAAGGCACTCCGAGCTATGGGAGGACTTCTACGACGCCGCCGTGGCTCGCGAACGTCAGAGCGAACCCCGCGAGACACTGGAAGCGGTGAAAAAAAGACTGCGTCGCAGAGGCAAGCTGCGCGATAATGGCTGACTATGCCATCACTTTCGCGCGTTCCGCTCGCCGGGAGCTTGAGGCACTCGATGCATCCATCGTACGCCGGGTAATAGCCAGGATCGACGGTCTTGCCCAAGAGCCCAGGCCTTCTGGATCTCGTAAGCTGCAGGGCGAACAGAATCTGTGGCGCATCCGAATTGGAGACTACCGGGTTGTTTACAGCGTCGATGATGGACAACGGATTGTTGATATAGTCAGAATCCGCCATCGGCGAGAAGTCTATCGCTGAATCAAAGTCTAACCACACGGTGCACCGGGCCGCCTTTGAAAAGTGGTGCTGCGCTGCCTTGGGTCATGGCGATATTCGATTTCTTTTGGCGGCCGGTGACCGTGGTCGTTAGGTGTCCCGTGGCCGCGTTCGCAGCAATTGCAGGCGCATTCGTACTAGGCGGGGTGCTGCGTTATCTGAAGTGGCACTGGCTACTGGCGTGGGCAGTCTCCTGCACGATCGTTCCGGCCTTCGTGGTATTCGTGGAGTTCGTTTTGCCTTATGAGGGAGGCGGCGCATCAATGTGGCCAGTTGCGCTGCTGTTTGGTGGGATTTACGGCGCTACTGCTGGCGGCTTCGGCGTGCTCTTTGGATGGCTACTTCGTAGAATCAACCTTCGCGACACATGAGATCTACTTCCGAGAAGCCGCTCACCCCGGTGCGTTTCTGGCCTAGGCATCCACGTTTCCCGATAATCATCGATACAGGTAGCGAGTTGCTTGGAGCGAGAAGCTCGCCGGAATGTAATAGGCGTCTGGCGCGTGCGCAGGTCGATGAGGGAACGACGTACATGCCGGTGATCGACGCAAGTGCTGAGGGATTCGCCTACTATCCACAACAGCACGTCATCTCAGCCCTGGCCGTGAAGAAGAGGTGGAACAAGCCCGAGATCATCGCGTTGTATCACGCGCGAAAGAGCCATGAAGCTCCGAAGTACTCAACGAAGTCCTTGGGGAACAAACGGCTGGAACAAGTTATAGCCGAGATCGCGGAGTTGATAAGGTGACCCCCAATCGGGATAGGGAGGACGCCTCGCAGCGCCCCCCTCCTACACCACGGAGCGTACGGGCCTGCCGCACGCAGACAGGTCAACCCGCGTCTTTGCCTCCGGCTTCTTTCAGGTGGTCGTCACCGACCAATTACCCTTGCCTTTGGCTACCCTTCTCCGCCTGAGGCGGCTGGGTCAGGACTCTGATTGAAAAGTTCACCTCCTTTCCCTATCATCACCTTTAAGCAGCCCGGCAAGCCCGGCACACACCCTTGGGTCGAGAAGGACGCTGAGGAGCGCGCCTCTCACCCAAGACGTTCTCCGACTGAAAAACGCCAAGCTGCTCGTCTCGCCTTTGCACTTGCCAGGCCGATAGCACACAGGTTAAACTCCCGGTATGAGTATGACCTTCGACAAGGTTCGTGCTCTGGTTCAGCGGGGGGAGGTAAGGGTATCGGACCACGGCTACGATGAGATGTCTGACGAACACATCCTGGCCAGGGATGTCTTGGCTGGTGTTTTCGACGGCGTTGTGGTCGAAGACTATCCTATGTATGCGAAGGG
>JACPSF010000264.1 GCA_016193385.1 Deltaproteobacteria bacterium
CCGGTTCACCGTACTGGACCGAGGGAGGAAAATGTCATGCGGAGAAGGCCAGTGCGCGAGGTTGTGCGGATATTTAGTTGGGCGCTGATTGTGAGTCTGGTGATGATGTCCATCGCAAGCCAAGGCCGGACCCAACCGCTGACCCGGGTCAACGTCGGCCACTCAATGATCAGTCCAGAGGCGATGGCGGTTTGGGTGGCTAAAGACCGGGACTTCTTCCAGAAATATGGCCTCGATGCGCAGCTTATTCAGATTATCGGCGATTCGCCGATGGGCCAGGCGATGATGGCCGGGGAGATTCAGATCGCCATATCCGGAGGCGCTAGCACGATTCGTAGCGCCGCTCGCGGAGGCGATCTCATGATTGTAGCTGGCTTAGTCAACCACCTGAATTTCAAGCTGTGGACGAGGGCCGGGTCGCCTATTACGCGCGTCCAAGACCTCAAGGGCAAGGCCATCGGCGTCAGTGCGCAGGGAGACTTGCCTTCTCTTGTGGGGCGGCTCATTCTTGAGGAACATAGGATGAGCGCAAGAGATGTGACCTTCCGTGCGCTCGGCGCTGGCCCTGCTAGGCTGGCTGGGCTGGAGCGGGGGGTGGTGGATGCCGGGGTGTTCGGTCCCTTCGCTGCGGGAATGACTGAACGTCTAAAGCTCGTCTTCGATGCCTCAGACCTGAAAGTCCCTCTTCCGGCTATCCCGGTGATCAGTACCAGGCGCGTCATTCGGAGCAATCCTGAAGTTGTGGAGAACGCTCTCAAAGCCTTGGCCGAGGCAGTGGCTTTCATCAACACACCTGCAAATAAGCGGGTGGTAATAAACACGCTTCGCGTGCGACTCAACCTGAAGTCGCCTGAGCAAGAAGAGCCGTTCTATGCTGAGACGCTGCGCACGCTAAAAGATCCCACCCTTGCCTTGTCGGTCAAAGGGCTGCAAGCCTTCATCAGGATCCTGGCAGAGGAGGACTCTGCGATTGCCAAAGTCAAGATGGAAGAGGTCATGGACCTTCGCTTTCTGAAGAAGCTTGAAGAGAGCGGATTCATCAAAGATCTCTATAGAAAATAGGAAGACGACCTTCGCAATGCAACCTCCAAGCGGCCAGGACGGATCGTATGAGGGACAGATCCAGCTGTCGGTTTTCCGGAGACGGCCGCCATTAGCCTATGTTTAGGATCAGAACGATAAGAATCTGTTGAGGCCTTGTAGGGTATAACCATATAGAGGAGAGAGTATGAGGAAGAACAACCTGGATCAGATCAGGGAGCAGGTTCTTCGGGAGGTTCGCGCGGACAGATTGATCGAGTTGGCGAGTGCCATCTGTGACGTTCACTCTCCCACGGGCCAGGAGGCGGAGGTGGCCCGCCTGATCCAATCTCTCATGCACGATATAGGCATGCGGGCTATCCTCCAGGAGGTGGAGGAAGGCCGACCCAACGTAATCGGCATTCTGGAGGGCTCTGGAAGCGGTCGCACGCTGATGTTCAACGGCCATATGGACACGTCATTTCCATTCCTAAAAGGGACAAGCGCTTACGGCAAGGGTATCCTTGAGCGACCACTCCCGAGCGAGGTGGATGGCGAGTGGCTATACGGCACAGGAGTGGAAAATATGAAGGCGGGGATCGCCTGTTATCTCGGCGCAGTGGAAGCTCTTCAGCGAGCTGGCATTCGATTGGCCGGGGACATCCTGATCGCCGGTTGCGTCGGCGAGGTGGAAACAAGCGCAGTCGGTCGTTTTCAAGGCCAGGCGTACCGAGGGTTTGGCCACGGTAGTCGCTATCTGATTACCCACGGCGGGCTGGCGAATTTTTGTATCATCGGGGAACCAAGCAACTTAAAGATTGGTGTCGGCACATGCGGTACCGTGTGGTTGAAGATTACAAGCAATGGTCCGGTCACGGGGGCTTACCGTTCCGATTGGGAAACCAACCCGATCAACCGCGCCATGAGGCTGATGGAAGGGCTTCAATCGTGGCGGACGTCGTTTATCGAACGCTATCGGCACCATTCTATTGATCCTGTGGTTACAATTTCGGGAATCGAGGGTGGATGGCCGTGGCGCGCATCCCGGTCTCCGGGCAGTTGCTCGATTTACGTGGACGTGCGAACGGCGCCGGATCAGGCGCTCATCTCCGTCAAGGAGGATTTGGTCCCGCTCGTTCGCTCATTTGACCCGGAGGACAAGCGCTACCGATCTGAGGTGGAATTCTATGCAAGTATTCCCGGAGGCGAGATTAGTCTAGACGAGGAGATCGTGCAAGTTGTACAGGACGCACATACGGCCGTGCACGGCCACGCGGCTTCCTACCGCTACTCGCACCCTCTCAACGACGGCGTGCACATCAGTCGGTACGGCATCCCGACGGTGGTCTATGGCCCGGGGGGCGCTAGCAGGGATGATGTCGTGGATCCGAAAAATGAGTACGTTCGCGTTGAAAACCTTGTGAACTGTGCCAAAGTTTACGCGCTTGTTGCCCTGGAAGTGTGTAACTTGTCGACGGCATCCTGAATGTCGGCAATATGCCCCTCCGGGCTCTGGTTATC
>JACPSF010000216.1 GCA_016193385.1 Deltaproteobacteria bacterium
AACGGGACCTCCCGGACCGCGTGGAGGGAAGCGAGGCGTCGGATTGTGGAACCGTTGTTGGGAAAGACGGCGAATGCATCGAAATTCGAGTACCGTGTTAACGAAACAGCAACGGGTAGCGCCAGCGAGTCCATGATCTGAGGAACCGTATGCATCAAACATGCACGTACGGGTCTGTGGGAGCCCCGGGAGGATAACCGCCCGGGGCCACCTGGCCATTCTACTTTGTTGCGTAAGCGAGGCGGCTTAGTCCGGCTATGAGCCGTCCAGCGCCGACGGTACTGCACGGTCCCCGCCAGATTTACAATTCAAAAGGCCCGATCCGCCACGGTGATAGGCGGACGGGCCTTTTGAATTGTCCTTTCCTCTCTTATCCTTTGACCGGTCACCAGCACGATCTCTCGCTTGACACCTCAAGTCAATTTCGAGTAATTTCAGCCCGTTTATTGAAGCAATAAAGGATTATTTAAAGGAGTGAGGGGATTGGAAAGAACCTACCATAGACAAGGAAGTACTCATGGCTAGCATCAATTTTATCCCCAATGACTCGTTCGCCGCTGCCGCGCCCTCGCGAAGGATGCGTCCGCCTAGATATCCAGCGGGCAATGCGGCCAGCTTTCGGGTGCAGCCATCGGCCCCGGCGGGTCTCTACGCGCGACATACCTCGGAGTTCGACTTCTGGCAGACTCAGACGGCTCTCATCCTCGGGCTCCGCCGCTGGCGGGAACTCGACGGGGTGTACCTACCGCGCTGGTTTGGAAACCAGGCGCTGCTGCCGGCGTTGACCAACGCTGGTGATGGCCTGAACGCGTTCTACCACCGAAACAGCCTGCAGTTCTTCTCGCACACATTTGGGGGACAGACGGTTCACTCGTGCGAGAGCGTTGATGTCGCAGTCCACGAAGAAGGCCATGCGTTCCTTGATGCAATCCGCCCCGATTTCTTTGACGTGCCGTACATCGAAGCAGGCGCCCTGCACGAAGCTTTCGGCGATTGCTTTGCTCTCTTAGTCGCTCTCGATGACGGGAGGATCCGCCGAAAAGCTCTTCAGGCTTCCCCGGACCTCAGCTCGCACCAGTTCGTGGAAAGCCTGGCGGAGGAGTTGGCCGACGCGATCCGCCGAGAGTTCGGCGCGCAATCGGTGGAGCCCGGCGCGCTCCGACGGGCCCTGAACACTTTTCGGTGGGCCGATCCCACCACGTTGCCTTCCAGCGCTCCCGTCTCCCAGCTTTCCCGTGAGGTGCACAGCTTCTCGCGCGTGTTCATCGGGTGCTTCTACGATGCCATCCGAAACATCTTCGCGGCGGGGCCCCGCACCTCGGCTGGGCTGGATCGGGCGGCCACCACGACCGGCCGTCTGTTGCTCTCGGCGCTGCGAACTGTGCCAGCGACTCCGCGCCTGTTCGAGGGAGTCGGTCGCCGTATGGTGCAGGCGGACATCTCGCTGTGAGAGAAGGGTCTCCAGTTCATCTAGCTGCGCGTCGAGCACTTCCATGTTTCTAGATACCTCCATTGCGTGTGTATTCTACCCCTTACCTTCGCGCCATGGGGTTGGTCAAGTCAATGCCGGATTTCCGTCAGACTCAGGGTTAGGTCTTGCACCGCAGCATCTCCATTGCTGATCTGCCTAAGCTAGCTAAGCCCTCCGGCGCCGATGGACCTATGCGGTCGCCTTCATCTTCGCGAGGCTCGGAATCGTTCGACTGAGGCTCACTCGAAGCCTGGGCTTGTCTTTCGGCTCGCTCAGGACCCTGAGTCTACCGAAAGGGTCGAACCACAGTGATAGGGGAACGGCCTTTTTGTTTGGATATTCGAAAGAAGGAGATGAGCCGCGGTCGTCTCAAGAATCAAAGCGCGAGAGGGACGCGCTTCGAGCGCTGGATTCGCCGATCCCGCGTCACCAGCGGTATCCTGTGTACGATGCTCGTGGCGCCGATGATCCCATCTGCAGGATCACCCTTGAAGTCGAGACTGCGGATTGCGCGACAAACGTCGAGTGTGAGCGGCCACGTCTGGATCCGAGCCAGAGTTCGTATTAACTCCGGGTGGTCCAGATCGAGTTCGATGCGCCCCAACTCGGAAAGCTTGCTGATCTCCCAGAGAACGATCGCGGAAATACTCCATGCGTTGCTCGAAAGCAGCGAGGCTTCGCGCCTGGTCAAATCGCCCGTCAACGCGTATAGCAGGATGTGGGTATCAAGATTCAGCATCCCACTTTACGCCGCTCGATAAGATGTTCCCCTTGATTTTGATCTTACCCTTAAAGCTTCCGATTAGCTTTGCGGTGTCGGTATGAATTGGAACGAGCTTGGCAACCGGCTTACCATGTTTTGTGATGATAATGCCATCGGGGCCGACCTGATCCAGCAGGGCTAAGCATTGCTCCTTGAATTGGGCGGCAGGGACAGTCTTCATGGAAAAGAACTATATAATAAACCGGAAAACTTGTCTAGTCATAAAAAGTGGACATTTTACGAACTCGGTCCTTAAGCCCACCAGCGCCGATGGACCTGTACGGTCGCCTTTATCCTCGCCCGGCTCGGAATCTCAGATTCCAGATTTGAAGTCCCGAAGGCCTGAGGATACAAGACTACGCTGCCACGCGCTCCGATACTCCTCTAAACACCGAGCTCCCGCTTGACCTCCGCAAATGCAGCTATGGCGAATTCCAGGTCGTCGCGGCTGTGGACGGCGGAGAGCTGCACGCGGATGCGCGCTTGACCCTTGGGCACGACCGGGTATGAGAAGCCGATCACGTAAATCCCCTTTTCCAACAGCCGTTCTGACATTTTTTGGGCCAGCAGCTCGTCGCCGAGCATGATGGGCACGATGGGGTGCTCGCCCGGCGGTATGTTGAATCCCCGTTCAGTCATGCCCTGCCGGAAAAGGCGGGTGTTCTGCGTGAGGCGATCGCGCAGCTTGGTGGACTCGGAGAGGATCTCCAGCGCCTTTAGAGATGCGCCGACGATCATCGGGGCGACGGTATTGGAGAACAGGTAGGGGCGCGAGCGTTGGCGTAGCATCTCGACGATCTCCCTCCTCCCGCTCGCGAATCCGCCGCTGGCTCCACCGAGCGCCTTTCCCAATGTCCCCGTGAGGATATCGATGCGGCCCATGACCTTGCGATACTCGTGGGTGCCTCGTCCCCGCTCTCCCAGAACACCCACCGCGTGGGAGTCATCGACCATCACCAGGGCGCCATGACGGTCCGCAAGATTGCAGATAGCCGGTAGGTTGGAGATGGTGCCATCCATGGAAAAGACCCCGTCGGTAACGACGAGGCGGAATCTCGCCTGGCGGGCTTCGCGGAGCTTGGCCTCAAGGTCCGCCATGTCATTGGCGGCGTAGCGGAACCTCTGCGCTTTGCAGAGGCGGATCCCGTCGATGATGCTGGCGTGATTCAACTGATCGCTGATGACCGCGTCTTCCTCTTCCAGCAAGCTCTCGAACAGGCCGCCGTTGGCGTCGAAGCAGGAGGAGTAGAGGATCGTCTCTTCGGTGCCGAGAAAGCCGCTCAGGGCCCGCTCCAGCTCCTTGTGGATCTCTTGGGTGCCGCAGATAAAGCGGACAGAAGAGAGGCCATATCCCCACCTGTCCAGCGCCTCGTGGGCCGCCTTAACGACAGCCGGGTGATTGGCCAAGCCGAGGTAGTTGTTGGCGCACAAGTTGAGGACTTGCTGGCTCCGGCTCACCTCGATGCGCGCCTGCTGCGGACTTGTGAGGATTCGCTCCGCCTTGTAAAGGCCGCTCCTTCGGATCTCCGCAAGCTGCTGTTGCAGGTGCTCTTTCATGGAATCATACATGGATGGGTCCTCATTCGGCGTCGGACCAATGGAGGATGACCTTGCCGCATTGCCCTGACTGGATCACCTCAAAGGCCTTTTCATATTCGCTGTAGCGGAAATGGTGGGTAATGACCGGACTGAAGTCGACGCCGCTCTGGATCAAAACCGTCGCCTTGTACCAGCTCTCGTACATCTCCCGGCCGTAGATCCCTCTGATCGTGAGTCCATTGAAGATCACCTTGTTCCAGTCGATCGCAATCTCTTCCTCGGGAATGCCCAGAAGGGCGATCTTTCCTCCGTGGCACATGTTGTCTAGCATCTCTCTCAGCGCCTTTGGGTGCCCCGCCATTTCCAGTCCCACGTCGAAGCCTTCCTTCATGCCGAGTGTCCGTTGCGCCTGCACGATGGTTTCGCTCCGGACATCGAGAGCCTGCGTCACCCCTAGTTTTCGGGCCAGCTCCAGCCGGTAGGGGATAACGTCGGTGATTACCACATAGCGGGCCCCGGCGTGTCTCGTAATCGCCGCGGCCATGAGACCGATGGGCCCTGCGCCGGTGATCAAGACGTCCTCGCCCAGCACGTCGAAGGAAAGCGCGGTGTGCACCGCGTTGCCCAAAGGGTCGAAGATGGCCTGAACGTCACGCGGGATCGAAGGGTCGTGGTGCCAGACGTTCGTCACGGGAATCGCAATGTACTGGGCAAAGGAGCCCTGTCGAGCGATGCCGACGCCGTGAGTGTCGGCGCACAGGTGCCTTCTTCCGGCCAAACAGTTGCGGCAGCGGCCGCAGACGACGTGCCCCTCGCCGCTCACCACATCTCCCGGCTTGAAATCTTTCACGTTGCTCCCGACAATCTCGATGGTGCCGACGAACTCGTGGCCGATCACCAGCGGCAGGTGCATGGTTCTCTGGGCCCAGTCATTCCAGAGGTAGATATGGAGGTCGGTGCCGCAGACGCCGGTCCGGTCGACCTTGATCAATACGTCGTTGATCCCGATTTCGGGAACCGGCACCTGCTCCAGCCATAACCCCGGTTCGGCCTTTTTTTTCACCAGCGCTGTCATCGACACCATATCTCTCCTCCACCGGCCCGGAGACAGGGCGAAGCCCTTGCTCTTCCGCCGATTCTGTCATTTTTGGCTCATAGGGTAAAGGCACTTGGTTCGGCCGGAGCCATGACGAAAGGGGACCAGTGAACTTGAGCCCATCATTAATTTGCCCTAACGTAAATGTCCCAGCGCCGATGGTACTATGCGGTCGCCTTCATCTTCGCGAGGCTCGGAATCGTTCGACTGAGCTCACGACAGGTCTCAAATGGCAGATCTCAGATTGCAGATTTGAAATTTGCCATCTGAAATCCCGAAGGGCCTAGAGTAGGGCACTGCCGGATTTAAAAATTCAAAAGGCCCGATCCGCCGCAGTGATAGGCGGACGACTCTTTGTTCCTGGGCGTGAACGGTCCTGGTCAGCAGGAAACTGATTGCGTAGAATTAACATAGAGGCTAGGGAACGACACAGGTCGAGGCGATTTCAAGGGGTTTCGTTACGCGTCTTAGCGAGCGGGTCAGAGCGAACCAAGTGTCAGCCGTTCTTCGACTGCGTCAACACGAGCCGGGAAAGCTCGTGCACTTTCTTCGCGAGATTCGGCAGGTTCGTTAGCTGCGCGTAAGTCTTTTTGAACTCCGGCATAGGCCGGGCGGGCGTTCCCCACACCGCGCTTCCTCGGCGGATGACTTTGCCAGTAGGGACTCCGGCCTGAGCCCCAATAACCGCTTGATCTTCAATGCGAGCCCTGTCGCCAACACCGACCTGCCCGCCCATCACTACATAGTCGCCGATCTCGACGCTTCCCGAGATGCCGCTCTGCGCTGCGATCACGCAGTGGCGTCCGATGCGGACATTGTGCGCGATTTGGACCAGGTTGTCAATTTTGGTTCCTTGGCCGATGACCGTGTTGCCCAAGGAGCCGCGATCGATCGCAGTATTGCTACCGATCTCGACGTCGTCCTCGATAATCACCTGCCCCAGTTGCGGGAACTTATGATGCCGGCCATCGGCGAAGACGTATCCGAACCCATCCGAGCCGATAACTGCGCCGCTGTGAATCACTACCCGATTCCCAACGCGTGCGCCCGGATAGACGGCGACCCTGGCATGCAAAATACAGTCGGACCCGATCGTCGCGCCCCGACTGAGAGAAACCCCAGCTCCAAGGAAGGTTCCCGCTCCCACGGTCACCTCATCTTCGATCACCGCGTGGGCTCCCACGGCCACGCCGGGCGATAGGCGAGCGCTGGGGGAGACTACGGCTGTTGGGTGAACCCCCGGCTCAACCCGAGCAGGTGGCAGGAGCACCGCGGCGGCGCGAATCAGCGCAAGCTTCGGATGACTCACCGCAATGGTTGTCCGGTCAGGGACCGAGGCTCCGGTTGGTATCAATATGCAGCCCGCAGCGGAGCGAATAGCACGGGCAAGGGCGCGGCCGCCCTCGGCAAAGCTAATGTCTCCTGCTCCTGCACTTTCCAGCCCCGCTATCCCGTGGACCTCCCTCGTCCGGTCGCCTTGTGGCTTCCCGCCTAGCAAACGTGCAATCTCTTCGACCTTCATCTCTTTCTCCTGTATCTTTCAGCGGTCAGGACTGATTCGGGTGGCGCAAACAATATCCCAGTTCGCCCCGTCGGGCAAACCGGTTGCGGCAAATGTTTATGTGTTCATGGGGGCTACCGGCCTTTCAATCTCTGCAATCCTGTCGGATCGTTAGGTCCTCCAGCGACCACAGACCTATACCGTGGCGTGATCCGTTCCGGAGATTTATCTGCAATCTGAGATCTGCCATTTGAGATTCCGAGCCTGGCGAGGACGCAGTAGGACGCCGCCGGATTTAAATTGAAAAGGCCCGTGGTTCTCATGAACCCGGGCTTTTTGTTTGCTAAAT
>JACPSF010000217.1 GCA_016193385.1 Deltaproteobacteria bacterium
TCGGCCAGGACAACCTCATTCTGCTGCTCGTGCTGACCGCCCTGACCAGCATGATATTGGGTATGGGGCTACCCACCGGGGCGGTATACATTCTGTTGGCGGTGCTGGTGGGGTCGGCCATGGAGAAATTGGGGATTCTGCCAATTGCTGCCCACCTGTTCTTTTTCTACTTCGGCATGCTGTCTATGATCACGCCGCCTGTTTGCCTCGCAACCTTCGCGGCAGCGGCAATCGCCGGCTCTGATCCCATGAAAACCGGTATCGAAGCGATGCGCCTAGGGATCATCGCCTACATCGTGCCCTTTATCTTTGTCTTCTCGCCTGCGCTTCTCTTGCAGGCATCTCCCCTCACTGTTGCCCTCGGTGTCGTGACCGCCATAGCCGGCGCCGTGCTGCTCGGGATTGCCTTCATCGGTTTTCTCTTTCGACGTATCGCCTGGGGCAGTCGGGTGCTGCTCGCAGTGGGCGCGGTCGCCTTGTTGATCCCGCCGGGCGGTGCCATCGCGCTGAGCTGGCCCATCAACGTGGCCGGCTTGGGAATCTCCGCCGCCCTGATCGCTTGGGAATGGCTCCATCGCAAGGAAGTAAAGATATAGAAGTCGGACCCTCTGAATCTCCCCCAGCAAAGAAATTGAAGTGAAGATGCTGCGGCCGTCACCTCTGGAGCTGAATATTATTGACGACGCCCTTGACCCCGTCTACCTCTTGCGCGATCTGTTCAGCCCGGTTGCGCCACTCAGCGGATTCCACCGTGCCAGTCAGGTGGACCACGCCATTGTTTGTGGTCACCTGCACGCGAGTGAGATTCGTGGCTTTATCCGCCACCAACTTTGATTTGACCCACGTTGTCAGGGTCGCATCGTCGATGTTCCTTCCTAAGGTCTCTCCGGTCAGCGCCTGGCATCCGGTAAAAAGGGCGAAAATCATCGTCAACACCGCAAAACTTCTCATGGTTTTATACATAAGCACCTCTTGATCTTAGCTACCATACATACTGGGTCTTTGATAGAGAGCCAGGCTTTTGCTAGGGGTGTGAGACTTACCTTAGTTGCGCAAATCTGGGGGGTTAGCCTTGGGCCTGTGTGTTGACCTATTGTCCTTTACCTTATTTCAACCACCCAGCTTCTCTGTAGGCACGGAGTGCGCCGGGATGGAGGGTGACGCCCCCCATTTCGAAGGCGGCGGCGCCTTTGGAGCGCAGCGGCTCGAAAAGATCCCTGAGACCTTTGAATAGGGGATTCAACTTCGGCAGTGTGTCGAGATTGTCGATGACCGTCTTAGCCATGTCATAAACGACCTGTTCCTCGACTTTTTCGTGCGTCACTATGACGTTGACGACGGCGACTTGCGGCACATCTTCTACGGCTCCTCGGAATGCTCCTTTCTCTATTGAGATCTTCCGGTAGAACGAGACTTCCGACAGGATCTTCTCAAGCTGGCCCGCGGCGTAGGGAATAACACGGACGTCAGCCCGTTTGCTCAGATCGGTCATCACACGATTGGGGATCGGGGGCTGGAACTGCGCGTCTACATCGCCGGCGATTAAAGCGTCTGCTCCTTCGGCGAAGCCGAGGTAAACCGGTGTGATGGCATTGAACGGAATGGCGAGGACGTTAAACATCGTATGAACGTGCTGCACCATGCCGCTCCCGAAGGTGCCCACGGCCACGCGCCTGCCTCTCAGGTCACTCACGGTTTTTATCGGCGATTTGGCAAGGGCGACGAAAAAAATCGGACCGGCGTTGGCCGGCGAGACCATGCGCAGCGCGATTCTACGGGTAAACGGCGCCGTCCCACTCTTGGCCCGCTCGATCCAGTTGGAGGCCATAAAGCCGAATTCGATCTCGCCTCGGTCGAGGCGATTGGCGTTGTCGATGCTCGCCAGAGTCGTCTCAACGACGCACTTCTCTTTGCCTGGGCGGGTCCTGTGGAAAAGCTCGGCGATCGCCAGCGCTTGGGAATGAAAGGTGCCGCCGGCCTCAGAGGTGCCGATTCTTAATGTCATAGATGAACTTATACGGCAGGACGGTGTCCATGACAAGACGAATTTCGGAGGTCACACGAGGACCAGGGTCGCGTAGCCCCTTGACGCCAGGCACGCTACCATACTATGTAACCGTTTGTTTAGTAGAGCCCACCACTTTCGGAACACGGAGGCGCTATGAAGAGAATAATCTTTACCCTTTTACTCTTTCTACCGTTAAGCTCCGCCATCCAAGCTCAAGAGAGTTTCTATCGGGGAAAAACCATAAGAATGATTATCGGGTCGTCTACAGGAGGGGGCTACGACCTGTGGGCCCGCTTCCTGGCCCACTACTACGGCCAGCACATTCCGGGAAACCCTGACATCGTCACGCAGAATATGCCCGGA
Source organism: Deltaproteobacteria bacterium (assembly GCA_016193385.1). Next base: position 2,372 of record JACPSF010000217.1, read on the forward strand.
GCAGGCTCATTGGTGGCCGCTAACTATGTCTACCGGGTGGCCAAGCCGGATGGGCTGACTCTGGGGGCGATCATACCGGCTATCTATTTTGATCAGCTTGTAGGACGAAAGGAAGTCCAGTTTGACTGGTCGAAGTTCACCTGGATCGGCTCGCCCGAACAAAATGAGATTTTGCATTTTATCCGCGCCGATACGCCTTACCAGACAGTGGAAGATCTCCGCAATGCAAAGGAGCCGCCCAGGTGCGGCAGCTCGGGGACGGGAACCACGGGCCATTATATCCCGCGGCTTCTGGAAGAGGTCTTAGGTGTCAAATCGAGAATAGTAGGCGGCTATCAGGGCGGCGCAGAGATCGATCTGGCGGTCGAAAGAGGCGAAGTCCACTGCTGGTCTCCGCTCGTCGCGACTTTCTTCGGCCGCGAACCCTATATTACCTGGCACAAGAAAGGCTTCGTTCGTGTAGTGCTTCAGACCGGCAGAAAACGCGATCCCAGGCTCTCCGATGTTCCTACGATCTGGGAGTTGATGGATCACTATAAGACAACTGAGGCGGGCAAGCGCCTGGCCAAGGTCGTCCTCACCGCTGCCACGCTCGGCCGTCCTATCCTGAGCACCCCGGGTGTCCCAGCGGAGCGAGTGAAAATTTTGCGCGAGGCCTACGCCAGAACCCTTAACGACGCCAACCTTTTGGCCGAGGCCAAAAAGAGGGGCTGGGAAGTCAACCCTCTTGGCGGTGGCGAGCTGGAGTCGCTCGCAAAAGAGGTGGTGGTGCAACCTCAGCGAGTGATCGAGCGGATGAATTGGGTATTGGGACGTGAGTGATGTCCGCGATATTAAATTTGGGGTTGAGACCTTTGACTATTTATTTGCCCCCGTAAACCCTCTCAAAGAACCCTTCATTCTCGAGATGCTTTAGCCAGCTTGAGTCGATAATCTCCTCGACTTTGAGCGATGCGACCTTCGGGTTTCGTTCGGCGACATACTTAATGACGATCCTTGTGCCACCCACAAAGGTGTATTCAGAATCCTACCGCGAGGCTCTCTCGATGAGTCTTTGCAGTTCCCCGTACGGATGGGCGCCGATCAGCATGTAGCGGCCTGCCAGGAACGTGGGAACCGCGGAAACCTGTAACGCATCGCATCTTTTCCAATCCGCATCCACGGCCTCCTTGTAGCTTCGGCTGACAAGCGCTTCCACCGCCTCATCGGCGGGCAGGCCGATCTTCCGCGCAATCTCAACTAGGATATCGGGCTTGCCGATGTTTTTCGTCTCAACGAAATAAGCGCGGAAAATAGGATCGTGGATTTCGTCCCCCTTGCCCTTGCTCTCGGCCCATTTCGCCAGCTCCTGCGCCAGACGGCTGTTGTAAGACATAGTCCGTTCGCTGGCGTAGGGCAGGCCTTCTTCTTCCATGAGGGCTTTCATGCGTAGGTTCCTAGCCGTCAGGTCGCGCGCCGGGTACCTGTCCGTAAGGCTTCTTCCCTCCTCCGGCGTTTCCGGGTGGAGAGGAAAGTGGGTAACTTTAATTTTCAGTCCGTAATCGCCCTTTAGTTTCTCAATACGCCCGGTACTGAGATAGCACCAGGGTCAGACGTAGTCGGAAAAAACCTCGAGAGTCATCGGCTCCGGCATCGTGGCCCTCCTTTTTTAGTCTTCGGCTTGGACTCGATTCTACTTTTAACTTTCACTCGAAGTCAAAGCGTTATTCGACAGTTCCCTCGGGGAGCGTGCTCTTCGCTGCGCTCCGAATCTCAGATTGTGGTTCGACGAGCTCACCACCCTGCGGTTCGAGTACCCTCACCGTCCTGAGGATCTCGAAGGAAGGGAAATCGAAGGGCAGATTTCAGATTTGAGATTTGAAATTTGCCATTTGAAATCCCGAAGGGCTCGGCCCTAAGGAGCACAGGAGCCCTTCAGCGCACCTTCGAATACACGAAGCAGTCCCGGGGTTCGGGGGAGAGGTTGGGGAAAACCTGCCAGCGGCGAAGCAGGCCTTCCTTTAGCATGCCGATCTTTTCGAGCACGCGCGCCGAAGCGACGTTTTCCGTGTCGCAGCCTGCCCAGACCCGAAAGGTCCCGTTGAAGCGCAGAGCCCAGTCGACGATAGCCTTAAGGGCTTCGGTCATATCGCCTTGATTCCAGTATTTGCGCCCGAGGGCGTAGCCCAGCTCAGCGGCGTGGCCCTGCATGCGGCAGCTGATCATGCCGATGACTCGATCCGCCCCTTTCTGCGTTATGCCCCAGCAAAACTCTTTGCCGAGATCCCATCGTGACAGGGCAAACTTGAGGAAGGACAAGGCAGCTCTGGGGTCGCTGTGGGGCTGCCACAGTAGGTAGCGGGTGACTTCCGCGTCCGCGGCGTACTCTTCGAGAATCGAGGTTGCGTCGTCCAGTTGCGGGCGACGGAGCATCAGCCTGGCAGTGGCAAATATTTCGGGAACGTCAGCCAGAAATTTTTCCCTCATTCTCTCTTTTTTCCAGGCGAAGCGAAAGGTCGCCCTTTTGGATGTAGATCTGGTGGTAATCGTTTCGCTTGCTGAGCTCTTCGATCAAAGTCACCAGCGGTTGCTTGGCATTCAGGTACTCCTTCGGAGACTCGGAGGCCAACATGGCTTTGACTGAATCTACGCCGGCGATGACGCGCAGCACTAACTCCTCATCGGACACTCCCGGCCCGCCGAATTTACGCCTGACCTCCTGAAGCGACGGTTCCGGCGGGCTCCAGCCTTCCCAGTCTTTGGCTCGCGCCCGGCTGAGGATCTTGTCCTTGACGTTGGGCTCCATCAATAAGGCCCCTTCCTTACCCCAGTGCCCCAGCGCGTACTGGATGGTCTGATCCGTGACCTCTTTATACCGTTCGCCGACGATGACATTGATCGCTGCCTGACTGCCGACAAATTGCGCGAGCGGGGTCACCATGATGGGGTAGCCGAGCTCGGCCCGGACATGCCCGGCCTCCTCCAGCGTCGCCTGTAGCTTACCTCCCATGCCCACCAGCCTGAGCTGGTGGCGGAGATTGGAGATCATGCCCCCCGGCACCTGGTGAAGATATACGGAGTGATCGTACTCTCTAGGTGCTCCGATCGGATGGCCTTCTCGTTTGGCAATGAAGCTGAAATGCTGCTCGACGGGCTTGATCGCCTCTTCGTCCGCGATGGGCGTAAAACCGAGGGCGCGGGCGTTTCTTGCCACATTGAAGATCGATGGTTGGGAAGAGCCGTTGGCCAGCGGCGGGACCGCTGTGTGCAAGGTTCTTAAGCCCAGCTTCAGAGCCTCAAGATAGCAAAGGGGGGCCAGGCCGCTATTGCAGTGCGCATGGAACTCGACGGGGATATTGCCGGCGTTCTTGAGCACCACGGGAACGAGCGATCTCGTGCGCTCGGGCGTGAGGAGCCCACCCACGTCCTTGAAGCAGATCCGATAGGGTCTCATGGCCGCGGCCTCACGTGTCTTCTCAGCGTAGTACTCGTCGGTGTGTCGGGGAGAGACCGAATAGATGACGTTTGCGACCATCTCCATCCCCAAACTTTTAAGGTCTTCCATCTCCGTCTTCAGAATGCCGTAATCGTTCCATGGGTTCGAGGAGCGCGTGAGTGTGATTCCGTGGGAGATGACGCATGCCATCATGAGTTTCAACACGGAGCGGGGTATTTTTTCGAACCCCGAGCTGAGCCCGCCGTGGTAGCGAAGCCGGGTTCGGGTAAAGAGCTTCGCGCCAAGTCTCATCCAGTCCCAAGGGTTTTCTTTATGCTCCCGGACGAGTTTCATAAACGCGGAGAAGCCGAAAAACTCCATGGACTGAAACCCGCATCGATCCATTTGCTCCGCGACGGCGAGCATGGCGCCCGTCCTCATGCCCAGCGCCCAGAGGCTTAGCTGCCCGTCACGCAGGGTCGTATCGATAAAGTGGATCTCACTCATGCTTTCCCCTAGCAGGGTGCTGAAAAATGCGCTTTAAACGAAGAAAATTCGCTTCGGGTCGAGAATTTTGGAGCACAGTAGAGCGCAGAGGATGAAAAAATGAGCGCGGAGTGCTCTATAAACTCAATTTTCAGCTTTTTCTCCACCACTTTTGCCCCCGTTTCAAATCGCTTACGCCATCATCTTGGCCATGCGCAAAAGATTGTACGCAGCTCCTACCCACCAACCCGCCAGTTGCGTTCGTTCGGTTCCCCTAAAACGCGTTTTTCTGAATCCTCCCACCGTCTTCATCCAACCGAAGATCTCTTCGATTCTTTTTCGTATCCGCTGGCTTATACTGTAGCTCGCATGCCGAGTCGTTCTTGCATCGATGGCCGAGCCCCCTCTTCGCTGGATGTTGGCCGCCACGTGAGGGAGAATCTTTCGCCCGCGCAAAAAACCGACAAAGTCGTGGGTGTCGTAACCCTTATCCGCTCCCAGACTTTTCACCCTGACTCCTTTTCGTCTCTGACGCTTCAGCATATTCTTGGCCGCTTCTCTCTCAGCGCTGCCCGTGGCCTGACTGATTTCCAGATCGACCAACAACCCGTTTCGGTTCTCCATCAAGGCATGCGCTCCATAACACAGCTTAGCCTCCTTGCCCGCCCCCTTGCGCATCAGACGACTGTCGGGATCGGTGATGGACTCATGGGTTTCGTTGCTTCGTTTCTCGCCGTGAAAATCCACCCAGCGGTTGCCCGGATCTCCTTGATCCTTGTCTCCCGACCGATCTTCTCCCTTGGATCGAAAGCTCTTGAGGCTTGCCCAGGCCTCGATCAGAGTCCCGTCCACCGTAAAATGATCGTCGCTCATCAACCCGGCTCCTCGGGCCTGTCCGACCACCGCCTCGAAAAACAAACGCCCCACCTCATGCTCCATCAACCGCTCGCGGTTCTTACTGAAAACCGTCGCATCAAAACCCTCTTCCATCAACTCCATGTCCAAAAACCAGCGGAACAGCAGATTGTAGTCCAATTGCTCGCAAAACTGCCGCTCGCTTCTCACCGAATAAAACGCGATCAACAACAGCGACTTCAAGATCTTCTCGGGCGCCACCGAGGGGCGTCCCACCTTGGAATACATTCGATTGAACACCCGAGAAAGTTTCAAAAGCTCTTGATCCGCCATCGCTTTGATCCGTCTCAAGGGATGGTCACTTGGAATACGACTCTCCAGCGAAATCAACGCCAGCATACTTGCTTGTCTGTCCTGCGTCCCACGCATCAACGCCTCCAAAGATACAATTTCAGGCATCTTAACATGCGTAACAATCTTCAGCATAGAAAAATTTTCAAAACTAGGAGTTTTTCAGCAGCCTGCTAGGTCTTGACTTTTCGCCGCGCCATCGCGTGCTCCCACTTGGTTTCCGGATCATCGTCAAAGATGAGCTTCTTTTCCGCGGGAATCGTGAACCAGGCGTTGGCCCGGATCTCCGCCTCGAGCTGCCCGGGGGCCCAACCGGCGTAGCCGAAAATGAAGAGGCTCTGGCGCGGCCCTTTCCCCTCCGCGATGGCACGCACAATCTCCGTGTCGACCGTGACTGCCACGCCGCCGCCCACCACAGTTGTGCCTTTGCCCGCATAATCGTCGCTGTGGAGGACATAGGCTGTCTCGTGCTCGACCGGGCCGCCGTAATGAATGACGATCTCTCCGCGGGCGGCCCGGCTTTCGACCCCGAGCCCTCGGAGGAGATCCGCGATCGGACCCTTGGCAAGAGGTCGATTGATCACGAGGCCCATGGCGCCATTCTGGTCGTGCTCGACTATGTAAACGATGGTCTCGGCAAAGCGGGGATCACCCATCTCCGGCGTCGCGACCAGAAGCTGGCCGGTAAGGAACTGGTTTTCTCCGGCGAAAAGGGGCCGCGTCGAGGCCAGGCCGATGGCACAGAGAATTAAAAGCGTGACGTTCGGAATGCTCCGCCTCATTTTCTTATTCCCGCTTCGGCTTTGACCAGCATTCCGTCAGTGAGCGCGGACCGCCCGATGGAGGGGCGAAAGGGCTAAATAGCGACGGTCGATTCAGCCTTCTCTTTTCTCAAGCTGCAGCGACAGGCTGCCCTTGCGGATGAAAATTTGGCGGCAGTCGGTCAGCTTGGTGAGCTCCCCGATCAAGGTCACGAGCGGGTGTCTGGCGTTAAGATATTCCTTGGGCGGTCCCGCGGCGCGCATGGCCTCGACTTCGTCTCTCCCCGCGAGGTAACGCAGCAGAAGCTCGTCGTCGGAGACTCCCGGCCCGCCGAATTTCGCTCGCAGCTCTTTGAGCGAGGGCTGTGGCGGCTCCCACTTGGCGAGTTCCTTGGCCCGCGGCTGGTTGAGGATCTGGTCCTTGACGTTGGGGTCCATCAGCTGGGCTCCTTCTTTGCCCCAATGTCCCAAAGCGTATTGAATGGCCTGATCGGTGACCTGCTTGTACCGCTCTCCCACGATGACGTTGATGGCGGCCTGGCTTCCGACAAACTGGGAGAGCGGGGTCACCATGATGGGATACCCGAACTCCTCGCGCACGCGAGCCGCCTCTTCCAGCGTCGCCTCCAGCTTTTCCTCGAGCCCTACGCGCCGGAGCTGGTGGCGCAGATTGGAGATCATGCCTCCCGGCACCTGATGGATGTACTGATAGTAATCATACTCGGGCGGAACGCCCACCGGCAGGCCCTCGTGTTTCGCGATGAAGGTGAAATGGTCCTCGATGGGCTTGATCGCCGGTTCATCGAGGGAGGTTGCATAGCCCAGGGCGCGGGCGTTTTTGGCGACGTTGAAGACCGAAGGGTTCGAGGAGCCGTCGGCCAGAGGAGGGATCGCGGTGTTGATGATGGAGATGCCGAGCTTTATCGCCTCTAAGCAGCAGAGGGCTCCCAAGCCCGTGTTGCAATGGGTGTGCAGCTCAACCGGGATACCGTGGGTATGGCCGAGGATCGCCGGGACGAGGGTGCGGGTGCGGTCGGGTGTGAGCAGCCCGCCCGGGTCTTTGAGGCAGAGACGGAATACCTTGAGCTTGGTCGCGGCGCGCGCCCGTTGGGCATAGTACTCGTCGGTGTGCCGGGGCGAAACCGAGAAGATGAGATTCAGGATGGGCTCCAGCCCCGCCTCGCGGGCCTGTTTGACCCGCCACTTCCACTGAGAGGGATCGTTCCAGCAGTCGGAGATGCGGACTTGCTTTAGCCCGCAAGCCGCCACCCGCTCGTCCCAGAGTTGATGCACGGAGTGGGGAAATTTCTCGAACCCGCTGCTCGTTCCGTGGATCGCCCGCAGAGGGGTCTCCCTGACCCTTCGCGCGATGAGCCGGTGGCGTTCCCAGGGATCCTCGCGCAGCTCGCGCACGCACTTCGGGATTTCGATGGGGGTGCCCAGCTCGATTGCGTCGAACCTGGCCTTGTCGATCTGCGACGCGATCGGGACCATCATGCCGGTCCGCATCTCCGCCTTCACCGCAGTTACCATAACTTAACGCAGGTGTGGGCGCAAATCTGGCATGGCTCTCCATCAAAGAGTGTGGTTGAATGGCTCCCTCGGGGAACGCGCTTCACTTCGACACGCTCAGTGCGGTGAGCACAGCCGAACCGTCGGCTGCGGCCAGGGGACTGGCTCGCTTGCGTGCCTGTCCCCGTCACTGCCACAACTCCATTGCTTTCGGGGAGCGAGGTAAGTCCCCGAACGGGACTTCGGAAGAGAGAGGGATGGATTTGCAGCTTACGGGGGGCTCTGTTAAGAATAGCGCCCGGAGGTGAGTCTATGCCGCTACCACGCATGACCGAGCTGCATCGCCGACGGGCGCGCCGACAGAAG
>JACPSF010000218.1 GCA_016193385.1 Deltaproteobacteria bacterium
AAGGGGGGAATCCACGGTTATTGGATCCGGATTCCTGGCGCCGGCGGCCAGGGCTGCACTGGCCAACGGTGTGGCGGGGCACGCCATAGATTATGACGATACTCAGCTTTCGACCTCCAAAGAGGCCGTTTACGGACTCTTGACTCATCCTACGGTTCCTGTGCTTGCGGCAGCCTTGGGCGTCGGCGAAGCTCACAAGATCTCCGGCCAAGAGCTGCTTCTGGCGTATATTTTGGGAGTAGAAGTGGAGTGCCGGATCGCCGATGCCATTCATCCCCGTCACTATCAAGCGGGGTTCCACTCCACGGCGACTATGGGAGGCCTGGGGGCGGTCCTGGCGGTGGGCAAGCTGTTAGGGTTGAAGCCGGAGGCGTTGGCTCGCGCTTTGGGTATCGCTGCCAGCATGGCTGCGGGACTCCGGGAAAACTTTGGGACCATGACCAAGCCCTTGCATGCCGGCCGCGCCGCGGAGAACGGTGTCACCGCAGCCCAACTGGCTCAACAGGGCTTTACATCCGCGCTCAACATTCTGGAGGCCAAGCGGGGATTTTTCAACGCCATGGCCGGCGGATATAACGAAGAAAAGATCGCTGGCCGTCTGGGGCGACCCTACTTCATGAAGGAGCCCGGGATTTCCATCAAACCCTATCCTTCAGGCTCGCTCTCTCACCCGGCCCAGGACCTGATCCTGGACCTGGTTCAAAGTAACGATCTCCACGCCGATGACATCGAGTCGATCGAAGTCGGCACCAACTCGAATGTGCCCAATGCCCTGATCTATCCGATGCCCAAAACCGCTCTGGAAGGAAAATTTAGCATCCCATTCTGCATGGCAATCGGCGTCCTGGAACGGAAAGCTGGCATCGCCCAATTCAGCGACCGAAAAGCCCGGGATCCCAAAGTCGTCGCTTTGATGCGGCGGGTAACGCTCACGGTCGATCCGGAGTTGGAGGCCCTTGGCTACGACCAGGTTAGATCTCGGATTCGCATCAAGCTCAAGGAGGGAAGGACGATCGAGGGGAGGGCCGACGTAGCAAGGGGGCATCCCTTGAAGCCGATGAGCTGGGCTGAGATAGGGGAGAAATTTCGCGACTGCGCTCGCCTCGTTCTTCCCCGCAGGAACACGGAAGAGGCGATCGAGTCGGTTGGCAATTTAGAGCGCATGAGGAGCATACTGCCGTTGATCAAGGCCGTAGCCGGGGGAAGAGCGGAGGCAGGCAAAAAGACGAGCGAGCGCAAACCGAGTAGCCGGAGATGGAGCCGTACTCGAAAGCGGTAGCGCGTTTTCTTCTCGATCTCAGCATTGAGGCGATTCCTCCTGAGGTCATTGAGAAGACGAAGCTCCTTCTGCTCGACACTCTGGGAAATGCCCTTGCGGCCTCGACCATGGACTTCGGGCACATGGTCCTTGAGGTGGCGTCTGTCCTAGGGGGACCTCCGGAAAGCCGCTTGATCGGGACGGCGGAAAGGCATGCCGCCGCCAACGCGGTCCTGGCCAATGGGACTTTGGCGCACGGCCTGGACTACGACGACACGCTGGAGGAAGCGATCGTCCACACGGGGTGCTCGGGAGCAATTACGGCCCTGGCGGTTGGAGAGCAACTCGGTGCGAGCGGTAGAAGGGTGCTGGAGGCGATGGTGGCGGGGATCGAGGTGATGTGTAAATTGGGTCTCGTGGCGCCTGGAAAATTTCATGCGCGCGGCTTCCATCCCACGGCCCTGTGCGCCACATTCGGGGCGGCAGCGGCGTGCGGTAAGCTTTATGGCCTTAAACCCGCAGAGTGGTTGAACGCCTTCGGGATATGTGGGAGTCAAAGCTCCGGGATTATCGAATATCTATCCGATGGTAGCTGGACCAAGAGGCTCCATCCTGGCTGGGCTGCCCACGCAGGCGTCATCGCCGTGCTGCTGGCGCAACGAGGGTTTCGCGGTCCGGCGACGGTTTTTGAGGGTCCTCATGGATTCTACCGATCCTTTGCCGGGGAGAACGGCTTTCGCCTGGAGCAACTGAGCGAGCTGGGAAAGACTTGGGAGATACCCCGGATTGCCTTTAAGTCTTATCCCTGCGGCTCGATTTCTCATCCCTACATGGATTGTGCCCTGCGATTGAGAGAGAAGCACTCTATCCGGGGGGACCAGATCGAGGAAATCGTTTGCCGAACCGCGGAGGGGACGGTCCATCGGCTGTGGGAGCCCTTGAAAGAAAAACAGCATCCTTCCAGCTCCTACGGCGCCAAGTTCAGCCTCCCCTATAGTATAGCTGTAATTCTGGTGCGAGGCAGGGCGGGATTGGAGGAGTTCTCTGACGAGGCTCTCCGCGACACCGAAGTGCTCGCAATCGCGGCGAAGGTTCGCTACGAGCTGGACGCGACCATCGACTATCCGCGCCACTTCTCAGGTCATGTCAAGTTCAAGCTTAAAAATGGAACGGTGTTGGAAGAAAACCAGCCCTACCCGAGGGGAGGGTTGGAGTTTCCTCTACTGCCGGAGGAGATCGAGGAAAAATTTCGCGCCAATGCAGGAATGGCTTTAACAAAAGACAGAGTCGAAAAAATTGTCGCTTCGGTAAGAAATTTGGAAAAGCTCTCGTCGATCGCGCCGCTCGCGGATCTTTTGGGCCCTGGCTGAGCCAATCATTTAGACAGCAGCGCCCATGAAGTCCAGGATTCGTGCGGGAGGTTGACGGTGGAAGAGGAAAGTGTAGTAGTCTCAAAGACGGAATAGAGACCAGGAGGGAAGAAAAATGAAAACCTTGGTTGGCTTTTGGTCACTTGCTCTATTCTTTGCTTCGGTGTGCCTTTCTTCGGCTCAGGACGCTGCTTTGATCGAGGCCGCGAAGAAGGAGGGAAAGGTTGTATGGTACACCTCGATATCGCTTCCTTCGGCGACCGCCCTCGCTCACCTCTTCCAGAACAAATACAAAGGGATCGAGGTTGAGGTCCATAGGACGGGATCCCAGCGGGTGCTGCAGCGGGTCATGCAGGAAGTTGGGGCCGGAATCAAAAACGCCGACCTGATCCACACCTCCGACGCGGGCCATTTTGTGCTGCTGAAAGAGAAGGGTTTGCTGATGAAATACGTGCCCAGGGGGGTAGAAAATTTCCCCGACGGGTTCAAAGACAAGGGCGGGTTTTACTACGGCATGAGGGCCACGCTCTCCGTCATCGCGCATAACCCGAAAGCGGTTAGCGAAAAGGATGCCCCTAAAGGCTGGAAGGAGCTTCTGGACCCAAAGTGGAAAGGCAAGATGGTCACAGCGCATCCGGGATATAGCGGGATCATCATGACCCATGTCCTGGCTCTCTTGCACGTTTACGGATGGGACTACTTTAAAGATCTGGCCAAGAATCGTCTCCATCTGGTTCAGTCCGCCAATGATCCCGCCGGCGTAGTGGCGTCAGGCGAACGGCCGGTGGGAGCCAACGGTGCCGAGTACTTCTATTACAAGACGATGAAGCAAGGGAACCCCCTCAGGATCATCTATCCTAAGGAAGGCGTGCCGCTGGTTGTCTCGCCCACTGCGATTGCCAAGGATGCCCCGCACCCGAGCGCCGCGAAGCTTTTTACGGATTTTATTCTAAGCAAGGAAGGTCAACAGATGCTGGCGGATCGTGAAGGTCTCTATACCGGACACCCCGAGGTCACTTACCCCAAGGACAAGCCGAAGCTTAAGGATTTGAAGCTCCTCGCCGTCGATCCGCAGGAGCTGGAAGAGAAAAACGCGGAATTAAAAAAGCGGTTTGTGGAATACTTCGGGGCGTAAGCAAACGGCCATAGTCTAACGACCCATGTCGATTCCTGGGGTAGGGGTTCTAGGAAAGCTTCAGGTGACCGTCCGTTCGGCCCTCAGGGGTATGGATGCGACCTTTCCTGTCTGGGTCGGCTCAGCCCTGCTTCTCGTCTTTCTCATGGTCCTCCCCTTGGGCTCGATTTTCGTGACCAGCCTAGGGGAAAAGCAGGGGCTCACGCTGCGGAACTATGTCGAGGTTTTTAGCCAAGAGGCTTTCCTCAAGGCGATTGGGAACACGGTCGTCATCTCTTTTTGGGTCGGCCTGATCGCCCTGGGCGTCGGAGCTTTTTTGGGGTGGTTAGTAACCCGCACAGATCTTCCCTGGAAACGCGCCATTCGGGCGCTCATCATGGCGTCTTTCGTGACCCCTCCCTTTCTCGGCGCCTTCGCCTGGACGCTCCTGGCGGGCCCGAATGCGGGAGTCATCAACAAGCTCTACCGTTCGCTGACGGGTGCGGACGAGCCTTTGCTCAATATTTTCACTATGGGGGGACTCATCTTTGTCATGGCCCTCTACAGCTTCCCCTATGTGTTCGCCATGATCGCCAATGTGTGCGAGCTCATCTCCTCGGATCTTGAGGACGCCGCAAATGTTTTGGGGGCAAGCGAGCTGCGCGTCGCGATGACGATCACCCTGCCCCTGGCGGCCCCGGCGCTGATCGGAGGATTCATCGTCGCCTTTCTCCATTCGCTCTCTCTCTTCGGCGCTCCGGCTATTCTCGGGCTTCCCTCGGGCCTGCACACGATTACGACGCAGATCTGGGCGCTTTTTCAGTATCCTCCGCGCCTGGATCTGGCCGCGGCCTTCTCGGTCCCACTGCTGCTGGCGACGATGGGTCTGATTGCGCTACAGAAGAAGATCCTCGGCCGGCGCGGCTACAGCACGGTGGGGGGAAAAGGGGGACAGAGGCGGCTGCTGCGATTGGGAATGCTTCGGCTGCCCGCACTGCTGCTGGTCTTGGGAATCCTTTCTCTTTCCGTCTTTCTGCCCTATTGGATTCTACTCAAGGCTGCCCTGTCCAAGGCCTGGGCAGTTCCGTTGACCTGGGATAACTTCACCTTGGGGAATTTTCGCTTCGCCTTCTTCGATTATGGCGATACCCAAAGGGCCATTTTGAATACCTTTAAGCTGGGCGTTCTGACGGCAACCGTGGGGACCCTGGTTGCCGCGCTGATCGCCTACATCACCAACCGCCAGATCCTGCGCGGGGCGCGCTATCTCAATTTCTTTGCCCTCGCCCCGCTGGTGGTTCCAGGGATCGTTTTGGCCGTGGGATTGTTTATCGCCTATACGCGGCCACCCTTGATCCTCTACGGAACGATATGGATCCTTTTCGTCGCCTACCTGACCAAGGAGATGCCGATAGGTTTTTCCCAGGCGGAGGCCACCTTCAAGAGCATCCATCAGGAACTGGAAGAGGCAAGCCGTATCATCGGGGCCAATCGACTGCGGGCTCTCTGGGATGTCACAGCGCCGCTCGCCCGCTCCGGTTTGATCGCGGCCTGGTGCTTTATCTTCGTCGGCGTCATTCGGGAGCTCAGCGCTTCCATCCTGCTCTTCACGCCGAAGTCCAAGGTGGTTTCCGTGGTCATCTTTGATCTGAAAGAAGAGGGCCAGATCGGAGTGATTGCCGTGCTTGGGATTCTCCTTCTGGTCGTCTCCTTTCTCGTCATTATCGCTGTCCAGCGCCTGGCCGGCAGAGAAGTTTTGGCTTCGAGGGAATAGTCCTTGGCTACGGTCCTGCTCGAACGGTTGACGAAAAATTTCGCCGATACGGCTGCAGTGAGCGATTTGAGCCTGGAGATCGCGGATGGGGAGTTTGTGTCGCTGTTGGGGCCTTCGGGCTGCGGCAAGACGACGACCCTCAGGCTCATGGCCGGTTTCCTCAAGCCCGATGCCGGGGAGATCAAGGTCAATGGCGAGGTCGTCTCCTCGCCCTCCGTTCTGGTTCCGCCCGAGCGGCGCAACATGTCGATGATCTTTCAGAGCTATGCGGTCTGGCCGCATATGACCGTGCTCCAGAACGTCGCTTACGGGCTCAAGTTCCGCAGCGTCGCCAGGGTGGAGTCCGACCAGCGAGTGCGCCAAATGCTCGAGGTGGTGAAGCTCGCGCACCTGGCCCATCGCTATCCGGCTGAGCTTTCCGGGGGACAACAGCAGCGCGTGGCCTTGGCACGGGCTTTGGTGGTAAAGCCGGAGATCCTGCTGATGGACGAGCCTCTGAGCAACCTGGATGCCAACCTGCGGGAGGAGATGCGCTTTGAGATCCGCCGGCTTCACGATGAGTTTCGCATCACCTCTGTTTACGTTACCCATGACCAGTCGGAAGCGATGGTCGTGGCCGACCGCATCTGCGTCATGAACCAGGGTCGCCTGGAGCAGGCGGGGCGGCCGGAGGAAATTTACGAGCGGTCCAAGACCCGGTTCGTCTCCGAGTTCATCGGCAAGACCAACTTCCTCTCCGGCCGGCTGGAAGAGGGAGGGCGAGTAAGCCTCAGCAACGGGTTATTCTTGCGGGTAGCAAGCGCGGGAAGCGCGCGCGGCGGTGAAAGGGTAAGCGTGTGTATTCGACCTCACGACCTACAATTGAGCCGTGAGGAAGCTGAGCTTGACGGTTACGCGCAACGCGGGTTCAATTGCTTCTCCGGGACGATCGCCCGGCGTATCTATTTTGGCGACGCCATCGATTATCTCGTTACCCTCGCTGCCGCCGACCTCGTACTGCGCGTGATCACGCCGCCTGTGCAGCTTTACCATATGGGGGAAAAAGTATTTGTCCTGGTTCATCCGGAACGGTGCGTGATCGTCGGATGACGCTCGGGCGCCGATTCCCGCGTCGGCTTTCCGGGCTTGTGCTCGCGGGCGGGATCCTTACCCTTGCCTGCGGGCGAAGCGGCGATTTCAGCCATGTGCAAAACCTTCGATCCCGGGGAGAAAACGTGATCTGCTTCGGCGATAGTCTTACGGAAGGGGTCGGAGCCGCGAGAGGCGAGGACTACCCCTCGGCGCTTTCCCGGCTTATTCCTTACCCTGTGATCAACGCCGGCAGACCCGGGGACACCTCTGCGGATGGCCTTGCCCGTTTGGGAGAGGACGTGCTCGCGCGCAGTCCCCGTCTGGTCATCCTCCTGTTTGGGGGCAACGACTTTTTGCGCCAGATCCCTCCGGCTGAAACACGGAAAAACCTTGATGAGATGATACGGCGCATCCACGAGAGCGGAGCGATGGTAGTTGTGGTGGCCATGCGACTCGGCCTTTTTACCGACGAGTATGGGCCCGTCTACCGGGAGGTCGCGCGGAAGCGGGGGGCCTTCTTGATTCCGGAAGCCATCAAAGGCATCCTCTCGGACGCCAGGCTTAAAAGCGATGCCATCCATCCCAACGGTGCCGGTTACCGCTTGATGGCCGAGCGAATCGCGGCAAAGGTCAAGCCCCTTTTGGAAGAGGCGGATCGGCGAAGGTAGCAGAAGTTGTGAATTTTGAGTTCTTATAGTGACGGAATTAAATAAGTTGACATCAAATCCCCCCCTCACCCCCCTAAATCCCCCTCGATCCCCCTTTACCAAAGGGGGAGAAAGGGGGATTTGAGAGGGGATGGGGGAATTATGGTAATTTTCTTTTTTCCTTGACTATAGTTTTAACTTAAAACTCAAGACTAAAAACTGAAAACTTTTGGGGGTAGGTGCTGGCGGTTGAAGGTGATCCAGTGGATGAGGAGGCCTACGGCTAAGATAACGATCCAGCCGGTGACTCCGCTGACGAGTTTCGGCTCTGAGGAGCCGAAGAGCCAACCCAGGTCCTCGCGCCGGTAGTCGCCGTAGACGCGGACGGTCTTGATCCCGAAGACCCATCCTGCGTGCAGGCCGATCGAGAGATACAGGGAGCCGGTGCGCAAAAAGGCATAGCCCAATACTGCGCCAATCAGGAACAAACCGAAGAGGCCGGGGAGAAGATCCGTCGGGTCGAGGAACGGTGCGAAAGCATAGAGGACGTGGCGAAAGCCGGCCCAGGGGTCAAGGCCGGAGACCGTGAAATTTTTCGCCGGCTTGACGAAGTGGATGGCAGAATAGAAAAGGCTGGTCGCCGCGAGCGCGCTTGCGGTTTTTTGGTCTTCGAGGAGCCCTTTCAAAAGGATGCCGCGAAAAAAGATCTCTTCCAGAAATCCGACGGTGAGACCTTGAAGCAGGGCTTTGAGGGAACGTCCCAACCCATCAGACAAGGAAAGACGGAGGTAAGGCGTGAAAACGTCGGAAAACGACATGACCACGGCAAGCATCGCCATCGACGCAATAGCGAGAAGAAAGCCCATAGTGATGTCCGGTAGGCCCTGACGGAAAGGCCCGAGCCCCAATCGGGCGAAGGATTCTATTTTCAACAGCCGGCGCCACAGAAAAAATAGCACGACACCGAACACCATGAAGAGCCGTCCAAACATGCTTGAAAACGGGTAGTGGTACTTCTCCCACTGAGGGTGGGCTTGGATGGCCAGATTCCAAAGCGCGGCTGCCCAGGGGCTAATTAGGCAGGTAATCAGAAGCGCCAGGAGAAGAAAGATGAATATTCTCTGATGACTTTTTATTTCCGACACGGGAAGTTACCGGGTATTCTAGTTTCGATTGGGTCAAGAGAAGAGTCGCTTGCGTTTTTTCAGGTAGAGAAGGACAGCGTAGAGCGCGCCGAAGGCAAACATCATGACCGATGCCCGAATGGCTTGCCGTTCAGCAGCGACAGATCCCTGAAGGAAATAAGTCCTCCACACCGGTAATAGAGTGAGTCCTATGACGAGGCCCATAAGCGTGCTCAGATCTTTTCTGACCGCGCGCTTCCAGTCCCAGTGCGCCCGCGACCATAACCTATGGATGACTGAGAACGAGGGTAAAAAGCGATTCACGCTCGCGCAGTATGCTTCATGCTCGCTTCCGAACTTCTTGAGGAGGTACTCTTCTTCCGCCGATACAATCGCCTGGTAGACGAAAAGAAACAGCGGGATCAAAACCAAATAGGCCACAGGGGAGGTGGTGGCCAGGGTCATGCCTACCGCGATCAGCGCGTTGCCAACATACATGGGGTTGCGCGTGCTTGCATACATGCCTTCCTTGATCAAACGGACCGCGTAAGGCCGTCGGTCTTTGCCGCCGCGATGAATATATTCAAACCCTATGGTGAGCAGCCGGAAACCTTCTCCGGCCAATGCAACGGCAACTCCGAAACCCAACAGGAAGCTGTTGATGGTCGCGCTTCCGAGAATGACTTCGGGTCGCACGGTGAAAGCCGCGAGCACGAATACCCCGGGAAAAAGGGCGTTCCGCCAGCGAAAGAGAAAGTTTCCGGCCGTGGTGTTCCAACACCGCAGAGTCGCCGACACAGTCAATTCGTCGGGCTTCCCGTTACCTTCTCGATTCGCGGCGCGCGTCATTTTATCGCGACCAGCCCGCAGAAGTTATACCACCTGAAAAAAACCTCGCACTCGCTGAATCCGCTCTGCAAGAGCAAATCTCTATCCTCTTCAAGCCGGTAGGGTATGAGCACATTTTCCAGGGCCTCTCGTTTTTTGGCGATTTCAAGTTCGCTATATCCCTGACGCTCCTTGAATGAATAATAGTGTTGGATGAACGACCGGTTAAGTTTAGGATCTTTGCTGACCGTTTTCTCCACGAGCAATAAACAGCCTCCGTCGTTTATACCGTTGGCGATGCCGCTGATGAGGGGCAGGCGATGGAGTGGCCGGACGAACATCAATACCAGATTCATGATGACCACGGACGCGTTGGTCACCCGGAAACCGTGATTCAAGTCCGCCACTACCATTTCGTAGTCCCGCGTGAACCCGCATTCTGCCAGCTTGTCCCGGCCGCGCTGTAACATCGCGGGTGAGGAGTCGACGCCGACAAACTTGACTGATTTCGGGAGGACCGGATCGAGCTCGAGAAAAGTATTACAGGTCGAACAGCCCAGATCATAAACGTTGGTCCCCTCGACTGCAAAGTCCGCCGCGATCTCGCTGATCATGCGCTGGATCTCACTATAAAAAGGGACCGAACGCCCAAGCATATCGTCGAAGACAGCGGCGGTGTCTTCTCCGAAATCGAAATCTTTGGTGATGCGGTCATTCTTAGCGAATAGCTCGTCCTTACTCATCGGTAAGGCCTCCTCCTAATGAAATTTGCCCATCGAGTTGGGAAACCCCGGTCCGTGTTTTTGAACGGACTTCCATCGCATAGCCGAGGGCGGTCATTCGGATGACCTGGATGCAACGGAGCTTTTTACCGTTCATGCTAATCCCGCGAAGTTTAAGTGATAGAACCTTTCTTTTCAAAGACGCAAATTTTGTTCACGTTTTTACGTCGGAGCCATGCGTCTGACTTCAGGGGATTTCAAGGGGCGCAGCCCCCTGGCTAGGAATTTCCTTTTAAGGCACGGCCGCTGAGAACTCCCAAATCGCCCCGACGGCCACGTACCGGCCAGCCGTCAGGGGGGAGGGACCCAGCAGGGAGTATGAGCCGGCCCCCCGGATCGCCGTTTTGAGCCGGACAGTATCCGATAAGGTAGCGTTATGTCAACTCGCGGGAGGTTTCCAGATAGAGCTGGACATCACCCGGCAGTCTAGGGTAAGAAAGGGTCAAACGAGCTGGGAGTAAGCGGGGTCAAAATCTCTCTTTAACCTAAACGTGCCCTGATATAATCCATTTTTCCCTCTTTTAAGGATGATTACCTGATCTGCCTTCCTATTTGAAAAATATATCCGTCAGTTTTGAAAGCATCGTATTGTCCAGCTTGAATATGGAAGCAACAGTCTTTTCCAGATCAGAGGCGCTGATCGGTTTGATATCCAGCTTGGCCTTTTCCGCTTCAGCAAGGAGTTCCTCGTCCTTCAGCGTATCCGTGAAAGCTTTGGCAAGGACTTGCACCTGTTCCTTAGGTGTGTCGGGTGGCAAAACAAAAGGCCAGGAAAAGATACTGGCAGCGTAAATTCCCACTTCAATCAATTTGCGGGCCTCGTCGGTTTTGGCATAACTGATGGCCAGGGGGACTTTAGGCAGATCTGGTAAAGGTTTCGGTACAACCTGAAGGACGACAACCCCATCACCACTTACCAGGACTCTGCTCCATACAGAACGTACGGCCATCCATGAGGCCGACGAGCCGGCAATTTCTCCCTGCTGCATCGCCAGGCGAATATCCGCTCCGCCTTTGTAGCCGGAAACGAGTTGAATGGGCAGGCCCAATGCCGCTTTTGCCATGCGGATACTATTGTCTGTATTGATTCCCGGTGCCAGTCCTCCCATTTTTACCGGTGTTTTCGAGGCCATCAATTTTTCCATGTTCGTGATGCCGCTCCTTTTTGTGAAATAGAAAACCCCTTCCTCCTTGGTGGGAGCGCCCAGAAAGATGAATTTTCGCGCGTCGAATTCGACCCCCGGCTGTTCCAGCGCTTGGTTCCAGAAAAGGCCGCCATTAAGAAGGCCGATGGTAAGTCCATCCGGTTTGGCAACCTTGGACATGTAGTTGGCGGCAATAAGGCCTCCCGCCCCGGTCATATTTTCCACCATACCGCTCGGTTTTCCGGGGATATGTTTCCCAATGTGGTGGGAGATCAGACGTGCATACAAATCGTAGGCGCCGCCTGCTGTAGAACCCACAATGGTGCGGATCGTCTTACCTTCATAATAGGACTCCGCTGCAAATGCGGCATTTGAAATAAGAGAAACAACACTAAAGACAACTGCCGTAAGGGAACCCCCTTTTCTCATAACCCCCCCCTTAAAAAATGTGGTCCGTCATTCTGTTTCTATCTTGACATCATCACATTTTAAATATTAACGAATTTTTCAAGCGCATACAATTTAAAAAGAACATTTCAGCTTAAAAATCTGCTATTCTCCTTCAAACTTCCATGAATACCAACTCCTTATAAGTTTTATCGAACCGTAGGAGGGATCGAAGGTTTCGACCTTGAGGTTCGACCTTGAGGCTCACCTCAAAAGGTAATCTCTTTTACCGGAGGATCTCTTCCAGGGGGGGCGTGAGACTCTTCCCACAGACCTAAGTGTTGCCTGCCTGTGCAAGTTCTCACGCAGACGGGAAGGATTTTTTAATTACCTTAGGCTGGTCTGCCTGTGCGGTGCACGCAGACAGGTCAATAAAGCTGATGACGCGCCTCTCTCCTTAAAGCTATTTCCAGTGCGGCGGATAGGTCCGCTCGTAGCCGGGGATGGCCTCAAACCGTTTTACCCACGCCGCGATGTTCGGGTAGCTCTGAGCCAGCGGAAAAAACCCCAGGTTCAGCGGCTTCGCCGCCTCTTTGGAAGCGGCGCGCAAGAGGATTTGAATCAGCGGGAACAACGCGATGTCGGCCGCTGAGATCTCAGCGCCGACCAACCATGCGGAATTTGCCAGAGTCGCATCTATGCGCTTGAGCTCCCGACGGATCGTCGTGGCGGCGTCCTGGATCTCTTCGGTCTTTTCCAGCCCCTTGCCGAAAAAGACCGGTCGGACGATCTTGGCGCCCGGCTCGCCCAGGTAAGAATCCGTTTCCAAGATCTCGCGCCATGTGAGGCCCGTCTCTTGCGGGGTCGTGCCGAAAATGGGCGGGTCGGGATACTTTCGATCCAGATAGGACATGATCGCGAGCGACTCGTAGAGCGCGAAGTCGCCATCTTTTAAAGTGGGCACCTTCCCGCGCGGGTTCAGCTTGAGATAGCCGGGCGACTTGTGCTCCTCCTTTGAGAACTCCAGGAGTCTTGACTCGTAAGGCAACCGCTTCACCTCAAGTGTCAACATCACGCGCCACGCGAACGGGCTGCCGCTGCCCCAGTAAATTTCCAGCGCCATACTTCCTCCTTCTTTAATCGATCAATGATAGGAATTTGGTTTTGAGCTACAGCCGCCGAGAACTCAAAATAGCCCTCTGACAACCCCCCGACAGCCCGCCTTCAGGAGCGCCAGCCGTCACCAGAGAAAGCAGCTGGCCCGACCTCCCCGTTTTTGTGGCGGAGAGTATCCGATAATGACGTGTTATGTCAAATCTGAGCTTCGCTGAGACTGCCCCGAAGATAAGCCTGGACATCTACCCCCTGGTTGGGGTAAGAGGCTTTTAAATCAACTTCCACCTGAGGCGGATCAGCCTTTGGCTGGGGCTGTAGGAAGGGTCAAAAGTGATCTCTTTAAGTATGGTTTAATCCGCCGCGAACTGGCCGAACTACGGGCGGGATTTAGTAGACAGGAGATATTTTTATGAGGAGAGCTCTTAGGAAGCAGATAACGATGGTCATGGCACTCATCTTGCCCAGCTTATCTCTACTCACTTTGGCTGTTGAGCAAAAAGCCCATACCGCGGAGCCATTGCTCCCACTGACCATCGCCTATCAGCCGATTATTCCTTATCTTGCTCCGGTAGTAGCTGAGGAGAAGGGATACTTCAAGGAAGTTGGGTTGAGGGTCGAGAAGAAAGTGATTTTCAGCTCAGATGTAATTAGAAGCGGGATAGAATCGGGTGAGGTAAATATCGGGTCATCGTCGACGGACTCCCTGATCCGTGCATACGTGGGGGGATTCGATCATAAGCTGGTGTACCCTGCTGTCTTCTATGACCCAAAATCGCCGGACGTCTATCTCGTTGTCCGTAGTGACCTACCAGTTAGTTCCGCTAAGGACTTAGAAGGTAAGATTGTAGCTGCGACATTTGGTAGCATAGCGGAGGCCGGAGTGAAAGCATGGCTGAGGGCAAACGGAGCCGACATCAGTCGGGTGAGGTTCGTTGAGGTAAGATTCACTGATATGCCTGGGGCTCTCGAGACAAAAAGGATCGATGCTGCCCATATTGTTGAGCCGTTCCTCACGACTGTGCTCGAGAGGGGCGTAGGCCGTATTCTTGGCGCCGACCTTGATATAGTAGGTGGTAGATTTCTGGTGGCTTGCTACATCGCGAAAGAAGCTTGGCTCCGCAAAAACCCAGAAAAGGCTAAGAGATTTGTGCGGGCACTGGAGACCGCAACAAAGTTCATCATCGATAATCCGAAAGAGGCCCTGCCGATTCTGGCGCAGATGACGCGCGTCGACCCCAAGCTGGCAGCAAAGTTCTTTCCAAGCCGATTTGTCGCCGATACTAAAATAAGGGCATCCGAGTTACAGTCTGCAATTGATTTCTCTGCTAGAGAGAGGTTCATAGAGAAGTCGTTCGAATACACCAAAATAATCTCCACCTACGCACCAATAGCACCGTGATGTCAAGGTATCGAAATGGGCTTTACTCGCTCGGGGTCTGCTCTTAGTAGAGGTGCGACACCAGGTATGCCCATAAGGCACCGAGCCCAAGTCATCCTACTCTGAGCTTAAGTTTTACGCACCTAGGCCCATTGTTTTGTAGTGGCTCTGAGGTGCCAGCCGATCATCCAAGCCTCGAGGACAAGAAAAGCGCGGTTGAGCAAATAGCCGACGGCGGCGAGGGATAGTATGCCGGCATAGATTTGCGGGACCCTCATCGTTCGCTGTGCGTAGAGCACTGACCAGCCCAAGCCTTCAGAACTTATGATCATCTCCGATGAGACGGCCACGATAAGGGCGAGGGCGATGCTTGTGCGGAGGCCTGTGACGATGTGTGGCATTGCAGCGGGCACTATGACTCTAGGGAAAATCCTGTGAGCCGGAGTCCCGAGTGTGCTGGATGTCTCGATGAGCACGGGATCCACTGCTCGCACGCCGTCGATCGTACTTAATAATATTGGCATGAAGGACGCCAAGAAAACCACAAAGCTGTGCATGGTATGGCTTATTCCGAAGAAGATAATGGCGACGGGGATGAGCGCGCTTGTAGGAATGGGCCGGATTACTTCTATTGTGAGCTCCAGCATGTCGAACAGTCTCCGCCAGTACCCCATTAGCAGACCTAACGGGATCGCAACCACCACTGCAGTGACATAACCCGAGGCCATTCGGAAAAGGGTGATGACCACGTGGCGTAGAAATTCGTAACTTGTCCATTGCAAAACGAAAACTTCAAGGACCGCAGAAGCAGGCGGTACAAGATGCCCGTTGATCATGTTTGATCTGGACAGGATCTCCCAGATCGTTAGGAGCGCCAACACGGTCGGTAGACCATAGATCCTCGGATGCTCCTGCAGATATGCACGCCATGCCAAATATTTGCGCATTTTAGATTAGTGTTTTGTGTATCCGCGATGCCAAGCCATGATCTTTCCTTCAACAAGTCTAAAGGCTTGATTGAGCAGATAGCCCAATGCACCCACCAAAACAATCCCAGCGTACGTGTCAGGTATCCTAACCGCACCCTGTGAAATTCCTATAAATGATCCAAGGCCTCCGAAGCCGACGATCAGTTCAATAACGATGGCCAGGATCAGTGAGATAGCGAGACTCACCCTTAGACCGGTAACGATCTGGGGCGATGCCGCTGGAAGTACGATTGACCAGAACATTCTGGCCCCGCGGATTCCAAAAGTGCGCCCAGTATCTACCAGCGTGGGATCTACCCCGCGGACTCCGTCCATCGTGTATAGCAGTGAGATCCAGCCTGAACCGAAGGCGATGACTGCTATTGCCATAGTATGGCCGAGGCCAAGGACAAACATGGCAATCGGCAAGATTGCAACGACTGGCATTGGTCGAAAAAATTCGATAATGGGCTCGAATGCTGCGCGAAGCAGAGGCCATCGGCCGAGAGCCACCCCGAGGGGGATTCCGACAATCGACGCGATGGCATATCCAGAAACGAAGCGTTGCAATGTAATGAGAAGGTGCTTTAAAAGTTCGCCCGACAAAAATCCTTGGATTAAGCTAACGACAACTGAGGAAGGAGCTGGCACGTAATTGGCAGGAAGAAAACCTCTCGATACTGCGAATTCCCAGCTTAGAAGGATCCCAGTCAGAACTGCAGTCCCTGCTACTCTGCCTTCAAGCACTGATAATCACCAATTCGTTGACCGCCTTTGGCCATCTAGGACCAAGGCGAAGATCTCGCGTCTGTAGCCGGCAAAGCGAGTGTCTTCCCTCGTGGCAATCTGGTCTCTCGGGCGCGGCAATTGCACCGCTATATCGGCGAGAATTTGCCCAGGCCTATGCGACATCACTATGACCCGATCGGCAAGATAGATGGCTTCTTCTATGTCGTGGGTTACAAAAATGATCGTTCTTGGTTGAGTGGTCCAAATGTGCAAGAGTGCATCTTCCAGCTGGTATCTTGTTTGGGCATCCACAGATCCAAACGGCTCATCCATAAGCAAGTATTTGGGTTCCTTTATCAGCACCCGGGCGATCGCTGCTCTTTGTTGCATGCCACCTGAAAGCTCCCACGGGTAGTGATTCTCAAACCCGCTCAGTCCTACCATTTCTATGTATTTTACTGCCTCGGATCGAGCTGCGCCCTTTCCTAAGGAGTATTCCACAGGAAACATGACGTTTCCGAGCACTGTCCTCCAAGGGAAGAGGGATCTATTGTATTCTTGAAAAAGGTAGACGGTACCTGGTGGTGGACTACGGACCTCCGTGTTGTCCAAGGAAATCGTTCCATTGCTGTAAGGGATGAGGCCTGCTATGCATCGCAAAAGCGTTGTTTTGCCACATCCCGACGGACCGACGATTGATAGGAACTGATTTTCAGGAGCAACAAAGCTAACTGAAGAAAGCGCCGTTGTGGTCTCGGTCAAGCGTTGGTAGTTTTTGCTGACGTTAATAACCTCAAGCATAAATCGGCGTAGTTAAATTCAAGAGTTGAGGGACCGGTTTAATCCTTTACCTTGCAGTTCAGGTGATGCCAGAGCATTCAAACACCAGATCCCGTAGTACGACTTGCTGTATGGAGGAGGTTCTCCCTGGTAGCCTAGCAGGCTGCGGAAAAACGCTCCGTTCACCCTTCGACGAACTCAGGGCGAACGGAGCAACCCTTGAAATCATTTGCGATTTTCCGTTCATGCTGAG
>JACPSF010000219.1 GCA_016193385.1 Deltaproteobacteria bacterium
ATTGGAAAAGGGGATCCTCAACCTCTAGTCTCTGCACGTTCCTGCCTACTGAATCCCCGTTCGGCAGGCTTCGCTCAGGATTCCCATACAGGAGAATGGATATTCCTGGTTAGGGTTCCCTGAATTCACCCAATTTTTCAATCTGCCTTACGGCAGAAAGCTGCGACTAAAAAAGGTCACAGCCACCTGCTCTACCGGCTGAGCTACCGGGGAAGTAATATGAACAAATAACACAGGCCAAGCACAAAACCAAGTTGTTGAATAGTGTCCAGCGAAGGGATCTTACCGATGATTAAAAGGGGACACGGGTTGAGTGACAGAAGTTCCTTTTGAGTCTCAGCAGCCGAGAACTCAAATGGCCCCCTGACGGCCCCCCACAGCCCGTGTTCAGGAGCGTCGTGGGGCTTCTCATCAGCGATCTCAATCGCGGCTGGAATCGGGCTCGGGCGGGCCAATGGCACTAGGATACCGGGCAAAACTGAGCGTGACGGTTGATCCTAATCTTTACCAGACGATCACCCGCCATGCGGAGAAGGCAGGAGTTTCGAAAAGCCGGATTGTCGAGGAAGCGATCCGGCTGTGGGAGAAAAACCGTATGGCGGTTTTGGCCAAAGAAGGCTACCAGAAAATGGCCCGTGAAGACGTGCTCGACGCTGAAGCCTACCTGCCAGCAACGTCATAGATATCCGAGGACTAGATGGACCGCGTTCCGGAGATTAGGCGAGGTGATGTCGTCCTTGTGCCGTTTCCCTATGTCACGGATTTCAAAAAAGGCTAAAACCCGACCGGCCCTGGTCGTTCAAAACGACACGGGAAATCGCTTTGGTAGCACGGTGATCGTCGCCCTCATTTCCTTTTCAGTACCAGAGAAGAGGTATCCAATGCACTACCCGATCCCTCACCCATCCGCCGTGGCCAAGGCTGCGGGGTTGCAAGAGACCTCGGTCGTCAAAATGGAGACACTGATAACTCTTCCCAGGCGTGCGATCCTCAGAAAACTCGGCACCTTGCCCCGCGAGGCTATACTGGAGGCAGATTCCGCCCTGGCCTTCAGTTTAGACCTCCCACTCGCCGCGCCGGCAGGGAGGTATTAACCAAAATACCAGCGTCAAGAGCCAAGAGCGGAATTGACCCCTTTGTCGACCCCTTTGTCCTTTGTTCGACCCGCGCCCCTGGAGTTTTCCAGGCGACGCAACAGACGCCACTGTCGGGTGACCTGATCATTCCGGGCTATAACGCCCTCCCTTTGGTCAAGTCTTAAGCCTCAGAGGGCAGGCTAAGCAGGAAAGCCCTTTCTTTGATCCGGGACCGAATGATAGTTAAACGCGATCCTGGATTCAATGATCCCTCCAAGCTGCCACACTGCGCCGGTCGTGTTGCAAAGCGAGCCGTATCTTTAAACCTAGGTAGGGTTCTGATAATCTCCTGTGCAGGCGTGCTTCCCCACTACGCGACCAGACCCAGGTCAACCGCGATGCAAACCTGTAAGAGAAAACAGGCGGTGGTTACCAAGCTTGCCGCTTCAGCTCTAAGCCTGTTCGTTCTTTTTCTCCTCACGGGGTGGACGCCTAAAGTCCCATCGTCCGCCGATTCATCGGCGGACGAGCTCGCCGGGCACGTGCGCTTTCTCTCCTCGGATGAACTCATGGGACGCGGGGTCGACACTGTGGGAATCCAGCAGGCACGAGATTATGTCGGAGAGCAATTCAAAAAATATGGCCTGCTCCCGGGGGGCGACGGCGCAACCTACTTTCAGGGCGTAGAGGTCGTGACCGGCGCCAAGCTCAAGGATGGGAGCGAGCTAACGATCGCAGACCTGCGTCTGATCCCGAGCCGCCAGTGGGCCCCTCTGGGCTTTTCGGCATCCGGCAAAGCCGATGGAGAGCTTGTTTTCGTTGGCTATGGAATCACCGCGGAAGATTACGGCTACGACGACTATGCCGGCGTAGACGTGAAGGGGAAAATCGCTGTCGTTTTACGCTATGAGCCGCCGCCGAAAAACGACCGCAGCCCGTTCCGAAAGCATCCCCAGTACTCACGGCATGCCGCTTTGCGGACCAAAGCCGACACCGCTCGGCAGCACGGCGCTGTCGGGATGATTCTCGTCGATCACCATTCGGCTGAAGAGGGCGAAAAACAGCTGATACCGCTCAGAAGAACTCTGGATAGAAGCGACCTCGGGTTGGTGGTCGCGCAGGTTACCCGCGAGGTCCTGGATAAGGCACTGGCAGAAAAGGGCATCTCGCTCGGCGCGCTCAAGGAAAAAATCGATCGGGAGGAGCGACCCGCTTCCGTTCCTCTCGGTCTCAGAGCTTCCCTTGAAGTTCAGATAGAAAAGGTGACCGGGAAGGGCGACAACGTCATCGGCATCCTCCCCGGCGCCTCTCCGCAGTCGCAGGGCGAGCACATCGTCATCGGCGCCCACTACGATCACCTAGGACTTGGATACTACGGCACGCGGGATGCAAGCACCGAGGGGCGAATCCACCATGGCGCCGATGACAACGCTTCGGGGACTGCCCTTCTACTGCTCCTGGCCCAGGAGTTAAGCCGGCGGCCCGATCCTCTGCGTACCGCGGTCGTTTTCGTGGCCTTCACCGGGGAGGAGTTAGGACTCTACGGCTCTCGACACTACGTCACTCGCCCGGCTCTCTCCCTGCGGTCGGCCAAAGCCATGATCAACCTGGACATGGTCGGACGAATGAAAAACAACCGCCTGATCGTCGCAGGGGTAGATACCGCCAAAGAGTTGCGCGGCATATTAAGTCAGGCCGGGCTCGGGCTTAACATGGAAATGACGCCGGGAGTAGCCCGAAGCGATCACGTCTCCTTCTACGACAGCAATATCCCCGTCCTTCACTTCTACACGGGAGTTCACGAGGATTACCATCGCCCTACGGACACGTGGGAAAAGCTTAATGTCGAAGGAATGGAAAAAATCAACCGTGTGGTCCTGATGACCGTGGAAAAGATCGCAAACGACAGAGAACCCCTCACTTTTGTCCGTTTGCCCACCCGGTCCACAAGAGCCAGGCCTAGCCCCACTTCTCTCCCCCAGGCTCCAAATCCTTGATAATCACCCTGCCTCGCTGGATCACGTATTCAAAAGTCCACGCAATCTTCTCAATACCAAAAAAATCACAGCCTAACTAAGAATAAGAAATGGATATGGCAGTCAGCCACCGCCTTATGGTATGTATAGGGCATTCAACCGGCGCGGTACAAGGAGGTCTCAGACGTATGATCAAGCTTTACCATTCCCCGCTATCTACCAACTCCCGCAAGGTGCGCATCGTCCTGATCGAGAAGGGATTGGATTTCGAGAGGGTCCAGATCGACCTATCGAAAAAAGAGCAGAAGAACCCAGAATATCTGAAGATTCACCCGTTCGGTCAGGTCCCTGCCCTCGATGACGACGGCTTTATTGTTTATGACTCGACTATCATCAACGAGTACCTGGAAGACGAGTACCCCTACCCTCCCCTGCTTCCTGAGGACTCTGAGGGGCGCGCCCGGGCGCGAATGATGGAGGATTTTCGCGACAATTATTTCACTCCCCCTTTCATCGAGATCATCCACGAGTTTCGTTACAAAGCCGAAGGGCAGCGGGATGCAAAAGTCATCGACCACGCGAAGGCAGAGATCGTCAAGTGCTTTGATCGAATCGAAAAGGAACTGGAAGGAAAAGAGTACCTGGCAGGAACCTTCAGCCTTGCCGATATCGCCTTCATGACCAACCTCGACCTGCTGGAGCGCTTCCAGATCCCGGTCGATCCAAAATATAAAAACCTTCGGGCCTGGATCGAGCGGCTCAAGGCGAGGCCCAGTTACGCCGCATCCACCACCTGAGGCGCATGTCTTCCAGCGCGGTTCTTCCCTGGCTGGTCCATCTCTACACCGCCTGCGGCGCCGTCATCGGTTTCGTCGCCCTCATCCTCGTCGAACAGGCGAAATTTCAGAGCGCGTTCTGGCTCATGTCCCTCGCAGTCATAATTGACGCGACCGACGGCACCCTGGCGCGCATGGCCCGCGTGAAAGAGCTCATCCCATGGTTTGACGGAGACCGCCTGGAAGACATCATCGACTATCTCAATTACGTCCTCGTCCCCTGCCTCTTTCTGTTCCGCGCCGATCTGCTCCCCGAGAAAGCTGCCCTCGGGTTTGCGTCCTTGCCGCTTTTGGCGAGCGCCTACGGTTTCTGCCAGAGACAAGCCAAGACCTCAGACCATTTTTTTCTCGGATTCCCTTCCTATTGGAATATCGTTGCCTTCTACCTCTACGTACTGCTCACGCCTCGGTGGCTAAACGGCCTCCTCATTATCGTTCTTTCCGCGCTCGTCTTCGTCCCGATCAAGTACCTTTATCCGAGCCGGACACCGATTCTCCGCGGTCTTACGGTCTGAATCGTCTGGGGCATCCTTGTTCTGCTGATCATCTACCGACTTCCCCATCCCCCCGCGTCGTTCGTGTTAAGCTCGCTGCTCTTCCCGGCCTATTACCTATCCCTCACTTTCTGGCTTGCGGCCCGAGGACAGGACGGATGAACCCCGGGAACCGGCGCGAGCTGCCCCAACGCCTGCTAATTGCAACCGCGGTCCTCTTTTTCTTCCTGGGCGCACTATTCCTCAAACCCCACCCGGGTGCAGCCGGTGAGCCGGCATCTCCTAAATTTATCTTTATCTTCGTGGCTGACGGCGCGGGCACCACCCATCTGGAAATCACCAGGCTCTACAGCCAGCACGCACATCGGGAGGGGTTGATCATCACCGACAGGATCCTCGGCGGCGGATTTCTTGGTCTGATGACCACCCACTCCGCAGACTCTCTGATTACAGACTCAGCCGCGGCCGCGACCGCCCTGGCGAGCGGCTGCAAGACAAAAAATGGAGCAGTCGGCATCTGTGCCGACGGTCGCCCCGCCAAAACCGTTTTTGAGATCGGAAAAGAAAGAGGAATGCGCCTGGGTCTGGTCACCAATGCGGAAATTTATGACGCGACTCCGGCTGCCTTCGCGTCCCATGCGAAGAGCCGAAATCTCTTCAGCTCGATCATCGACCAGTACTTAAAGCTGGAACCCGACCTTTTGATGGGGGGAGGCAGGGAATATTTTGTGCCGCGGAGCCAGCCAGGCAGCCGGAGAAAAGACCCAAAGGATATGCTCTCCCTCTTTCGCAAGAGAGGCTTCAACTACATGACCAACCGGGAAGAACTGATGGCCGCCCGAGGGCCCAAGCTTCTCGGCCTCTTCAGTCTCGGGCCCATGAGCTTCGAGAACGATCGCAACCCCAAAATCGAGCCTTCGCTCCATGACATGACCCACACTGCCTTGCGCGTCCTTCAGGAAAATCTTGCAAGGGGATTTATCATCCTGGTCGAAAACGAAAATATCGACAACGCAGGCCATGGTTCCAACCTCGCTGCTCTGGTCCGAGATTTTAAAGAGCTGGATAAAGCGGTGGGTCTTGCGTATGAGTTCTACCGGCAGCATCCCAGGGAAACCCTGATCCTGGTGACTTCGGACCACGAAACGGGCGGCTTGACCCTCGCCGGAAAAAGGAGAAAGCTTATTCCCGGCCTCCGACCTGACTCCTTGTCCGAGCTGATCGGTCCGGAGCGGGCTCGGAACATCCAGATCTCCTGGAGCACGTCAGGCCATACCGCTCAACCCGTCTTCGTAGGGGCGCTGGGGATCGGGGCGGAGCGGTTCCGCGGCTATCAGGACAATACCGATTTCGCGCGCCATCTCTTCGGTCTGCTGCGGGTTGAAATTAGGACTGCGCGATGAGGTCTACCGGCGCTTCAGTTGTCGCTGAGAAGACGCGACCGGAAGGACCCGCCCGTGCTCGAGCTCGATGACCCGGTCGGCCTGTTCACCGATGTGCGGATCGTGAGTCACCACCAGGAGGGTATGACCGGCGCGGTGAAGCTGATGAAAGATGTCCATCACCACCTCCTCGCTCCGCGCGTCCAGATTCCCCGTGGGCTCGTCGGCCAGAATGATCTTCGGTTGGTTGATCAACGCCCGCGCAATACAGACACGCTGTTGCTCGCCGCCGGAGAGCTGGGAAGGAAGAAAATCTGTCCTTTCCTCGAGCTTGACCTGGCGCAAGGCCGCTCTCGCCTCGTCCCGGTCTGCCATGCTGTGGAAATACTGGGCGAGCATGACATTCTCCAAGGCCGTCAGGTAGAGAACCAGATAGAACTGCTGGAAGATGAGTCCCACCTTCTCGCGTCGAAACCGGGCTCTCTCCTCTTCGGAAAGAGAGAGAAGACCGATGCCATCGACCGAGAGTAAACCTGAAGTGGGCTGATCGAGAGCCGCGATCATGTTCAGCAGCGTGCTTTTCCCCGATCCCGAGGCACCCATGACGGCAACCCATTCCCCCGGATAGATCTCCAGGCTCACCCGATCAAGAGCCTTAACCTTCCCGTTATAGTCCTTGGTCACGTCCCTAAGCACAATTAAAGGCACCTAAAAATCTCCTTGGCCGCTCGGCTCCCAGTCGACCGATTGACTTGCCGCCAGATCTCAGTCTTTATTCTCCCTTCAGGACGGCCGCTGGAGCCGTGCATGCCACCTTCCGGACGACGGAGAGGCTCGAAAAGAGTGCCACTCCGAGTCCAACCGCGAGCCCCGCAGGAAGACTGATCAGCCTGGGAAATACAAACGAGCCGAACACGCTCAAACTGATGGCCTCGGCAAACAGGAGGCCAAGGGCAAAGCCCACCACTCCACCGGCAAGGCCTACGGCTAACGCTTCGCACGCAAAAATTAACGCGACCCTCCTCTCCCCAGCGCCCAGGGCACGCATTAAGGCAACCTCAACTTTTCTCTCCAGGGCTGCCGTCGTCATCGTAGCAAAGACGCCGAGACCAGACGCAAACAGAACGATGACGCTCACCAACGTAAGAAAAACCCCTATGCGAAAGAGAAGCGCCTCCTCTGCCCGCGCCACCTGCCA
>JACPSF010000220.1 GCA_016193385.1 Deltaproteobacteria bacterium
CGCTCCGCTGGTTCACGAAGAGGCCAAGGGAAATATCTGCGGTCACGAGCACGTAGAAAAGGGCGACATCCAGCAGGGTTTTGCCGAGTCCGAGGAGATTTTTGAAGACACCTTCACCTTTCCCATGGTCTATCACTACACCATGGAGCCCCACAGCGTGATCGCCGAGTGCAATGATGGGGGGATTACCGTTTGGTCCTCGGCCCAGCATCCTTTTCAGGTTCGCGCGGACGTAGCGCGGATCTTTCGGGTGCCGCTTGCGAGGGTCAGGCTCATTATTTCCTATTTGGGCGGCGGCTTCGGCAGCAAATCCTATACGAAATTCGAGCCGCTGGTGGTCGCTCTCGCGCGCAAGGCGCGGCGCCCTGTGCGGATCTGCAATTCCGTGCCCGAATCGATGGTCACGGTGCGCCGGCATGGAGCCAGAGTCCGATTGAAAACCGGAGTCCAAAGAGACGGCACTCTGGTTGCCCGGGAGGCTGAGATCTATCTCGATACGGGCGGCTACGCGGATAACGGGCCGGCGGTCGCGATCCGAGCTGCCACAAGGGTGTTGGGTCCCTACAAGATTCCTCACATCCGCAGCGACGCGTATGCGGTCTATACCAACTCCGGATCGGCGGGTTCCTTCCGCGCCATCGGAGCGCCGCAGACGATCTTCGCCTCCGAGTCCCAGATGGATATCATCGCCGATAAACTGGGGATCGACCCCGCCGAGATGAGGCTAAAAAATCTTCTGAAGAAAGGGGAAGAGGTCCGTCCCAAATTGCGCGGCATCGATGCCGATCTCGCCTCAAGCCTGAAAAGACTGCTGAGAGAGAGCGAATGGAAGAGGCGCTCAAAGAAAAAGAATGGCGCCATCGGCCTGGCCCTGGGGGCGACCAATGCCGGCGCCACGCCGGTCTCCGTCGCCATGGCGCGTATGCAGTCGGATGGGGCTGTAACCATTCTGGCCGGGAGCACGGAGATGGGGCAGGGCGTGAGGACCGTCCTTTCCCAGATCGCTGCCGAGGAGTTGAGTCTTCCTCTGGAGTCGGTTCGGATAAGCGGTGCCGACACCATGGTCACTCCCTACGATAGCTCGACGGGATCGAGTCGCTCGACGACCCTCATGGGGCTTGCGGTCCAGAGAGCTTCTCGTGACCTCAAGAAGCAGCTCGTGGCCATCGGCGCGCAGGTTTTTGGTGTTCGTTCCAGCCGGGTCCGGGTGGAAGAAGGCGGCCTTGTCTGCGGCGAGGCGAAGCTGTCTTTCAAAGAGGCCCTGGCGCGGCGCTTCGGCGGGTCTGGTGGCGAGTTGATCGGGCGTGGTGACGTGGGGCCGGAAATCACGGGCGGAGTCCTGCCGGTCTTCTGGGAGATCGGGATGGGATGCGGGGAGCTCGGCATTGACGAAGAGACCGGAGAAATCTCCATCCGGCGCTATGTTTCGGTCGCCGATGTAGGAAAGGCAATTCATCCGGAGCAATGCGTCGGTCAGGAGGAAGGCGCCGCGATGCAGGGGATCGGCCATACGCTCTTCGAGCAGATGATCTATGAGGGCGGGCAGCTGGTCAATTCCAATCTGGTGGATTATCGCGTTCCGACATTTTCCGACGTGCCCGAAGAGTTTCATTCGGTCCTCGTGGAGAATCGCGACGGTCCGGGTCCTTTCGGCGCGAGGGGGATGGGGGAGGGAGGGCTCGTCTCCGTCGCCCCTGCGATCACCAACGCCCTCGCCCGCGCTACCGGCGTCCGCATCAAAGACCTCCCGCTCACTCCCGAGCGCGTCTGGAGAGCGTTGAAAGAGAAGAAAAAGTAGCCTGCCTGCCAAGCTTTGCTACTACAAACGATAAATTGCGGATTGACAGTTCCTCACAAGCCGTATATGATTAATGACGCTTAAAGTAAGGAAGTAGGGAAGTATGGCTATCATAAAGATTGGTCCAAAACACCAGGTAACGATACCGAAAGACGCCTTTCAACGGCTTCACCTGGAAGCAGGAGATATTCTGGAAGCTCGCGTGGAGGGGAAAAAGCTGCTTCTTGTTCCCAAACGGTTAACGGAGAAGGCCCCGGCAGTGAAGCTAACCTCTGATGAACAAAAAGCATTGTCCTCGGCGCGCAAAAAGATTTTGACAATCCGCAAGGACCTCCTTCACTCCAGGGGTCTTACGCTAAAGGAAGGCAAAGCAGCCGCCAAGGTAGGCTTGATCGACCCGGACCAAATCTACTGGTGGTTAGAGGAGTGGCAAAAAAGTGAGCGAGAAGCCGAGGCCGAGGAGAAGGCGGGCAAAAGCGCAGGTCCTTTTACCAGCGGGGATGAACTCCTTCGCTCGTTGGAACAAGATGCTCGGCGGATGCGACGAAAAAGCGCATGATCGTTACCTATGAGCAGAGCTTTCTCCGCGACTATGCTAGCCTCCCTGAGTCAGTCCGCAGACGCGCCGAAAAGCAAATCCGCGTCCTCCTCCAAAATCCCCGTCACCCCTCTTTGCGCGCCCGCAAGATCCAAGGATCTACAGATATCTACGAAGCGCGCGTAACTGGCGGTTACCGGATGACGTATAAAATAGCTGGGGAGACTCTCAGACTACGCCGTATCGGTGCCCATGAGATATACCGTTCCCCTTAAATGAATGAAGTTGCTTCTGAGTCGTAGCCGGCGGCGTCCGCATCAAAGACCTCCCGCTCACTCCCGAGCGCGTCTGGAGAGCGTTGAAAGAGAAGAAAAAGTAACCCGGCTATCCGAATTTCCCAGCTTTCTCGCCCAATAAAATTTCTTGCCTGGCGGGAAGGTCTGAGGGGAAATTCTTGACAGCCCCGTGCGTGGGGAATATAGAGGGCGCAAGGCCTCGTGCAAAGAGGTGGTTGTGGCACGGTCCAGTGTTTCAGCCCTTGAAGAAACTCCTCTGGCTAAGATCCGCGTCGACCAGGTAGGCAGCCTGCTTCGCTCGCAGGAGTTAAAAGACGTCTATGCCTGGCACGGCTCAGGGCGGGCGAGCGACCATGAGCTGCGCCAAGCGCAGGATGAAGCTATCCGGCAGGTTATCGCGAAGCAGGAGGCTCACGGTCTGCCGGTGCTGACCGACGGGGAGTTTCGCCGCCTAAATTTTCAGGACAGCTTTGCCGAGTCGGTCACGGGCTTTCAACCACGAAAGCAGACA
Source organism: Deltaproteobacteria bacterium (assembly GCA_016193385.1). The sequence continues at coordinate 3,144 of JACPSF010000220.1, forward strand.
CTTCAGTTCCACGAGCAACGTGCCACGGGCGGAAAACCTCTGACTCGCTGGGACCCTGACAATCCCAGCCAGGGAGAACCCGCGTTGGGGTACTGGAGACCTCTGGTGGAGCGCATCCGCCTGACGCGCAATCTTCCGCTGGAAGAATTTCGCTTTTCTCAGCCTCTGACCTCTTCTCCGATAAAGATTACGCTTCTCAGTCCCGATCGGCTGTGCGAGGAGTTTGACCGTCAAAACACGGCCGGTGTTTACAGTGATGTCGAGGAGTTTTTAGCGGACGTCATTTCCGTTGAGCGGCAGATCGTAGCTGAGTTAGCGGAGTCCGGCTGTCGGTACGTCCAGATCGACGCGCCCAGTTATACTTCCTACGTTGATTCGCGATCTCTTGAGCGGATGCGCTCGCGGGGGCAGGAGCCGCTGAGGCGGATGGAGCGCTCCATAAACGCGGACAACGCGGTGATCGCCGGGTTCCCGGGCGTTACCTTCGGCATCCACCTCTGCCGGGGCAATCAGCGCAGCATGTGGCATCGCGAGGGGGGCTACGACGCCATTGCCGAGAGGCTTTTTAATGGACTCAAACATCAGCGTCTCCTCTTGGAGTACGACTCGGAAAGGGCAGGGGGCTTCGAGCCATTGAGACTCGTCCCGGGCGATAAGGTAGTTGTCCTGGGCCTTGTGAGCAGCAAGATTGCCCGGGTAGAGAACCCGGATGATCTGCGGCGCCGGATCGAAGAGGCGAGCCGCTATCTGTCTTTAGACCGGCTGGCGCTGAGCCCGCAATGTGGCTTTGCCTCGAACATTCTCGGAAATCTGCTCGGCGAAGAAGACCAGTGGAGAAAGTTCGACGTTATTCGAGAGGTCGCCTCAGAGATTTGGAAATAGACCGAGCCGGAAGCGGTAGTGTTTCACCTGAGTCGATGAGTTTCGGGCCTAGCCCGCGCGGCCCAGGAGCGAAAAGATCGCCATGAGATTCTGGAGCCGTGGGACATTGTCCGATGCCGATCTGCCGCTGCGGTCCAGCAGGACACCCGTCAGCCCGGCGGCGATCGCCCCTGCAGCGTCTTTGTCCGGGCTGTCGCCAATATGCATAGCCTCCTCGGCTTTAAGCCGGTGGGTCTCTAACGCCCGTTGGAATATTTCCCGCGCGGGTTTGGCGTGTCCCGCATAGCTCGAAATCACGATAGAATCGAAGCAGGGAGCTATACCCAGACCCTCGAGGATGCCAAAAAGGCGGGAATCGAAATTCGAAATCACGGCCAGGATCAGATCCAGCTCCCGCAAAGCCGTTAGAGTTTCTTTGATCTCGGGATACAGGGACCAGGAATCGGCTCGGCTGAAATACTCAAAGAGTTCTGAGAAATAATCTTCGAAGCCGTCAAAGCGTCCGTAGGGTTCGAAGATTCTCCGCACAAGATCCTTCCACCATTGGCGCTCCCATTCCTGGATCCTGTCGGGCTGTGCTCCCGGGAAGGCCAAGGGGGGCGACGAGGCAAAGCAGAGGCGGAACCGCTCGGTGAGCTGCCCGGGCAAAACTTCCATCCCAAACCTTTGTGCCACCCGGGCATAGCTTTCCCCGACGGGTCTAGTGGTCTTGATCAGCGTTCCTGCGGCGTCGAAAAAGATCGCTTTGAAAGCCATAACTCTCAGGCATTAGGCACTGGCAAACAATCGCGAAATTCGAATTTCGAAATAAAAACGCCTATCGCCTTCCGCCTTGTACTTAATCATTGAAACACTTCTATCTTCCATTATAATGATCAGATATGCAAAGAAAAGATGCCCTTGTGGTGATCGATGTGCAAAACGACTTTTGTTCAGGCGGGTCTCTGGCTGTGACGGATGGAGACAAAGTGGTCCCGGTCTTGAACCGCTACATCGAGCAGTTCAAAGCTGCCAATCTTCCGATCCTGGCTACCCGCGACTGGCATCCCGAAAAGACCTCTCATTTCAAGGCCTATGGGGGCGTCTGGCCCGTCCATTGCGTCCAAGGGACCAAGGGAGCTGAGTTTCACCCGGACTTGCGACTCCCGTCCGACGCCGTCATTGTATCCGCGGGCATGGGCGCAGACGAGGACGGCTATTCGGGGTTTCAAGGTCGGAACGACCGGGGAGTCAAGCTTTCCGATCTTTTACGTGGGACGGGAGTGGAACGGATATTCGTCGGCGGCCTGGCCACGGATTATTGCGTGAAGCATACTGTCCTCGATGGGCTCAAAGAAGGCTTTAAAGTAGTTCTGCTAGAGGACGCCGTCCGCGGAGTGGATCTCCAGCCCGGGGATTCCGAGCGGGCCATCGCGGAGATGGTCCGGGCCGGGGCCGAGAGAAGCGGGGGAACTTGAAAGCTGACAGAAAGGAGCATAGTGAGCGCAGAGAACCATTTTGCCAGAGAGGTTGAGACCGCGGAGCGGGCAGCCCGCGCAGCGGGCGAAATCATCATGGGCCTTTACGGCAAGGACTATCACATTCGGGAGAAGGGGAAGGACAATCCCGTCACGACTGCGGACCTGGAGGCCAATCGCAAGCTCCGGGACATTATTTTGGATCGTTTCCCCGGGGATGGATGGCTCTCCGAAGAGGATCACGACAATTTGAAAAGGCTCAAAGCGGCGCGCGTTTGGGTGATCGACCCGATCGATGGGACCAAGGAGTTCATCGCGGGGATTCCCCAGTTCGCGGTTTCGGTCGGCTTGGTGGTATCGGGTCGTCCGATGCTGGGGGTGGTCTATAACCCGGTGGAAAAAGAGCTCTATCGAGCTGTAAAAGATGGCGGGGCTCTTCTGAACGGCGATCCGATCCATGTTTCGCTACGGGCGGAAGTCAAGGGAGCTTTGCTCTTGGTCAGCCGTTCTGAGCCGCGGCGAAAGTTTGTCCGCTTTGCCGAGACCTGCGATTTGGAGCCGGTGGGGAGCATCGCCTACCGGTTGGCTAAGGTCGCAGGGGGTAAGGGAGATGGAACCCTCACATTCCGTTCGCTTCACGAGTGGGATGTCTGCGCCGGGGTGCTGATCGTGGAAGAGGCTGGTGGGGTGGTGCTGGATGGCGCTGGGAAAGCGCTGATCTTTAATCGGCCCGAGACGGTCTATCATGGAATCGTCGCCTCGAATGAGGTCCTGGCCCACGCCCTTCAGGGGATGCTGGCGAAAGCCTTGTCCGAGACGCGGTGATTTCGGTATCGAAGTTGGTTATTCTGAGAAACTTGGGTGCGAGATGGCACGCTGTATCTACTGCGGGAGCCGAGGGGGCTTTTGGTCGAAGATATGCGCGGACTGTAAAAAGCTTCTGGCTGGGGTAAAGGAGTTACGGGGACGAGTGGGGTATGGGGAGTTTTTGGACGGGCTTGAAGCGACCGGCGTGGCCAAAGAGAAGATCAAGACCTTTCTCCAAGCCGATCCGGACGGCAAGGGGAGCATCCAGGACCAGGTGACAGCGGAAATGGCCAGTGAGCTCATGAAAGTTATGGGGTTAAAAGGAAATCAGAGCCCGCAGGATGTGAAGCGTATCCGTAAGATGGTGGAAAAGCAGTCGAGATAAACCCCGTCGCTTCCGTGGACGTGGCATGGCCTTTACCTTCTATGTTTCCCTACTGTTCCTTTCCCTTTACATTCTCGGGTTGGCGCTTAGACGGATTTTTTTTCTACGGGACAGGGCACGCATGGAACGAGGGGGCCGGCCCGGCGGACGGGTCATCGCGCGGGCGGACGAGATGGGGCCCGGGTCGGTGCGAAAGTTCCGGCTGATTTGCGAGAAAAATCGGGTCAATGGATTTCTCATCAATCACCGGGGAAACTTTCACGCCTACGTGAATCGATGCCGCCACATGGAGACCCCTCTGGATTTTGTTCGGTATCAGTTTTTCACCGAAGACGGCCGGCACCTTATCTGCCTCACCCATGGCGCGATCTATGATCCGAGTTCTGGCCTCTGTGTGGAGGGGCCTTGTAAGGGGCTTTCCCTCTATCGCCTTCCCGTGCTTATCGATCAGGGAGAGATTTTAGTGGCGTGTCCCTCGGGAGATCTCTCTCACCTCTCCGATTGAGGGGACAGGTCATGGAGCGGGGTGGGAAGAAGAGGCCGCGCCGGGGCAAAGTGGTCGCTCGCGCCAACGAGCTTTCGCACGGGATGACCAAGAAGTTTTGGCTTCGGTGTCAGGGACGGACCGTCGAAGGCTTGTTGGTGAGCTACGAAGGGAACCTCTTTGCCTACGTGAACCGTTGTCGCCATATCCATCTGTCGTTGGATTGGGTGGATAACCATTTTTTCAGCGAGGATAAGCGCTATATCATCTGCGCCAACCACGGGGCCACGTACGAGCCGACGACGGGGGAGTGTGTTTGGGGGCCCTGCTATGGGGCTTTCCTCCAGGCCGTACCTCTCAAATTCAGCGGGGAGAGGATACTCGCCCTCTGTCCGGAGCCGGAGGAGATGGAGTCTTTTTGAAGGGAGGGTGAACTGGTGAATTGCCTTTTTTGCGGAATCGTCAAAGGCGAGGTCAAGGGGAGTATGGTTTACCAGGACAGTTCGGTCGTCGCCTTTAAAGATATTAACCCTAAGGCTCCGGTTCATATCCTGATCGTTCCGCGCAAGCACATCGCCACCCTCCTGGATTTGGAGCCGGGAGACAGGGAGCTCGTCGGCGATGTTTTTGCCGCGGCTTCCCAGATCGCTTGTGACCAAGGGATCGCTGAGAATGGGTTCCGCGTTGTCCTTAATTGCGGGCCCGGCGCGGGACAGAGCGTCTATCACATTCACTTTCATCTTTTGGGTGGCCGGCACTTTAGCTGGCCTCCGGGATGATAAAGGAAGGATTAAGAGATAAAGGGTTGAAGGGTTAAAGGGTAAAACGATTTGAGCGGCTTAAACGGTTTAAACAGTTCAAACCGTTCAACGGGCATGAGGTGAACTATGGCGACGATAGAGTGGCGCAGCCCAGCCAGTGAGATGGCGGTTCGACAGTTCGATATTGCTGCGGAGAGGCTCAACCTCGATAAGAACGTGGCCGGCAGGCTCAGAAGGCCGGATCGCGCTTTGATTGTCAGCGTGCCAACGCGCATGGATGACGGCAGTGTCCATGTCTTTACCGGGTATCGGGTCCAGCATAACGATGTGCTGGGACCCTTCAAGGGGGGGATACGCTATCACCCCGATGTCAATTTGGGAGAGGTCGGCGCCTTGGCCATGTGGATGACGTGGAAATGCTCCCTGGTGGGCTTGCCCTTAGGGGGAGGAAAAGGGGGGATCGCCTGCGACCCCAAGAAGCTTTCGCGCAATGAGCTGCAGGGGATGACGCGGCGCTATACGGCTGAAATCTTGAACTTCATCGGACCCGAGGTCGATATTCCGGCCCCCGATATGGGGACCAACGAACAGGTAATGGCCTGGGTTATGGATACTTACAGCCAGCACAAAGGTTACGCGGTGCCGGGAGTGGTTACGGGAAAGCCCGTCGATATCGGCGGGTCGCTCGGCCGTCGGGAGGCCACGGGCAGGGGCGTGGTCTACACGATCATGGACGCGGCCAAACATCTCGATTTGGATCTGGGCAAATGCAGCGCCGTGGTGCAGGGCTTCGGCAATGTGGGGCTTGTGACCGCCAGAGAGCTTGCCGCCCTTGGGGTAAAAGTGGTTGGCGCGAGCGATACCTCCGGTGCTGTGTGGAACGCAAAGGGCCTGCCGATGGCTGAGGTCGTTCTTTATAAGGAGAAAAATAAGCGCCTGCAGGGGTTTCCGGGAGCGGAGAGCGTTTCCGGAGCGGAGCTCTTTGAGCTCAAATGCGACATTTTGATTCCGGCGGCCGGCGAGATGCAGATCACGGGAGAGAACGCCGCCGGGCTAAAATGCAAAATTCTAGCCGAGGGGGCTAATGGCCCCACGACTCCTGAGGCCGATCAAATCCTCAAGGAAAAGGGTATCCTCGTCATCCCCGATGTCCTGGCCAATGCCGGTGGAGTGATCGTTTCCTATTTTGAATGGGTGCAGGATTTACAAAACTTTTTCTGGACCGAAGATGAAATCAGGAATAGGCTCAGGGAGATTTTAGACCGGGCCTTTCATGAGGTCATCGGTATGAGTCGAAGAGAGAAAGTCGACATGCGGATGGCGGCGTTGATGATTGCAGTGAACCGGGTCGCGCGCGCCATGTTGTGGCGCGGCCTGTACGCTTAGCAAATGGCGAATTGCGAAGAGCAAATAGAGGACGTGGGGTTGAGCTACGGTTCGCTATTTGCTATTCACTATTAACTACCATGATCAACGCAACACAACTTAGGCCTGGGATGGTCGTCATCTACGAGGGGGATCTCTACCGGGTGACCTCCGTCAAGCATCTCACCCCCGGCAACAAACGGGGGTTTATGCAAACGAAGCTTAAGAACCTCCGGACCGGTTTGGGAACCGAAAACAAGTTCAGGTCGGAGGACCGGGTTGAGAGGGCCACGTTGGAGACCCGCTCGATGCAATACCTCTACGGGGATGGGGATCTGCACACTTTTATGGATACCGAGAGCTACGAACAGACTTCGCTGCCCGCTGAGGACGTTGGGGATATCCTGTCTTTTCTTCTTCCCAATCATATCGTGCAGATCGAGTTTTTCGATGGAAAGCCCGTAGGGATTAGCCCCCCACCCTCCGTCGATCTCGAAGTTGTAGAGACCGAGCCGAGCATGAAGGGGGCCACGGCGAGCGCCTCTTACAAACCAGCCAAACTGGAGACCGGGATCACGATTCATGTGCCGCCCTTTATTCAGGTGGGGGATCGGGTCCGGGTGGATCCTTCGGAAGGGAAATATCTGGAGCGGGTGAAGTAGCTTCACGGCGTAGCCAGAAGGCAGGCTGCAAGAGGCAGATTTGTTTTCGGCCTACTGCGAGCTGCTTACGATCTGCTCCCACACCTCCTGCACGCGCTTCTTGAGGGCTTCCAGACTGCCGCTGTTTTCGATGATGATGTCTGCCAGGCGTCTTTTCTCGTCCAACGGCATCTGCGCGTTCAGGTGCTGCTGAATTTCGTTCTCGTTGAGCCCGTCTCTTTTTTGCAGCCTTTGCTCTTGCGTGATTCGGTCACACGCCACCAGAATTACCGGGTGGAGCCAAAGGTGAATTCGGTTTTCGAAGAGCAGGGGAGCCTCGTAGATCACGATCGCCGCCCCCTCGGCTGCCAGTTTTTGCATTTTTTGCTGGGCCAGAGCCCGGATGCGGGGATGGGTGATAGCTTCCAGCCGCTTTCTTGCCTTCTCATCCTGGAACACGATCCTTCTCAGTTTCTCTCGGTTGATGCTCTGGTCCTGGCGGAGGATCTCTTTACCAAAGGCCTCGACAATCTCCTTCCATGCTTCTTGGCCGGGCTGGACGATCTCCCGGGCGAGTTGGTCCGCGTCGACCACCTTAGCCCCCAGCTCGCGCAGCATGGACGCCACGGTGCTTTTGCCCGTGGCTATACCTCCGGTTAGACCTATGCATTTCATGTTGAGACTCCATAGTGACGAGCGCAAGGTGAGGTGTCAATAGAAATTCGGCTTCGAAGCGCTGCTCCCTTGCGGCTAACATGAGTTCCGTTCCCTGTGCTATACTTCCGTCGTGCCTTACCAGAGCCTGGCCGACATGTTTCTTTCCCAGGTCAAGCGCTATGGCGACCGAGTCCTCTACCGGTGTGCCAGGGATGGGTGGTGGGGAGAATTGACTTGGAACGACGCCCGGCGCGAGGTGCGGGAGATCGCGCTTGGACTGCTTTCCTTGGACGTGAGAAAAGGGGACCGGGTGGCCATCTTTTCCTCCAATCGAGTCGAATGGAGTTTAATCGATTGGGCCAACATCTGCATCGGGGCGTTGACCGTTCCTATCTACGCCTCCAGCGCCTCCGCTCAGGTCTCCTATCTTCTCGGCCACTCCGGATCCACGATACTCTTTGTTGAATCCGCAGAGCGGCTGGCAAAGCTAGATCTCCAAAGTGCCCATTTCCGCCAATTACGCAAGGTCGTCGTGATCGGTTCGGCGGCTGGCCTTCCCCTTTTCTCGGAAGGGCGGGTGATCTCGCTCGCGGCGCTGGAGGAGTTAGGACGTCACTACGATAAGGCGCATAAAGACGAGTTTGAGAGGATCGCCGAGTCGATACAGCCGGACGATGACCTTACGATTATCTATACCTCGGGGACGACGGGTGAGCCCAAAGGGGTCCTTACTTCTCACGGTCATTACCTCTTTATGATAGACGCGGTGGATAAAGCACTCTCTTCCACGGACCGGGACGTCACTCTTCAGTTCCTTCCGCTCGCCCACTCCTTCGGGCGCCTGGAGCACTTTATGGTGGTGGCCAAAGCGTATACCTGCGGCTTTGCGCGTTCGATGGAAACGATTGCCAAGGATCTGCTGGAAATCCGGCCGACACTGCTCTTCTGCGTCCCGAGGGTCTATGAGAATGCCTATAGCCGGATCCGGGCCCGGGCCGCCGCAAGCGGCTTTTCTCAACGGCTCTTTTTTCGCTTCGGCCTTGCGGTAGGGAGACGCGTGAGCCTTTGCTTGAGAGAGGGGGGAAGGGTGCCTCCCGGTCTCCGCATGGCCTATGGATTGGCCCGCAGGATGGTTTTTGCCAAGATCCATGCAGGCTTTGGGGGGCGCCTTAGAGTGGCGATTTCCGGCGGGGCGGCCTTAGCGCCGGAGATTGCGGAGTTCTTTCACGCCCTGGGCATACTCGTCCTGGAGGGATATGGGTTGACCGAGACCTCGACCGTTTCCCACGTGAACCGCACGCTGCGCTACAAGTTCGGCACCGTAGGACTGCCGTTGGAAGGCGTCGAGTGCCGAATCGGTGAAGACGGAGAAGTCCTGCTGCGCGGACCGAACATCTTCAAGGGTTATTATCGGGACCAAAAGGCGACCGAGGAGGCGATCGACACGGAGGGTTGGTTTCACACGGGCGATATCGGGGAGATCGATAGGGATGGATTTCTCCGCATCACCGATCGTAAAAAGGATCTGATCGTCACCTCGGGCGGCAAGAAAGTGGCGCCGCAGGTGATTGAGAATCTTCTCAAGGCCGATCCTCTGTTCAACCAAGTCATGGTCATCGGCGATCGGCAGAGGCATCTTATGGCCCTGATCACTTTAAACCAGGAGCACGTGCGGGGGTGGGGGAAGGGCGAGGGCTTGGAGTTCCGTAACGCCGAAGAAATCGCTTCTCATCCGCGGGTTCATGCCCTTGTGAAGGAGCGGATCCGGCAGAAAAACAAAGCCCTTGCGCCCTTTGAGGCCGTGAGGAACTTTCGGATTCTCCCGTGCGACTTTTCGGTGGAAACGGGCGAGCTGACGCCGACGCTGAAATTGCGCCGGCAGATTGTGACGGAGCGCTACCGGGATCTCATCGAGGAGATGATCCGCAGGGCAGGGCCTGAGCTCTAGGGGTGGAATAATGGTTGGGTCTGTGTGGTCTACGGCTACCGGGATGTGGTATAATAAATGTTTAGGAGCTGTAAATGAATAAGAAAATCCTCTTGGTGGAAGATAATCCGGCGACGATTGACGTGATCATGAAGGAGCTGGAATTCCTGGGCTACGACTGCATCGTCGCCGAAGACGGGAAGAAAGCGGTAGAGTTGAGTGTTTCCCGCTCTCCGGACCTGATCATCATGGATATCTCCCTTCCTAAGATGGATGGGCTGGAAGCGGCCGCTCTCATTCGTAAGAACCCGAAAACTAAAGCCGTTCCGATTCTGGCCGCTACGGCCAGGGCCTTGCCGGGGGACAAAGAGAAATGTCTCCAGGCCGGCTGCGACGATTACATCGCCAAGCCCTTTACCCATCGGGAGCTGGGTGCTGCCATCAAGAAATTGCTGAAGGAGCAGTAAATAGTAAATGGCGAATAGCGAATAGCGAATGGGGGAGGGGACTATTAGCTATTGACTATTTGCTATTTGCTGGTCAGATTTGTCAGGCTAAGCCCGTAGAGTTGAGCTGCCAGCTGGGCGATGAGAAGGTTGGAGTCCTGAAAAAAGTTTGCTTCGTGCGAGTACATGGCGATGATCCCGATCGACTTCTCTGGCGTGGTCACCGGAACGGCCGCGTAGGAGCGCAGGTCCAGGGCCTTGGCCCAAGGGTCGGTTTGGAGGTAGGGCTCTTTGGAGATTTCAGGCAGGATGACGATATTCTGGTTCTGCATCACCCATCCAGGTATGCCTTCGCCGAACGTGTAGCCTTGCGCCGCCGCGTCGGGAAGGTTCTTGATCCGGTTAGTCTCCTCGTCCAGTTCATAAAGCATTACGAGGGAGGGTCTGATCAAGCGCAAAAGGGTGTTGACCAGCTCTTCGCGAATCGTTTGAAGGTCGGTCTCGGATTGACAGACCTTGGCAAAACTCTGGAGGAACCATTTGAAGTAGTACTCCTCCTGCAAGGTAGCCGCGATCTTTTTCTCCTGAAGGTAGTAGTAGATCAAGCCTCCCAAAAGGAAAGGGTACGTCACCAGGAGGAAGACCACGACCGGGTCGGTCCCCCCTGCGGGTTCGAAACGCGAAAAGACCAGGATCAAGGTGAGGAGTCCGGCGACGGCAACGAGACCGATGATAAGAAGAAAGGCCTGACCTTGTTGTTTTGCCACGGGCACGCGGGCTTTGAAAGTGACATAGATCGTTTATATTTGTCAAACAGACATGGCGAATAGCGAATGGAATGAGGTTGGGAGGAGACTATTCACAATTTTATTATCTATTTGCAAAGTAGTGCGTGCCATGAAGAGTCGCCGAGGTTTCACCCTGGTAGAGGTCGTCGTGATCTTGGTGGTCCTATCCGTCCTGGCCGCCGTCGCGATCCCTATGGCTTTCAGGATCTTTCAGGTTACCGCGGAGGATGCGACGCGGGAGGAGATGGATAACATCAAAAAGGCGATGATCGGAAATCCGCAAAAGCTCCAAAGCTCTTTCCGCAGCGACTTCGGGTTTCTCGGCGATATAGGTTGCATGCCTGCCGTTTTGGACAGGCTGCTTACTGACGGAGGTTTACCGACTCCGTATACCTTCGACTCCACAAAACAGGCCGGAGCA
>JACPSF010000221.1 GCA_016193385.1 Deltaproteobacteria bacterium
ACGATCTCGTTATGAGTCGCCTTCCTGCTTCTCAACCACTCTGAAAAGGGCCGGATCAGGATTCCGTCGTTTGTTTCCTCCAGGGCCACCGAATCTCCTTCCTCGATTCCCCAGCGACGGCGCAATCTTTCGGGAAGCGTAATTGTCCCGCTGTTCCCCACTTCCGTTATATCCATTGAATCACCTTTTTCTGAGTATCTTAGGCTGAGCCTAACGTCGTGCTCAGCCGCGCGTATTTCCGCGTCGGTCTGAAGCAGAGAGTTAGGCCCGAATATTCAGAATGTCCCCTTTCCCTTTCTTCTTCGCTTTCCCCAGCGGCGGCGCGGCTACCGGATATGCTTTATCTTGTCGTAGTAGACCCACCACAGGTCTTTGCTCCCGTAGCCCCCTGCCCGCTCGGAGTCGAACAAGAAAATGCGGAAATCAGGCGTGAACGCCGGACAGCGATCATCCTTGTCGGTGTTGACAAGCGAACCAAGGTTCACCAGCGGACCCCAAGCCCCGGTGTGGTCCCGGGTTGTCACGTAGATGTCCTCGCCGCCAAACCCGCCGGGCCGACCGGAGGTTACGTACAGCGACTTGCCGTCGGGAGAGGGTATCGAATGGTGGTCGCTATAGCTCAAATTCACCTTCGGGCCGAGGTTGACCGCCGGCTGCCAGGCGCTATTCACTTTGCGCGACGTCCAAATATCGTTGCCCCCAAAGCCGCCCGGCCGGGTCGAAGTCCAGAAGGCTTCGTTCCCATCCGGACTAAAGAAGAGACAGTGGTCCTCGAATGGGGTGTTGAAGGGCGGGCCCAGATTCCTGGGCACCTGCCACACACCGTCCACGTTCTCGCTGTACCAGATGTCGGACTCACCATAGCCCCCGGGGCGGTCACGGCTCGCAAAAAAGAGCTGCTTGCCGTCCGGAGAGATCACGGGCTCAACATCGAACGTTTCATTCAGGCTGATCACGCCCGGGGCGACAACTTCCGGCGGCGTCCAGCGTCCATCCTCCGTCGTTCCGATGAGGCGGGAGACGCAGATGTCGTTGCCGCCGAGGCCCGGCCGCACCTGGCAGTTGAAGTACATCGTCTTACCGTCGGCGGTAAACGAGGGCTCCGCCTCGCGCAGTTTGGTGTTGATCACCGGGCCGAGGTTCACCGGCGCCACCACTGGCTTAGGTGACGCCCCCGTTGCAGCAGCTAGTGTCGTTGGCTGTGGAGCTTCCTTGGATACGGATCCGGGAAGCAATGCAAGCAGCACGACTGGTACTACTGCCCAATACTGTCCCCCCCGAACAAGCTTCTTCTTTTTCGTTTTCAATTCCCCCTGTTCTGTGTTTCGTAATACGCTCCTGAGCGTAGGCAACATGAAGGCCGTTCTCCACCTTCCCGGTTCAGATCACAGAGAGAGGGGGCGCGCCCAGGGTTGCCGGGCCTGGACTGACACCCGCACGCTCGACGCCGCGCTTGCGTCACCGTGGTACGCGTTTTTTCCTAAAATGACCATCTCTTATTTAACTGCTGCCTTGACAGAAAGGCGGGAACTTTGTAATACAGTAATACAGTAATGAAGAAGCACGATTAACCGGTAGAGGAGAAGCCGCCATGGGAGCCACTGTTAAAGTCCGAGAAAAGTTCCAGGTAACAATCCCGGAAGAGGTTCGGGCCAAGATCCCCTTGAATGTGGGCGAACGTGTTGAGGTTGAAGCCCGGGAGGGCGAGATCGTCATCCGTCCGATCATCGAAGTGCCCAGAGGCCAGGCATGGTTCTGGAGCAAGGAGTGGCAGGAGCAGATTGCCCGGTCGAGGAAAGACATCCAGAAGGGAAAGATCAAACTGTTCAAATCCGTGAAAGAGGTCCGGAAGCACTTTGGCGATTAATATCGTCATTCCTGATTCCGTCCTGAAGGTGCTCAATGACCTTCCTAGAGAAATCAGGCTGAAATTCTGGGAGCAATTAGAAAGGCTCCTCTCGAATCCTTCGCACCTAAGCCTGAGAAACGAGAAACTAAAAGGTACGGATCAGTGGGCATTCTCCGTCACCATGAACTACCGGGCGACTTACTTTCGCGACAAATCCAACCTTGTCATTACCGCTGTTGGAACCCATAAGGACGTTTTAGGCAGTTAAGCCCCATTTTGCCTATATCTCACCTATCCTGGCCCATCTCAGCGCAGGGAAAGAGTCCGTCTCCCGATACACCTCGCTGACCAACTCCATAGCCATTTTCCACGCATCCAACTTCTTATGCGGCTTCTCCATTCCCCTTACCCCTCACGCCTTACTCCTCACCCCTTGTTCCTTGCTCTTTGCTCCCTGCTTTTCGCCCGCGCGGCAGACCCAGAAAAGCGGCGCGTTGACGAGGACAGAAAAGGTTCGCGTCCCCTTTTTGCTTTCCTGGGTTCCCCTAGAAGCTGGGAGACGGCGGCGTCCCCCAGCTTCCAGCCGGTGTGCCAGTCACCCTTGGTCACCCGAGTATATCCAAATGTTAGAACGGAACCATTCCCGGATCGCCCGGTTTCGTTAAGCACGTAGTCAAATAGGTGAAAATACGTGTGTTGCAGGAAGTGATCCGTCATCCCCAGGCTTCGTCAGGCAGAAATTATCCAGCTCGCCGTCATCAGAAAATGGGTCCTTAGCACCAGCTCTGACTTTAACACTCGCCATGGCCGAGCTGATACCCGCTCCTGGCGTAATTTTGACAACGTCGTCTACACCTGGGACTCCTCCTAGTTCCTGTGTAGTGCTAAATGAGGTGTTCGGACCTATCCTGAACGTAATGGAGTCACCATCCCCGAATGTTATGGTGACTGTCCTGTTGGCGTCCGTTGCTCCTGCAAACGCCGGTGTAGCACTCACATGCAGAGTGTACGGTTCCCCCTGGTTTCCGATCGTTGCCACCCCGCAGTATATGGCGGTATCACCAGGCCCAAAAAGCGCGTGATCGCTCAGCGCTGGCCCCTGCGGGGTTTGGGCGCTCGCGTTTCGAGCAAAGCTGGCAAAAAGAACTATCAGCAAAACGACCCCTAGACTTACAACAAAAGATAATTTTCTCATTGTTCACCTCTTTCTGGTATTCGTTTTGAATAAACTCTTAACCAGCCGGTACCAGTTGAGGACCACCTCACTAAGATACTCTCATAGTCAACCACCCCCTGTTACTTGCCCACTACTGCCACTGGTGTCTCCTAATACCGTCAGATCATCCAACACGCTTACCTAGGGCGATGCGGGTCAAACCTTTACCTGTGACTTTGCTTGCTCAGCGTTCACTCACGTTGCAACCCGGCAACTCGCTCATCAGCCCTAGGCTGACTTTGTCGGTAGGCTTCAGCATCTCGATTACTCTTCCCGCTGCTACCCCAAGCTAGGCGGCTTCTGGCTTTTACCGCCACGGGACTTCTCTCACCTAAGTGGGAGTCACCCTATGGACCACGACAGCGATTCATCTGGACACACCCAAGAGCAGACTCGACCCCTCGGCCTTTTCCTTGCTCCCTGCTCCTAGCTCCTTGCCCCGGGCTCCTTGCCCCGGGCTATTTGCTCCTTGCGCCTTTTGACCCATCGCATCCAGGCAAAGATGGAGCTTCCGATCACGGCTCCCATACCATCGGCCATCAGATCGAGCGCGCTGGCATTCCTCCCGGGGACGAAGGGTTGATGGATAAATATGAAAAAGCCCAAGGGGGAGTATAGGAGCAGGTGGAGCACCTTGTCCGACTCCGGGAAATCATACGGCACGGGCAGTTGAGATTGGGACGAGAGGATAAAGATCACCCCCATGTAAAGAAGGGCCGGAAGCCAATGAATAAGTCGTCGGGCCATGCTAGCGTTTGTTGCATTATCGCGTTAATCGCGGCTAAGGGCAAAGAGCTAAGGGCTAAGCGCAAAGGGCAAAAACAAGCATGGAGCGCAGAGCGGGGAGCTCTCCAGGCACGGAACAGGAAGTCGACACCAAGGAGCATCGAGCCGGCAGCACGGCACCTAAAACAAAGAGCCGCCAACTAGGAGTCAAGATTTGACAACTTTCCCATCTGTCAGGCCTGACACTGACCTCTTCTGGTTAGTTTCAGTGATCTATGCTATTTTTAAAATTAAGCCAATCCATCATTCTAGTCCCGGAGGCCCCGATGAGGAGATCTTTTAAAAGAATCAGCCTATTGGCTTTAATGCTCTTGTTCTCTGGAGTCCCTCTCAGTTTCGGTGGCGACGACCTGATCGCACCGACTCGCAGCCTCGAAGGCCATCGGGAAACCTTGGGAAGACTGACTGTGGTGAGCGAGCCGCCGGATCTCGAGGTTTTCTTAGATGGTTCTCAAATCGGACGAACGCCGGTCTGGCTGAAGCAAGTCAAACCGGGGCCGCACGAGCTACGGGTCATGCGTTCGGAAACCGATGTCTTCGTGGAACCGGGTAAAACCCTCATACTCAGTCATTTCAAGGATACTTTCATCGTTGTCCCGGAGGAGAGAGAGGCTGGGAAAGAGGTAACACCCCCACAAGAGAAGTTGGCGGAGGGGAGGAATCAAATGATGCCCCCCGAAGAGGAGAAGCCAAGGGACCCCACCCCCTGGGAACGCTTCCTGAACAAGACCTCCCCCAATTTCTAACGTCTGTGGGGGTGATCAGTTCCCCCCGCATGATCAATGCCTATTCCCAAATCGTGCTGGTGAACTAAGACTATAAACTCCCTCGCGATCCAGAGCGTCCCTTCTTACACAAAAAGCCCGATCCTTCCCGTGTGGGAGAACGGGCTTTCTTTCTTTGAATCCTCTAGACTGACCGCTAAACCTAACCCTTATACCTCCCGAGTCCGACACTCAATGATACACTGCGCGGCAACTTCACTAAGATCAAAGTGAAAGACCTGACCCCCGTTGCAAACAAAGATTGTCAAGAAAGTAGGGTCCGACCCCCGGCATCTTGAATACTAAGAACACTTGTGTTACACTGCACACTATGGACACTACGATTCGCAAACTTGAGGAAGCGGCATATAGGAAACTGAAAGCCAGAGCGGCGTTGACAGGGAAGACCATTGGAGAAATGCTGAACGAGGCAATCCGTGCCTATCTCGCGCGCCCTGATCTTCTAACCAAGCAAGGTAGCCTTCGAGATCTTACCCCCGAAAACTAT
>JACPSF010000222.1 GCA_016193385.1 Deltaproteobacteria bacterium
GGATTGTTTGCATGGGGTTGGGTTGGCACAAGGGAGCCAAGCCGGTTTTCCAATAGTGAGCCAAAGGCTTCCAGCGGCTATGTAAGGCGGGAGACGAAAACACCTCTGGCGCCAGCTCTTTTTGTCGGAAAGACAGCCATGGCTTATCAAGTGGCCCAGGAGATTCCAGACATTCTCGATCAGCTCTATTGCTATTGCGAATGCGATAAACACATGGGGCACCTTACCCTTCTCTCCTGCTTCGTCGATAGCCACGCGGCGACCTGAGAGAATTATTGTCAGAACGAGGCGCTGGATGCGTCTCAAATGATGAAGCAGGGCTATGATGCGGCAGAGATTCGTCGCGAGATTGATCGGAAGTACAGCCGGATGTAGCAACGGCGAGCGAGGTACTGTATGTGCCATCTTCTTCTTGTGCTCCCATTCGTGAGTCTGATTCTTTTCTCCTTCCTGCCTTTCAACCAGGCATTGTTGCTCTATTCCCTTATCTTGCTTCTTTGCTCGATTTTTTACTGGCTGATCTGGAAGGACATACACCGTCCGGTAACGACCGGCGTAGAGAGAATGATAGGCGCGGTTGGCCAGGTCATCCAGAATGGGAAGAGAACGCACAAAGTGTTTGTTAAAGGCGAGATCTGGGACGCCATCTGCGACGAGGCTCTTTCAGTCGGCGAATCTGTGGAAGTCATAGGATTAAAGAGGATGGAACTTGCAGTCCGAAAACGGCTGAGGCGTCAAAATCAGGCGACAAGCGGTCGAGAGGGTACGCGCCGCTGAAAATTTGGGAGAGATGCCATGTATCCAGTTCTCTTACAGTTCGGGAATTTTGAAATTCGCTCTTACGGACTCATCGTTGCCTTATCTTTTTTCATCGGGCTCTGGCTGAGCACAAAAGAGGCGCAAAGAAAGGGGCTTGAACCCCGACTCATCCAAGATTTTGCCGTCTATGCTCTGTTGGGCGGGATCTTAGGGGCTCGAATATATTTTATTCTTTTTTCTGACCTGGCCTATTTTCTACAAAAGCCGTGGGAGATCGTGGCGGTATGGCATGGGGGTATAGGAATCATCGGAGCCCTTCTGGGCGGATTCGTAACTGCGGTGTGGTACTGCCGAAGAAAAAAACTATCCTTCTGGCGCTTCGCTGATGCCCTGGCTCCAGGGATAGCCTTGGGACAGGCAGTAGGAGTGTTTGCCTGTCTATTAAACGGGGACAGCTACGGCAAACCCACGGATCTTCCTTGGGCAATCACTTATACCGACCCCCGCTCTTTGGCGCTGTTAAACGTTCCGCTTCATCCCATAGAGATTTACGAGATCGTCAACTATTTTCTCGTGTTCCTGCTCGTCTGGCAAACAAGGGAAAAATATAAGACCGACGGCTTCGCTTTTTTAACCTATTTGGCTGGTTATGGAGTTGCGCGTTTTTCGGTGGAGTTCTTCCGCGCCAATCCTGCAATCTTTGCATGGGGCATACCCGCAGCGCAAGTATTTGGCGTGGCGCTGATTTTGGCGTCTTTGGCATGCTTCTATCTGCTTGGGAGGAAATCGACGTTGCATCGAGCTTAACGTTGGCTTTATTGGATTAGGCTTGGAGGAAGCAGGATGGGGATTAAAAAACCAGCAAGCGCCTTCTTTTGACTTGGTGCTCCCTAAATCCAAAGGGCTAGTAGAAAGAGACAAAGCATATGAGCCGATTAAACGTAATTTTTAGTGCATCAGTGACGGGAATTCTGGGGGCGCTGGCTCTTTTGGGCGCATACCTTTTGATCCTGACGGCTGTTTCAGGTTGGGATTTCACCCTCGATCAATTCTACACGTTTTGGTATTTCATTGTGAGCCTGGCTTTGGGCTTTGGAATCCAAATCGGGCTCTACACTTATCTCAGGCGAGCCATTCATCGAGGCGATGCTTCAGGAAAGGTCCTTGCCGTGTCTGGGACGACATCGACCGCTGCGATGATCTCCTGTTGTGCCCACTACCTAACCAACATTCTTCCCGCGCTCGGCGCTGCGGGGGCGGTCACCCTGGTAGCTCAGTACCAAGTTGAGTTGTTTTGGGTAGGACTGGTCTCCAATGGCGCTGGGATTCTCTACATAGGGAACAAGGTCCTGAAGTTTTCGGCGGCGCATGCCCGAACGGAACCCCCTGCGGTGGTGCAAGCCTGACACGAGCCGAATCGAGAGGCTTTGGGAAACACACGACCATGAAAGAACATGACAAATCTCTGGTAGGCGGTTGGTTGGGATCGCGGAGTGCCTGGGTCCTGGCGGGTTTTCTCGCCATCGTGGGATTCTTCCTGATCACGGAGCATGGGGCGCATCTTTTCGGCTTTCTGCCTTATCTCTTGCTTCTCGCTTGTCCGCTACTTCACTGGCTGCTGCACGGCGGACATGGGGGTCACGGGGATCATCAGCACGGTCAAGGAGGAGATAAAAAGTGAGCGACTTGCCGGAATACGGCCTTTGGCCCTTGGTCATCATTAACGCCTTGGTCTTTATCCTGTTTGCATTCAGCTTCACCAAACCGAGGACCTTCCGAGACTGGCGCTCCCTGGGAGCTTTTTCCGCCTTCGTCGTAGCGCTCTTTACGGAAATGTACGGGTTTCCGTTGACCCTCTACCTACTCTCCGGTTGGCTGGGAAATCGGTATCCGGGGCTTGATTTCTTCTCCCACAATGCGGGGCATTTATGGCAAACGCTGCTGAATTTAAAGGGCGACCCCCACGCTAACCCGCTCCATCTGGTGAGCGATCTGCTCATCCTCGGCGGGTTCATCGTGATCGGCTGGGCCTGGAGGGTGCTTTACAGAGCGCAGCGAGTCGGAACGCTCGCCGTGGCGGGTCCGTACGCTTACGTGCGCCATCCGCAGTATGTGGGTTTTATGATCGTCATGATCGGCTTTCTCGTTCAGTGGCCGACGCTGATTACGCTCCTCATGTTTCCCGTGCTTGTGACTATGTATGTCCGGCTGGCCCGCAGGGAGGAACGCGAGGTGATGGCGGAATTCGGCGAGGCGTATGCGTTGTACGCTAAAAGCAGCCCGGCTTTCTTCCCACGCTTTCGAAAAAACGTGCGCTACAGCAAAGCTGAGAATTTTTAAACCAGAGTCTGTGGAAGTCGTGATTCGGGATGTCGGTGGCGTCAAGGAGAGGATTTTTCGCTGGGAGTTCTGACAGCGTGAAACCGAGAGTCATTCTTTATGCAGGAAATGCGGCGCCGGCAAGGCCGCCACACGGCGCTGGGGCCCCTGAGTAACTAATTTTTTTGTTCATATACTTCGTAGAACGGATAATTGGTATTGTGAATCAGATTGTTTATGACCCGACATGGTAGCACCGCGGATAAGCAGTATCCGGAAAGCATCTTAAAGGTCTGATTTGGAGGGTTGAAAATGACCGAGTGGTTAGCAGGTAACTGGTTCTGGGTTCTCTTAATCGTTCTTTTTGTCGGGATGCATGCGTTTGGAGGGGGCTGCGGGATGGGGCATGGCAGGCGGGCCAAAGATGATTCCCCCGATAAGACCGAAGGCAAAAAAGACAGCGGCTGCCACTAGAGTGGAGGTAGAGCGTGTGGAAGACAGCCTTTGACAGGGAGCCGGGGAAGTTGCGGAGCAGGCCAGCAAAGCCGGGAGCGCTGAGAATAGGAAAAAAGAGATTGAAAATCGGGGAGAGAAGCTTCCCCTCGGATTTCGACCGTGTGGTCGAAAGGGGAGACAAAGTTGTCGAACCCCGGGGGTTTTTCCCAATGGGAACGCTCGCAAGAGTCCACGAAAACAATCGCTTCCATGCGTTGTTGTTTTGGCACCGAGCTTGCACTGCCATCTTGATAGTTCGAAATATGAATATTCTGATAGCCAAAGGAGCACCACGCGAATGAAGAGCAGAGAGGTCTGTATTGACGTTATGCTGCCGAGCTGTCCCTGCTGCTCGGCAAGGCTAGAGCAGGAGTTGGCGGCTGTTCCCGGAGTTGCCGCAGCGGGCGTCAAGTTTGTCGTCCCATTGAGGGCTCAGCTTCGCTACGACCCGGCTGTAGCCAGCCTGGACGGGCTCGTGGATGCCCTGAGGGAACGGGGCTGTGAGGTTATCCGGGAAAGGGCGGAGTTTAAGATTCCGCATCGACCCGCCATGCCTCAGACGGTGTGGAAGATAAAAGTGGAAAACCTTAGCCGGAAGCTACACGGGGTAATTTGCGGTTCCATCGACTTTACGTGTTCACGGATCGCGGTGGAGTACCTTCCAGGCGTCATCTCCGCAAAAGAGGTCCGGGAGGCAGTGCTGGGTTGGGGTGTGCCGTGCTTGGATTCTGAAAGAAAGGAGGTAAGCCGGGATGAAACCTCTAGGAATCAGGGAAGTGGCCTTGAGCCTGAGCGTGTTCGGGGCGGTGACCTTTACGCTATGCATTCTCTGGGATTTGGCCTTTCCCGGCGTGGCCATGACGAGGATTTGGGAGGCGCTACTGCCGGGGTTTAAAGGGATTGGCTGGGGGTCATACTTCCTCGGCCTGGTTGAGGTGATTCTCTACGCGATCTACACGGCTGTGGTTTTTGTGCCGACATTTAACTTCTTCAGGGTTAGGACTGCGTAATGGAAATGGCTGCGGAGAAAGTCGTCCTGTTTTTCCTTGCGGCGGTCGGGATCAGCCTTCTGGTTGTAATCTTGGCTTTAGTAGTCGTCATCCTTGCTAGCATAGTCCCATGGAAGGCTACGTGGATCCACCGATTTAGAAAGCGGGGACAAAGATCGATGAAGCATTCTCCGGAATTTAGAGAATTGCCGGAAGAAAGGTCTTCAAAACCGTAGGAAGGAGGAAGCCAAAAAATGAAGAAGCTATCGCGCCAGGAGTTTCTTGCCCTGCTAGCCTGGAGCAGCGTGGGGATTCCAGCCTCGTTCATGGGAGCCGGTTCTTACGCGTTTTTGGTTCCTCGGGTGACGTCTGGCTCGCCGACCTCAATCAAAATTGGAAGGACCAAGGACTTTCCGCAAGGAAGCCACCTCCTTCTGCCGGATAACCAGCTTGTCATCGTATCGGGAGCCGAGGGGCTCCAGGCGATGTCGGTTAGATGCACTCATCTTGGCTGCACAGTTGGGAAGGTCGAGTGGGGATACCAGTGTCCGTGCCACGGCAGCAGGTTTGATCATAGCGGAGGCGTGTTGCGGGGGCCGGCCCCGAGGCCGCTGCCGTGGTTTAAGATTCTCCAAGGTCCAGATGGCCTGCTAGTCGTGGACACCACTGTTCAGGTCCCCAGGGGAACTTTTTTGAAGTCAGCCTGAAAAGGTGTGGTGGTGGCATATGACGTCATCATAGCGGGAGGAAGCTTTGCCGGTCTGGCGGTGGCAAGCCAGCTTCGGGGGAAGGTTCTTCTCATCGAGCCGCACGGGATCGGCGAGCGGCAGACCTCCGCCTGCGGCACTCCACTGGGAGTGCCGGAGCGGCTCGGGCTCATGGATAGCGTCTTACAGGTGCATCGGGAGCTGGTGCTTCATACCCGCACCTATACCGCCGTTGTGGATGTTTCAGATGATCCTTTCTGCACCTTCGATTACAGAAAGTTCTGCCGCGGAATGGCCGCTGCGCTCCAGGCAGATATTCTAAAAGCTTGCGTTCTGGGCAGAGAGGGCCGCTCGGTTGCGACGGACAAAGGACGTTTTTCTGCCGAGGTCCTTGTCGATGCTTCGGGGTGGCGATCTGTCCTGGGCAGTCAAAAAGGGAAGTTTTGCCATCGCCGACAACTCATGAATTTTGGCATCGAGACAGTTACGCGGAGAAGAGGCGACAAGCTCTGTTTCTGGTTTGATCCCGGCGAGCTTCCTCGAGGAATTGCCTGGTTTTTCCCCATCGGCAACGGAAGTCGCGTAGGGGTCGCGAATTACATTGCGAATAACCGCTTGGGTCCTCCCCTGGAAGACTTCTTGGAGTCGCTGGGGTTGGCGCGCGCCGGAACGCACGGAGGGTATTTCCCTGCGGGGCTCCAGCAGCCGGTGCAGGAAAATATATTTCGCGTGGGAGATGCCGCCGGGCAGTGCTTGCCTCTAACCGGCGAGGGAATTCGCCCGGCGATTTATTTCGGTCAGGCTTGCGGGTCGATCATTCAGGATGTCCTGGACGGTCGGATTAGTCGGCAAGACGGGCTTCAGGCCTATCGGAGTTTTGTTGCCAGGCACCGGAAAGTTTACCAAGCGCTACGGCTGGCCCAGTGGCTTGCCGCTAATCTGCCATCACCATTAGGTCGATTTCTGCTGCTTCTAGCGTGCCGAGAGATTTTTCTGTCGTACATCAGGCCCCGTTACATGTCCTTTGCCAGCGCTGCCGGTCTCAGACCCCTTTGGCGTGCTGATCGAGGGCACGGGCATGGAATCCAAGCAATGGGGGGAGCGGAGGCTGCGTAGGGCTTTGAGGGAACAGAGGTGAAGACAATGGCAAAAGATCCAGTATACGGCATGGAGGTCATCTCCACTTTCTCAGATCCGTGGCGCTCCGCGCTGCCGGAGCGATACGCTCTTGGCTCGCGAGGGTCCCCTGAGCCAGGTCTTTGGGGGATCATCCTGGGCGGAGGAGACGGGGAGCGTTTCAAGGAGCTTGCGCTCGGGCTTTACGGTTATCCGCGGTCCAAGCAGTACTGCGCCATTATCGGCACCCGGTCGATGATCCAACACACCCTGGATAGGGCGGAGTTTTTAATACCGCCGGGTAGGATTGTTGTCGTGGTGAATCGGGATCACGACGAAGAAGTCCGGGAGCAGCTTGCTCAACGCCCACAGGGAACCGTTCTCTTCCAGCCGCGAAACCGCGACACGGCGGCAGGGGTACTCCTCCCGCTCACCTGGATCGCCCGGCGGAATCCCGATGCTACGGTTGTCATCTTGCCTTCCGACCACTTCGTCTTGGAGGAAGGCAGGTTCATGGCTTACGTGCTCTGGGCCAAGCGTTTGGTCGACCGCGAGCCGGGCCTCTGCATCCTGTTGGGCATGGATGCGGAAGCTCCCGAGACTGGCTACGGTTGGATCGAACCCGCAGCCGGCAGTCAGAGGGGAGGCGCAGCGGTGGTTAAAACGTTCTACGAAAAGTCGGACCTCGCTTTGGCAGAAGAGCTGTATATCAAAGGCTGCCTTTGGAACACCCTGGTGCTGGTGTCTCGGGCGGAGACTCTGCTGAGGATGTACAAGAGCCACCTCCGGGATCTCCACGATCGTTTGCAGCAGATCTCGCCTTTCCTGGGAACGCCGGGAGAGAGAAAAGTGCTGGAAGAGGCCTATGCATCCATGCCGGCAGTTAACATCTCCTGCGGACTTCTGCAGAAAAATCCGCCAACTCTCAGGGCCCTGAGAGTTGGCGGTGTTCTCTGGAGCGATTGGGGAAGCCCGGCGCGGGTGTGCCAGACTTTGGAGAGGCTCGGAAAGCTGCAGGAGTTGACGAAGCGGACGCAGATAAGTGGGCCGAGCAGGATGTCCTGCTTGATACGTTGAGAGGTACGAGCGGCAGGCTGGAGAAGTGCAGGCGATTTTTCACGTTTCGGGAGACCGTGGAAGGCTCGGTGAGGAAATGTCACATCCCTTGGAAGCCAACGCCCTGTTCCAGCCGGATACAGTTCTCCCCCTTCAATACTTTGAAAGGATGCGCCGAAACGCTTCACCGGAGGGTGAGAAAAAGCTCCTTTTGGCCGTACTGGCGGACGCCGTCGGCTGCTTTCAAAAATACTCTCTTGCTTATGACAAGAAGGGAAGAGCGCGCTTTGAGGACGCGGAACACTGGATCATGGATGAGAGTGATGATGGGGTTTTTTCGTTCAATGCTGTCTGTGAGCTCTTGGAGATCGACCCTGATTATTTGCGGCGGGGACTTCTTAAGTGGAAGGAGAAACAAGAATCTTCACAGTGTTTACCCGTGAAGGTGAAAGGAAGGCAAAAAACAATACCAGCGAGACGAAGGGCTATGAACGGGACAAGGGAAAGGGGGGTAAAAAGCCATGGCAAG
This sequence comes from Deltaproteobacteria bacterium, assembly GCA_016193385.1. The sequence continues at coordinate 7,971 of JACPSF010000222.1, forward strand.
GTGTCCGGTTTGCGGCATTGAAGTGGTGGAGAATGACGCGCCCGCCAGGTGTATCTACAAGGGACGGAGGTACTACTTTTGCTGCTTTAGGACGTGCAAAGCCATCTTTGAAATGGAGCCGGAGAGATACGTAAATTTCGCGGCAGTTGAGATCGAGGCTAGAAAAGCGCTCCGATGAAGGTTGTTGGCCTCTTTGTGGCGCTGATAGCGCTTGGACTGTTTGCTGCCGTGGTCCTTTCTACTCTGATGGTGGTTTTCATCATCGCTGTGGTGGGATGGATCGTATCGATTAAAAACCCGTTTGAGAGGCAAGGAGGAAATTCACCGAGAGCGTTATTAAGCCGCAGAGAGAGGGCCCGTCAAGGGCAGACTCAGGAATCGAGGGGTTGAAAACTCCTCTGGAGTGCTTATGGCACCAGTGCAGGTTTCGAAAAAATGGCTGCTCACGTTTGCGGTTGCGACCGTTTTGCTAGCGGCGATCGTAACTTTTGCTCAGTACCGGAAAGCCGCAGCCCTGGAAGATCGGCTGGATTGTGTGACTACATGGCTTGAGAAAGCGAGGCCTCTTCACGGTCTACATATCAAGGACCCGGTGAACATTACCGGCGACTCGCGGCGCCAGCTCATGGATCAGATTGACGGGGCTTACGGTTGTGCGACGAGGCCGGCATCCTATCTCCATTCAGAGTCTCGCGACCGGCCAGCTAGCGGGCTTTACGGAATGCATCCTGTGCAACCGCACTAGGTTAGAGGAGAAGCTTGGAGATTCCAGGCATGAAGAAGGACGGCTACGAATTGTGGACCGAAAGGCTCGGCATAGCCATCTGTCTCTGGCTCTGTGCCGTGCCGTTTCTTTTCTTTGTGGCGGCAGTCTTGTTCGATGTCCGGATCGCCTGGGCGTCCGTGGCGGTTGCGTTCGTGCTTATCCTGTTAGTCTGCAACGTGATCTGCAGATTCCGTTTGTACGAGTTTGAGAAGGAGAAGATGACATGAGTGGACAGAAAACTAGCAAAGTAACCCTCAGAGTTGGGGGTATGAGCTGCGCCTCGTGCGTCGCAACAATCGAGGGCGCGTTGTCTAATCTCAAGGGTGTCTCCAAGGCACAGGTTAATTTCGCTGCTCAAAAGGCGCAGGTGGAGTACGACCCGGCTCAAGTTGATCTCGGGCTGATAGCCAAGGCCGTTCGCGACGTGGGCTACGAATTGATCGCGGACGAGCTGGTGCTCCAGATCCGCGGCGGCGTTCTGGGGAGGGAAAGGGAAAGAACTGTCACTGTGAGTAGAGCAAACGTCTTCAAGGAATAGGAGGAAAAGAAGATGAAATGGAGAATAGTTAGTTTGGCTGCCATATTCGCTATGGCGTTGGGTGGACTGGGAACCCTTGGTTGGGCTCAGATGCCTCGAGAGAGCCAAATGATGGGTCCTGGCCATGGCATGAGAGGTTCCCCTCAAACGTCCGCAGACAGGCCGCTCATCACCTTCATGCTCGAACAAAAGCAGGAACTGGGCCTGTCATCTGATCAAGTCGGCTCTCTCGAAGCCATCCGCTCGGAGTTCCAGCAGGAGGCTGGCCAAAGGATCACAGAGCTAGAGGCTGCGGAAAAAGAGCTGGATGGATTGCTGAGACAAACGCCGCTGGATCTGGCTAAGGTAGAGGCAACCCTCCGAAAGATTGAAGGGATTAGGGTGGCTTTCCGCTTGGATCGGATCAAGGCGATCGATCGGGGCAGGGCTCTCCTCAGCCGTGAGCAGCAGGACCGGCTCCAGACCCTTCTCAATCAGGGCGGGCCGCGTCCTCGGAGGAGGGGATAACGACGAGAATGAAAGATCAAACGCGATTCAGAGGAATCGGAGCATGAAGCTGAACGTCTGGGCGTTGGCCCGTGCCGTTGGAATCGTCACAGCAGTCGTGTTTGCGATTTGCGCATTCTTCGTTGCCGTAGCTCCTGAGGCCACAGCAGCTCTACTCAGCTATCTCCTTCACGTTGACCTAACCGGTCTCGTGCGGCCGATCACCTGGGCAAGCTTTTTTGCTGGCCTTCTCGCTCTTAGCATAGGAGCATCTGTCTTGGCTGCTGTCATGGCTTGGCTGTATAACCGCTGGGCGTGAAGGTTGGAAGTTTGCTGCAAGAAGAGAGGGAAATACCGTGGAAAAGCTAAGGATCTGGTTCGCTCTGGTGTCGCTCACCATAATGTTGCTCGGATGGCCTCTTCCTGTTGCTGGGCAGAGCGGGTCGCAGGGGCTACGTCAATCAGAAGAGGGAGAGCGCGTAGAAGTGAGGGGAGGCAGTTACCGCGATATTGGATCAGAGGAACTTTCGCGCATGCTTCGGAAGAAGGACTTCCGGCTCATCAATGTGCACATCCCGTATGAAGGCGAGATTGGACGAACCGATGCTTTTATTCCCTACAATGAGGTCGAGAAACGTCTCGACAAACTTCCCCAGTCTAGGGATGCCAAGATACTGCTTTACTGCATGAGCGGCCGAATGAGCGCCATTGCCGCTGAGACAATGGTGAGGCTGGGCTATAGGAACGTCTGGAATTTAAAAGAGGGCATGCGTGAATGGCAGAAGAAGGGTTTTCCTCTGCTCGACAAACGCCAGG
>JACPSF010000280.1 GCA_016193385.1 Deltaproteobacteria bacterium
AAGCTATGCATGGTATGGAAATGCTTTCGCCGATGCCTTCCTCGGGGTACGGACACTCGCGGGGACTTCACTACCCAGCGAGCGGATTACTGAAACCGGCCTGCGAGTGCGCTGGAGCTACCGCAGGATTGAGGTGCTTCCCACCGTAGAGTTTTTTGATCGGCGGCGCGGGGAGACGGACACGAAAGATTACCGAATAACACTCCGTATGATCCGCCGATTCTGAGGAAGTAGACAAACATGCACCGGAGGAGGACAATCATTGGCTTTCTGCTCAGCGCCGCTCTGGCCGGGGCCTGCCAGCCACCAACGGGGAAACTGCCGGTCGAGCGGGAAACTATCGTGGCAGAGCTTTTTTGGCCCCAACCACCCCTGCGTCCCCGAATCCGTTTTGAGAGGGCTGTGGCGCGCCCTCAAGATCTAGGGATACAGACATCCTTTTGGCAGCGAGTGGGGGAAATCATTGTTGGGAAGCAGGAGGAATGGTTGATCCGTCCCACTGGCGTTGCCGCAAACGGGAAAACTATCTTCGTGGCCGACCCTGGCGCGCAGGCGTTTTGGATCTTGGACCCTAAGGCAGGTCAATTTAACAAAATTCAGGACGCGGGTCCGGAACGCTTGATTTCTCCAGTTTCTGTGACTCTGGGTTCAGACAATCGCCTCTACGTGGCTGACTCATACCTAGGCAAAGTGCTCGTTTTTGACACCCAGGGAAAAGTGCTGAGCAGCATTGCGGACCCCAACTTACGCCGGCCTGCCGGCGTCGTTTACGATTCAACAAGGGACCGTCTCTACGTAGCGGACAGCGCCGCGCATCGGGTTTGGGTCTTTGCAGGAAACGGCAAACCAATGGGGTCAATTGGCCGGCGCGGAACCGGCAATGGCGAATTCAACTTTCCCACGCACGTGGCAGTGGACCGTGAGGGAAGCCTCTACGTCACGGATTCCCTTGGATTCCGGCTGCAGTTCTTCTCATCAAACGGGACCTTTGCAGGCCAGTTTGGAAGGCATGGTGACTCTTCGGGAGATTTTGCCAGTCCCAAGGGGGTAGCCCTAGACAGCGAGGGGCATGTGTACGTGGTCGATGCCCTCTTCGACGCCGTCCAGATTTTCGACCGGCGAGGTCGCTACCTCCTCACATTCGGCGAACGGGGGATCAGCCTGGGACAGTTCTGGCTGCCCGGCGGCATTTTCATTGATGAACACGACAGAATTTACGTTGCCGATGCTTACAACCAGAGAATACAGATATTTCAGTTCCTGGCAGGTGGCGGCGATGGGTAGATTTCTTGTTGCCATTAGCCTATTAGGCGCGAGCCTGATTGCCGTGCCTTCGGTGGAAGCAGCCCTCGCCAACACCGCCCATAATCTTTCGGCCACGGGCCCAGGGACAATCAAAGCTCCGGAGGTCGGGCACCTCTGTATTTTTTGCCATACGCCCCACAGCGCCACCACCACGCGCGCGCTTTGGAATCGCAACCTGCAGCCGGTCATCTACAGCCTCTATTCGAGCTCCACACTGGAGGCCACGCTAAAGCAACCTACTGGCGCTTCACGCTTATGTCTGAGCTGCCATGATGGGACCACAGCCCTGGGTAACCTCCGTGCAGTCCCTGCTACAGGTCGGGTAAGCCTAGGACCGCTGAGGGGACGCGCATCGCTGGGGACCGACCTGTCGGATGATCATCCCGTCTCCTTCGTGTATGATGCGGCGCTGGCCCTAAAGCAGGGGAAACTCGCGGATCCTGCCACACTACCCAAGGTGCTCCGCCTCGACAGTAGCCAGCAATTACAATGCACCTCCTGCCATGACCCCCACGACAACCGATACCGAAAGTTTCTTCGAATGGACGATAGAGGTGCAGCCCTTTGCATTGGCTGCCACAGGGAGAGAAACTGGCCGGGCTCTGCTCACGCGACCTCACCTGCCACTTGGCGGGGAAGCGGGGGCAATCCCTGGCCCAGCTCGCCTTACAAAACGGTTGCAGATAATGGTTGTGAAAGTTGTCATAGGCCGCACGCTGCTGCACGACCTCCTCGCCTCCTTAGCAATTCGCAGGAGCGTGCTGTTTGTCTCGTCTGTCATGACGGCCGTGTTGCAGCCAGGAATCTCGATCCCGAAGTCCTGAAGTTCAGTGCGCACCCGGTCGCTTCATCAGATTGGACCCATGACCCAAAAGAGGATCCTGCAACGATGCCGCGGCACGTCACATGCGTCGACTGCCACAATCCGCACCAGACCATCTCCGTACCTGCAAATCCGCCCATGGCATCCGGACGGTTGCGTGGAGTCAAGGGAGTAAACATTTCTGGGGGAACCGTGAATGAAGCCATTCATGAGTACGAGGTCTGTCTGAAGTGTCACGGGATACGTGACCAGATCACCACGGAGATCTTGCGGCAAGATAACATCCGAAACATACGCCTGAAGATAAACCCCAGCAATGCCTCCTACCACCCGGTGGTAACCACAGGCCGCAATAACACCATGCGAGGCTTTGAGCCCCAGTACTCAACCGCGAGCATTATCTACTGCACTGATTGCCATAATAACGACGATTGGACACTCGCCGGAACGAAACCACGCGGACCTCACGGCTCACGCTATTGGCCGATTCTGGAGCGGGAGTACCAGGCGAACGACCCCACGGTGGAATCATTCCAAAACTACGCGCTTTGCTACAAGTGCCATAACCGCAGCTTTCTCAACAATGACCAGGCCCGCACCTTCTTGCACAAGAAGCATGTAGTCGAAAAGGAAGCGCCCTGCGCGGCCTGCCACGACGCTCACGGATCGCGGCAGAACATTGGACTGATCAACTTCATGGTCCGGGATCGAACGGGAAAAACTGTCGTAAGTCCTTCACTAAAACAGCAGCGCGTCGAGTACATCTCATTGGGTGTAGGCCGAGGCCAGTGCTATCTCTCCTGCCATGGAAAGAATCATGAGCCGGAGAGCTATCCTTGACGGGTTCTCTTCCTCAGGACTCGCTAAGCCTCGATCACCCATTCGAAGATGAGAAAACCTGCGGTCAGAAATATCACATCAAATCCGAGCAAAAGACGCAACCACGCGGCGCCTTCACCCAACTCTCCCGAGCGCAGGAGGATCTCCATGGCCCGGAGCGTGGCGAGGATCACAGGGATCATCAGAGGAAACAGGATCAGCGGAAGCAGCAACTCTTTTGCCCGTGCCCTCATCGTGACCGCCGAGAACAGAGTCCCGAGGACGCAGAATCCAAGGGTTCCGAGGAAAGCGACGAAGAACAGGGTGGGGAGCAAGTGCCAGGAGGCCAGGTTGAACAGCACCCAAAAGAGGGGGAAGATCACTAGCTCCACCAGCAGCATCAAGAAGAGATTGAACGAGACCTTCGCAAGATAAAGGGAAGCCCGGTCCATAGGGGATAACAGGAGGGCGTCCAGACAATGGTTTTCCCTTTCCGCTTGAAAGAGCTGGGTCAAACCCAGGGTCCCGGTAAAAAGAAAAGCGAGCCACAGGAGCCCCGGCGCCATCTCGGCGGCGCGCTCGGCAGAGATCTCGAAGGCGAACTGGAAAACGAAGAGCAGCAGGGCGCCGAAGAAGAACATGGTGACGAGGCTTTCCCTGCGGCGGAGTTCTAAAAGAAAATCTTTCCATAGCAGGCGCGCGGCCTGCCTTAAGAGCTCCATCTTTCTCCCCGGGGGAGAAACTCCCCAAAAGCGCGCTGAAAATTAAGCCAAGGCTCCTGCCGTGGCTCGTCGAAGATGAGCTTGGCTTGGTGGAGAATGAGGGCGCGGGTGCAGAGGGCAAGGACTCGCGAGACGTGGTGGCTTGCCATGACCACGATGCCGCCGGAGCGGCATACTTCTTTGATATAAGACTCCAGCAGGTCCACTCCGCTGCCATCCAGCACGCCGTACGGCTCGTCCAGAAGCAAAAGTTTCGGCTCCAGTAGAACCCACTTGGCTATGGCCAGGCGGCATTTCATGCCGCTGGAGAGCGAGCCAACGTAGTCCTCCGACCAGGAGCCGAGCCCGACAGTTCCGAGAGTCCGGGCTAAATCCGCGCCATCGATCCTCTTGCCGTAGAGGGAGCTGAACAAACAGAGATTCTCCCGAACCGTCAGATTTTCGTAAAAGTGCTCATTGGGAGAGAGCAGGCCGATCGAGGAGCGAAGGGAGGAAGGTCCTCGAAGCAGGGTCGCTCCATCGATCGCAACTTCACCATCCGTCGGATCAAGGAGCCCGCAGAGCAACCTGAGCAGCGTGGTTTTCCCCGCACCATTCGGGCCGAGGAGGGCCACGCAGTCGCCCGATTTCAATTCCAGGCTGACATCTCTTAAGGCCCAGAGGAGCCCGTAGGCCTTAGAAAGATTGCGTATCACTAGTTGCAAGGTTGTCGCCCCGCACAAAAATGGGAGTGGTCACGGATTAGCCGTGAGCAATCTTGCGACTATAATGCTCGCGCCGAGAGGATTCAAGGGATTTGCTTGCTCTCGAGTCACGATGCCTATAATCAGAAGTCAAACTGGACTTTTCACACAGTCCGGCATTTTGTTATACCCTCCGCATGCGGGGTGCAAAGACGCGGGGAGTCGCTTCTCCATGGTGGGGCGAGGACTCCCCAAGGCCTTCGATACCCTTTCGCACTTCGCTGCTTTCTTTAACTGATGTATCCTTGCGAGAAGGTCGCCCGAAATAGGACACATCAAAAAGGTGTTCGCCTGTCGCTAGTGGCACAAATATTGCCTCTCAATGACTCCATGGCCAAAGAAAAAGGGAAAGACAAGAAGAGCATAAAGAGTGAAGAAGGGGTAGGCGGGATCTTTAGGACTTTTGGTTCGTTCCTGGATCTCCTCTCGGATATGGTGGAAAAGGGAGAAACAGAGATACGACGCGAGGGAGAGCTGGGCGGGAGGAAGGGGATGAAAGCGGTATATGGTTTTTCGGTGAGGCTGGGAGGGGAGGGAACGCCAAGGGTAGAGCCCTTCGGGAATATGAGGAGAGAGAAGGAAAAGGGACCGGTGGTTGAGGCGGTGCGCGAACCGATAGTCGATGTCTTTGATGAAAAGGATGCTGTGGTTGTAGTGGCGGAGCTGCCAGGTATCAACGAGAAGGATATCACGGTGGGGCTACGTGACGACATCCTTACCATCGCTGCCGAAACCGGAGAGCAAAAATATTATAAAGAAGTCTTGCTTGAAGTTCCAATCACGCCTGAAGGGCTAGCCCGCTCTTATCGCAACGGGATTCTGGAGATAAGGATATGCAAAAAGAAGGGGTAGGACTTTATCTTTATTGCCTTTACCGTGGCGGAAACAGCCTGCCTGTGCGAGGTCGCACGCAGACAGGCATCCCTGAGCTTGTCGGAATCGACGGGGATCATAAAGTTTTCACTCTATTCAAAGGCGACATTCATGCCGCGTTATCCTTGGTTCCTTTGCAGGAATTCGGCCCGAGGGCATTAGAACAGAGGATGGGGGATGTTGAATGGGTCGCCCCCCGGGTTTTAATCCACGAGCGTATTACCGAAGAATTCATGGCAGCCTATCCTGTTATGCCCTTTCGATTTGGCACTATCTTTGCTTCTGGAGACAGGATAGACGAACTTCTCAAGAGCAATCAGGCGAAAATTATTCGTTTTTTCTCGGAAATTGGAGATAAGGAGGAGTGGGAAGTCAAGGGATATATGAACGGTAGCCGGCTTGAGGGGGCTCTAAAACAGGGGCACCCTGCCTTGGGGGCCGTTGAGGCGACGCTGCGGGAGGGGTCTCCTGGGCAGGCATATCTCTTGAAAAAAAAGGGGGACCTGGCCATCAAGGATGGGCTTAATGGTAAGATGGCTGAAATTACAGAGGAAGTGTTTCAGGGTTTACTTGGGCATGCAGTAAAAGGGGTAAGCAATAAAGCATTGCAGCTTGAGAAGGGTGAAGAGAAAAAGGAAATGGTACTCACTGCAGCCTATTTGGTCTCAAAGGATGATGTGAGGAGCTTTCTGGGCTGTGTTAGAGACACAGAAGAAAGATATCGCCGTTACGGGCTTACACTGAGTGTGACAGGGCCTTGGCCTCCTTACAACTTTTGTCCTGTCTTGAACCAAATTGTCCCAAGTTAGCCCTCAGCAAAACAGCCGAACAGCTTCAGGTACCTAACCATTAAAACCGTGGAGCGAAGGCGTTGACCCTCGAGTGGTACTGCTTATGCGCAGACTGATCTATGTCCCTATTGTGCACTCTGAAGCTGATTTCGGCTCCCTCACCCATAGCTTGAGGAAAAGATATAT
>JACPSF010000281.1 GCA_016193385.1 Deltaproteobacteria bacterium
GTAAACGTGATGCCTGGCCTCAGCGGGTACCCGTAGAACGGCGGCCTGTCGATCGGCAGCGCCCAGTGGCTCTTCGGAGGATCGAGGCCCTCGGTACGACAGTCGTCGAGACTACCCGGGTCGAACGTGCCCGGCCGTATCGACCGATTGAATTCGTCGATGGTCGATACGAGTGGAGCCGGTTCCAGTCCTAGAGCCGCGGCCAGCTCGGCGATGGATCGTGCCTCAATCGGCGGGTAAACAGAGGGCATGAAGCGCCCCATGGCCTTGGAGTCGACGACGGAGTAGGCGATCTGATCCGGCTGTCGCGCGACCAGCCCGCCCCAGATCGCGTAGCGCCTGGGCCAGAAGTCTTCCCCCTCGTCGTAGAAGCGCCTGGCGTCTCGATTGACGACGATTCCGAAGGGAACGCAGTCGAGCCGGGTCACGATGCCGCCGTCGAATTTGGGGGCCCGGGCGTCGATCGCAACGGCATGGCACCCCCGCGGATCGCCGACCGGCTTGGCTCCATGTTCAAGCAGCTCCTTCAGCATCCGCCCCTGGTTGTACTTTGTCCCGCGAATGAGAAAGTTCTCGGCAGCATCCCCCCAGTATTCCTTCAACCATGGGATGTTGGCCTCGAAGCCACCCGACGCGACTACCACGGACTTGGCTGTGACCTCATGCGTCTCTCCGCCGCGCCGGACGGCAGCCGAGAGAAACTCACCATCGCGAACCTTCAGCTCGCGGGCTTCCGTTTCGTACGCGACCAGGACGCCCAGTTTACGAGCGGTATCGTAGTACGCGTTCATCATCGCTTTGCCGCCACCCAGCATGAAAAGGTTGGTCCGCGTCAGGTGTAGCGTACCCCGCAGGGGCGGCTGCCAGCGAACACTGTTCGTCGAGCTCCAGTCCCCGAGATCAGCCGACTCACGGATCGTCAGCCGGGCGAGCTGCTCATTCGTCTCGCCGCTTGTCACTCGCAACAGGTCGTCCCAGAATTCCTCCTCGCAGTAGGGCCCCGTCACGTACTCGGTAGCCCGCGCGTGCATGTAGCGGATGTCGCGGGTGTGACGGCTATTGCCGCCACGGAAAGCCTGCGGAGCGCATTCGAGTAGAATCACCCGCGCGCCGGCGCGTCGCGCGGTTAGCGCTGCGCAAAGGGCTGCGTTGCCACCCCCGACGACCAGGACATCGCAGGTCTGGTTCAGATCCGCCATCATGACGGTGCTCTCACTCACCGGCCCAGCGCATCCGCAGCGCGCCGCACCCGACAATGCCGATAGATTTCAACGCCATAACAGTCTTAACTACAATAGTGTGCCTTATGGCAACAAGAGAAAGTTAGAGGCGGTAGAGCATCCAGTAGACGATCACGCCGGTAACGGAGACGTAAAGCCACAGGGGCAGCGCCCAACGGGCGATGCGCTTGTGGCGTTCGAAATTTCCTTTGAGCGCGCGAAAGAGCGTGAGCATGACCAGGGGAACAATCACCGCTGCAAGAATCGTGTGGGAGATGAGGATCGTAAAATATATCCAGCGGATCCAACCCTGGCCTTGAAACGGCACCGAGCCGACTTGGAAGTGGTAGGTGAGATAAGAGATGAGAAACAGGGTCGAGGCCGTAAAGGCCGATAGCATGCAGAACTTGTGGGCCTGAACCTTCCCGCTCCGGATGAAAAGATATCCGGCCATGAGGAGAAGAGCGCTGGCTGAGTTTAATGCCGCATTGAGTCCGGGAAGGATGTAGAGAGGGATCAAGGGTGGATATCGGGAGATAGCATCAGGATAAGAAAGACGCAGAGGATGAGCGGGGTCAAGGCGATGACCCCTAAGGTAACGCGCTCAAACTTGAGGTGCATGAAATAGAGCGCGACCAGCGAGGCCTTGGACAAAGCCAGGCCGACCAACAGGATCACGATGATGAGCCTAGCCCAAGGCATATAAATCACCGCGATCTCAAGGATCGTGAGCGCCAAAAGCCACCAGAAAACTCCGATATAGTTCGGTTCCGCGTGAGCCCCTGTCGTCGCCATAGCTCCTCTCCCTGCCTATACAAGATAGACGAACGTAAAAATTAGAATCCACACCAGATCGACAAAATGCCAATATAATCCCACGATCTCCACGGGGTTGTGGTTCTCCGCCGAATAACGGCCGCGCACGCCTTGAATCGCGATGCAGGTAAGATAAAGCACGCCGCCGCTAACGTGCATGCCGTGGAAGCCCGTGAGCACAAAAAAAGTGGTCGCAAACAGGTGCGAAGGGAAGGAAAACCCTACCTCCGGCAACCTCTCGGTGATCAAATGGGTCCACTCGTAGGCCTGGCAACCCAAGAAGAGCAATCCACCCAGGATCGTCAGAGAAAGAAACTTGACCAGCCCGCTCCGGTCCCCTCTTTTGATCGCGGAGAGGGAAAGCACCATGGTCACGCTGCTGCAGATCAGCAGGAAGGTCATGAACGCCGTAAGGTTGATGCCGAGCACTTGCGACGGCACCGGCCAGTTGGAACTCCCGTAGCGGAGAATCCCATAAGCGACGATGAGGCCGCCGAATGACATGGCATCCCCGGCCAGAAAAACCCACATGCCGAGCTTGCCCCAGCTCTCAGGGGTCAACGGCGACTCTGCCGGCTCGACCGCAGGATGCATCATGGCGGCTTCACTCATCTTCCACTCTCCTTGTGTATCCATGCCAAGCGCAATACCGGGATTTTTTTCTTCAGCTTGCCCTCCTTCTTCGCGGCAGCGCGCCAGTGGGTATAGGCCAACCAGCCGGCGACCGAACCGACAACCGTGTACGGTGTCGCCATAAGAAACAGGATGCTCCAATTAAAGGCGTCGGCCACCGGATCATTCCCGGAGATCCCGCTCAAACAAACCGCACAGGGCCACGCGACCACCGGAAAAAGCATGATCAAAGCCAAAATAAAAACCGCAATGGATGAACGCCGTTGTCTCATAAAAAAGTATTTGAAAATTATCCTATCACGTCTGTCATGTCAACAGATTGAGGCAGACACAGTTGGACATTTCTTTCTTAATGAAATGTCCATTAGCGCGCCATCAGGCTGGGGAGCCAGGTCGAAAGCGAAGGGAAAATCATCATCAGGATCAGGCTCGCGGTAAGCACGAAGCAAAACGGGGTGACCCCCCACATGATGTCGGACATGGTCACTTCCGGAGGGGTGACGCTCTTCATGGAGAACAGAACCAGACCGGCAGGCGGCGAGATAGTCCCGATCTCCGAGTTGATGGTCGTCAGCACTCCAAGCCATAGCGGATCGAAGCCCATAGCCTTGAAGGTCGGGAACAAAATGGGCATGGTGATGACAATGATCGTGCTGGTCTCCAAAGCCGTCCCCAACAGAATCAGCAGCAAGTTATAGGCGACGATCACCATCCAGGGTTTCAAGCCGCTCTCCACCAGCGCCCGGGAGAGTCCATGGGCAATTCCGGCCCGGGCCACCACGTAGGACAGGACAAATCCCCCTACCAAAAGGAATGTCACCATGGCCGTGGTCTGGGCGGAGCGAATCAGGGCCTCGGCCAACCGGGAGCGGCTGATCTGACGGTTGAGCGCCATGAGCAGGAAGGCCCCCGTGGCTCCCACGGCAGCTGCTTCCGTGGGAGTAGCGGCGCCCGTGTACATAGAGCCCATGACCAGGGCGAACAGGACCATAATCCCCCAGATCGAGCGCAGGGAAGAAAAGCGCTCCTTCCAGGTGAAAACCCCCGCCCGCGGGGCCAGTCGAGGCTTGAATCGGGCCAGAAGAATCGTATACCCCATGATCATGGCCGAGGTGATGAGGCCCGGGATGATGCCGGCAATAAAGAGCTGGCCAATGGAAGTCTCGGTGATGATCCCGAAGATGATCATGCTGATGCTGGGCGGGATGAGGATCCCGAGGGTGCCGGCGGTGGCTACGCTCCCCACTGCCAGGCGTTTGTCATATCCCTTTTTGATCATCTCGGGGATGGCAAACAGGCCAATGGTCACGGCCGTCGCCACGGCGGAGCCGGAAACTGCGGCAAAGGCCGTGCAAGCCGCCGTGCTGCTGACGGCCAGGGACCCCGGCACACGGTTAAACCACCGCGTGGCAGCATTGTAGGCCGCCTCGGCAACTCCCGAGTAAGCTGCCAAGCTGGCCATCAGGACAAACAACGGCGCCACGATAAAGAGGTCATCCGTTCCGCGGGCGTAGGCGATGTTTGCGATCTGGATCAGGTGCGCCGGTCCCAGGAAGAGAATCATAAAGACGGCGGAGGTGAGCCCCATGGCAAAGGCAGCCGGCATTCCCGTGGCCAGGGCGAAGCTCAGCAGGACAACCAGGATGAGAGCCAGCCAGTACCATTCCAGCGTCACGGGGAAATTGTCCTTATTCGATGCTAGCCAGGGCTTCCGGAGGAGAAGCCTTCGGCCGATCAGGCCGCAGGAAGCCATCAATGACCATGCACAGGTAAGTGAGCGCCATGAGCCCTAAACCCACGGGAAGAATGATCGTGATTACAGAGAGCGGCATGTTGAGGGTCGAGATGTCCCTCTGCCCTTCCACGATGGCCCGCCGGGCAATGCGCCATGCTTGCCAGAAGAACAGGAGGACAAAGGCAAGCCCCAGCAAGTCCTGTAAGTGCTTAAGCCCGCCGCGCCAGCGGGGCGGCAGCATTTCCACGACGAATTCCATCCCCACATGGCCGCCCTCCTGGAGTGTGTAAGATGTCGACAGGTAAATCACGTAGAGAAGCAGGTAGGAACTTAACGGCAAAGTCCAGGTGGCAGGGTTGCGCAGGAAATAGCGCGTGAAGACCTCCACGACGGTCAGCAGGTTGATAATGATAATCGCAGCGGCAGCCGCCCAAATCAGGAAGAGGTTCAGGTGTCGCAGCCGTTCATAAGCCCGATAAAATCCCCTGCGCAGCTTGTCTGCCATGGACTGTCAACTGGATCGTGTCTAGCGACTGGAGCAGGGCGTTCTGTCCCCTTCCACAGGTCCCGTGACTACTTTGTCGCGGTACTTGGCGGCAATAGCTATGATCCGGCGCCCGGCTTCCCCCTGTTCCTTTCTGATCTGGTCCCAGACCTGGTTCGTGGCGTCCCGCAGCCGAGTGATCTCCTCCGTAGAAGGAGTACAGAACCGAACTCCTTGCCCCTTGAACTTGGCAATAATGTTGACCGTCAGATCCTTCCGCAGTTCCAGAGCCTTTCTCTTCGCCTGGTCGCCCGCCTCCAGAAAGACCTTTTGCCCCTGGGGCCCGAGCTTTTTCCATACATCCAGATTCACCGTCACGACCTGGTAGTTGATCGAGTGATCAATCCGGGTGATGTACTTGGCCACCTCGTAGATCCTGAGCGAGTCGAGCAGGTTGTAGACGAGCAGGGCGCAGTCGGCGGTCCCCCGCTGGAGCGCCGTGTAGAGATCCCCCAAGTTGATCACCGTGGGATTGGCTCCCCAGGCCTTCATGGTTTCGGCCTGCCAGCGCCCCGCTGCGCGCACCAGGGTCCCCTTCCAGGCCTGGGGGCTGTCCAGGAACTTGCTCTTGCAGGTAATCGGGTCCGCCGTGATCGTGGGATTGAAGATGATCTTCTGGTTGAAGCGCTGAAAGATCTCGTCCAGGATCGGATTCACCTCACCCTGAAACTTGATTATGTTGTCATCATCCAGGGGGAAGGCAAAGGGGAGTTCCAGCAGGGCCACGTCGGGAATCTTCCCCGAGATGGCTGTGGTGACCCCGTAGCCCGCATCGGCCAGCCCATCCCGAATGCCATCGAACACCTGGGCTATGGTGAGCAGGGAGCCGCTCCAGAAATATTGGAATGTGATGCGGCCGCCGGTGCGCTGGGTCACGGTGTCTCCCCAGAACTTGACGGCTTGGGAGCTGAGATCGGCTTCCGGGTTCTGGGAAGCCAGCTTGATCTGCATGCGCGGGAACTGCTCCGTGGCGGCCAAAACCGGCGCGCTCAGAGCGGTCAGAGAGAAGACAAGCACAATGACCACGAAGAATACGCCAGGACGCATCATAGGTCCTCCCTAAATAGCTGCGGGTTGTCTCACGGTCAGTCGTTATAAGAAACCAGCTTAAGAATTTTTTACTCCTGCTCCGGCCCTCCAGTCGCGATTCCGAGCCCCGCGAAGACAAAGGCGACCTTATGGTACCATCGGCGCTGGAGGCTTAGGTCACGAAAGGATTTCGGACCGTGACCCCGTCGTAGTTCTGACCATGGCTGAAGTCTTCAGACCATACAACCTTGGCATCTTCCTTCTGAGCAGCCGCAAGGATCAAACCGTCCCAGAAACTAAGGCTGAAGCGCTCACTCAGTCGGCTTGCTTTTAGCACGTCTGAGACTTCCAAAAGAACAACTCTCCATGTTCCAAGATCGGCGACAATATACCGGGCTCCTTCGAGTTTTAGAGGTTGGGGAATCTTCCCGGTGACGGACACGTAAAACTCTTCAAGTACCTGAGTGCTCACCACGCCTTCTCCAGTGTCCCAGAGCCTTTCCATCAGTTCTCGTGCGCGCTCGAACTTGCTTCCCGCAGTCCGATCGTAGGCGTAGACAAGGATATTGGTATCCACGAACTCACCGGGCATGGAGATCCTTTCGCGTCCAGCGGGCCTTGCCCTTAGTTCCAAGTTTTAGCCCGCGACGCATGAGGGCACGCTGCCTCTCGGCGGCCCGGCGCATCTCTGAAAGACGCTTGACTCGCTCTTCCAGCGCCTCGACGAGAAAACCCGATAGGGAGATTCCCCGGTCAACGGCGAGATGCTTGGCCTCGCGCAGGACATCTTTAGGGATAGAAAGGGTGACGTTTTGTTTTTCCACGTACTTACGTGTAACACGCAGGTAGACGGACGTCAACTGGCCCCGGCCTGAGGCGGTCAAAAATCAAAACTAAGAAGCGAAATTGTAAGCGCGGGAGGGCTTAACGACCGAATGTCATAGTGCGAGATTTGAGCCCAAGCGCGCAGGATTGAGCGTGGAAAATTGGCCGGTATGAGTCCTCATTGGTAAAGCCGTTCCACAAACCCGTCGCCGTGGAGAAACTGGACGTTCAGCAAGAAATTACAGCGCCAACAACAGAACATGAAACGAAAAATGAAGCAGCAACTCGGTTAGATTTTCTCATGACGCAACGAATCCGACTAGGGTTAGATTCTTAGATGGCTTGAC
>JACPSF010000282.1 GCA_016193385.1 Deltaproteobacteria bacterium
TGAACCAAAAAATGAAGAAAGATATAAGAAAAAATAACAACAACCGGGACAGTCGAGAGAATCACCGAGACGGTGAGTTTGCGTCTTGAAGGGGTCACAGGTACAAAGATACACTGTCATCTTTGACCGAGCAAGAAAGAGAACTTGAAGGATGCGGTGCTACAGTTGTCGAAGACCCCGTTTTTCATGCGTCTCGCGGAAGGAGGCACAGTCACTGAGAACTTGGAGATTAACCAACAGCCATGTAAAAACCGTCTTCAGGAGCCCCAATCGGGTTTTATTTTCTGAATTATAGTGACGGAATTAAATAAGTTGACATCAAATCCCCTCTCGCTCTCCTAAATCCCCCTCTATCCCCCTTTACCAAAGGGGGAGAAAGGGGGATTTGAGGGAGGATAGGGTTGATTATGGTAATTTTCTTTTTTCCTTCACTATAGGTTATCAAAAGACTTGTGCTATCTCGCGCATATTTCTTTTCTCCCCGTTCTCAGGAGTCGCCCAGATTTAGCTTCGCCTTGGGGCGACACGATACGAGTATCTAGATCCCACCTCCGATATGAGCTTGGGTCTGTCGCACGCGCGACTCGCAGCCTAAGTCGCTCCAGAGGACGCCTTTCAGCGCAAGCGCAAGCAGCCGCGAGGGCTGGTTTCGGCAGATCTCCTCGAGAAAATCTTTGGAGAAATTCATTGGCTTCACACGGGCGTAAGCTTCCAGCACGCTGGCGCGCTCAAACGGGGAGCCGATATACCGGTAAACCTGCTCAAAGGCACTATAGCCTGCGGAAAACTTTTTCTGCAACAGGTCCAGCAGGATCTTGCCCCGAGCCACTAAAACCATCGTATTCCACAAAATGCCCCTGCGGATCAGCGCCCGGGCCGCTTCCACTCGTGGTTTTTCCATGAACCCCGACACTTTGTGAATGTCGAACGGCGAAAGGCTTCTCAGCCGCTCCCCGGGCAGGATATATCCATAGTCCGGGTCCGGTTGGGTGGGGTGGGCACCCAGGAGCACCAGCCGCAAGGGGTGCCGCTGCACCGCATAATGGGCCAGGTAAACGTAATCCATGAAAAGCTCGTCCTTTTCGACGAAATGGTCGGAAGGGAAAATGGCGACCATAGCTTCGGGGTAACGCTTCAGCACGTGCATGAGCGAAACGAAAATGGCGGCACCTGTGTCTTTGTTCACGGGTTGGAGGATTACGGTTCCGTGCGGGCGCTCAGTAATTTGTCTCCGTGCTTCTGGATACTTCAGATGGTGAGAGTTGCTCACCACAAAGACTCGCTCCGGACGAATCAGCCTCTCCACACGGCTCAAGGTGGTCTCGAGCAACGAGCGCTCCCCGGCGAGTTTGACGTATTGTTTGGGCAAATCATCTCCTCTTAGGCGCTGGACGAACGGGCGCAATCGCTTTCCTTCACCGCCGGCGAGAACGATGGCGCAGAGGTCGGGAGCATCGAGCCTTGGCGAATGCTGCGGTACGTTCATCCACAGCGTGCTATCGCGGTCCAAGCGTTGTAGCTGGGCTACAGACAGGGTATGTGGCCCAAGATCCGCCGTAGCGGGGGACGGAACAATTTTTTTTACGTTGCTGTGCTCGATCGTTTTTGATCTCACGAAATGTCTCATTTCTTCCTCCTTACACCGGTTGATTCTGGGCAAAAGCGCTAGGCGGCAGGCCGAAGCTGGCGTTTTTTGTCTACCCGGTTGAGGCGGCGCTGGGGAATATCTCCACGCGCCTTTTTCAGCCGCCTTAGCGCTCGCATCCTCCATTGCGCAAGCCCCCTCCTGATGTAGTTGGGATCCACACCCAGATGAACGCATACGCTCTCAAACGAGAAAAATCGATCGCTCTCCTCCTCAAAAATCCACTCTTGGGCTTTGCGGAACAGGCGGTTTCCCTTACCTTTCCGTGCCGTTACGTACTTCTGGTAACACATAATCGCATCGTCCAAGACAGCGAGCATGAGCCTTCTCTCGGGTAGCCATAAGGGTCGATTTTGAAAATTCTCTGAATACTGCCCAGCCGGCACAGGGTCCGGCACCAACAAAGAAGTTATCTTCTCCTCCAAATACAAAATTTCTTCACGGCTCAACATTTTCATAATCAATTGACCTCCTATTCCGTCCAAAGTGCTCGGGAGATCATTGGGCTTTACCCATCGAGTTCCCGAACGCAGGCCGACGAACACTCCCGTGCTCGGAGCATGCATGGAGTATCGACCCTGCAAGAGAGGGTTAGATAGAGATAAAAATCAGATCGGTCTGAAGGACGGAGGCGAACGGATGAGTTGCGAAGCAACTACGGGCCAAACTCGGAGATTTTGTTTGTAGTCGGTTTCCAGGAACCCAGCGTGAATGCCAGGCGAGAGCTGAACGGTTTCGCTCATTACCGCGATGGCTGATCTGCCGTTGTAATTGCCCCTGAAGTCCTTCTGAATTTGATAGACGGGAGCGTAGCCGCTGCTTCTTCCGACGGTCTCTGCGGGGAGTTGGAAGAGAAGTGAGATGAGCGCGAGGAGCAAAGCCACACCTGCGATGCTCAGGAAATGGTTTCCTCTCACTGTTTTCAAGGGCAAAAGCATTACCGATCCTTGTATATAGAAAATGAGCGCGTGTCAATAAAGCGCTGCGAAAACTTTGCGGAGGATTTTCCGCTCGGAGCGGCCATCCAGCCGCTGCAAGAGAACTCGCATTTCTTACTTGCAAACGTGGCCTTTTTGCGATAGAGAGGCGCTAATCTAGACTGCATAGGAGAATCTGAATGCATCTGAAGAAAGTTGCTGTCTTGGTCGTGCTTGGAGTGTTCCTTAGCGGCTGTGCCCAGTTGACCTACAGGCAGAAGGCCGCCCTCACTGGCGCTGCCGCTTGTGGTGTTGTAGGAGCGGGTGCCGGAGGAATCATAGCACACAACTCCCGGGACCACAGAATCAGTGAAGGTCAGGGAGTTCCCATCGGTGCGCTCATAGGCGCGGTGACTTGTGGTACACTCGCTTATCTCCTTGCTGAAGAGCCCAAGCCACCCGCACCACCTCCACCTCCACCGCCTCCACCTCCGGCTCCACGTCCAACACCGCCTCCACCTCCGCCACCTCCACCGCCACCGCCACCTCCGCCACCTCCACCACCACCGCCAGCACCGCGTCCAACTCCACCACCACCGCCCCCGGCGCCGAGGCCTGCTCCTAAGGTGGAGAGGTCCATTATTTTGGACAACGTTCTGTTCGATTTCGACAAGACGGCGATCAAACCGGACGGAGCGAAGATCCTGGATCGACTCGTCGAGTTCCTTAACCAGAATCCGGATAAGAGAGTGGAGCTCGAGGGCCATACGGATTGGATCGGGACTGAAAGGTACAACCAGGGGCTGTCGGAAAGGCGCGCCGCTTCGGTCAAGAACTATCTGGTCAAGAAAGGGATTAATCTCAATCGGATCACGACCCGCGGCTTTGGCGAGACCAAGCCGATTGCGGACAACAAAACCAGGGACGGCCGGGCCAAGAACCGCCGGGTAGAGGTCAAGGTCCGCTAAGGGCCTAAGAAAGGCAGCGATGAAGTCCTTGAAGAGGAAAGTTGTATGCCTCCTCTTTCTCGGGCTCTTGCTGCCCTGGTCGGCTGAAGGCCAGGAGTTTAAGAAATGGGAAGCCGAGGTCAGGGAGTATAAAGAGTGGCTGGGGGTGCTCCAGTCTGACGGTTACCGCTTTTGGATCAGGCTCGACGGAAGCCGCCGGCCCCACAGGCTTTATGTGGGAAAAGGTTTTTACGAGGCCGATGGGAATACCAAGGAGCAATTCGTGGAAATCTTCTCCCACTATCTTGCCGGCCATCCCGAAAAATTCATGCTCATCGACATCTTCGATGCGGCCACGGAAAAACCCGTAGGCGAATACGGTTGGGGCGGATTCAAGCTCTACTAATACAAACGCATTAAGTCATGGTACATCATCGTCGATCCAGTGTGAGATGCTTCACTGCGTTCAGCATGACAAAATAAGCGTCATTCTGAGCGCAAGCGAAGAATCTCATTCTTTTGGATGTCACTCTATTTATTTCGTTTGTATTAGAGTGACGGAATTAAATAAGTTGACATCAAATCCCCTCTCGCTCTCCTAACAGGTTGCTGAAAAAGCCTCCGTTCACCCTTCGACACGCTCAGGGCGAACGGAGCAGGTGTTGAAAACATTGACGAATTTCCGTTCATGCTGAGGCTCTCGAAGCATGAAAATCACTTTTTCCGCAGCCTGCTAAATCTTCCGCAGCCTGCTAAATCCCCCTTTACCAAAGGGGGAGAAAGGGGGATTTGAGGGAGGATAGGGTGATTATGGTAATTTTCTTTTTTCCTTCGCTATAGACCTTCTCTTCAGGTCCTATCTCTAATCGATTGGAAAACAGCCGGCCTATATTGCATCGCGAGAAAATCGGTGTAGAAGAGTAGAGGATACGCATTTCGCGCGCGGCCTCGCGCCGGCGCGGTAGAAAGGAGGCAGATATGCCAAACGGGCGATGGCCTGAAGAGGTGGGGGATTTTGTCACCCAGATGCGGCGGCAGTTCGGCGGCTTTGGCTCGCTCCGGATCGGCCCGATTCTCACCGCCGCGGTGATTCTCGCCCTCATCTGGTCGAGTTGGTATACGATTCCACCGGAGGCGACCGCAGTGGTCCAGCGCTTCGGTCGGGTGAATCGGACGGCGGGCCCGGGGCTCCACTTCAAGCTCCCTTTGGGCATCGAGACGGTAAATGTCATTCCGACGGCCCGCGTGCTCAAAGAAGAATTCGGCTTTCGTACACTCGTTGCGGGCGAGCGGACGCGATATGAGAAGGGCGATTTCTCCGCCGAGTCGCTCATGCTTACGGGCGACCTCAACGTGATCGATGTCCAGTGGATCGTCCAGTACCGGA
>JACPSF010000283.1 GCA_016193385.1 Deltaproteobacteria bacterium
ACGGTCGGGGCGTGGCTCAGCTTGGTAGAGCGCACGGTTCGGGACCGTGAAGTCGCTGGTTCAAATCCAGTCGCCCCGACCATCTTTTCCTACACTCCGCTTTTAGAGCGCGGCATTCTCATTCGGTGTCGCAACATCTCGCATCCGAGCCCTCGTGGTGCTTTAGCTGACAAGCGAGCTGCATTGAGGCTTCCTCGCATAAAAAAGCCACTCCCCTCTCAACTGTCTGAGGAGGAACTATATGGCAAGGACCAGTGAGATCCCTATCTTAACCACCGAAGAGGCCATCGCGCGGTTGCGCCGGGCGGTGCATCCCCGGGCGGTGAATTTCTATGCCATGTACTCCAGCATCCTGGGAGGGATCGTGAACGACCCCGCGTTGATGGTCCTGCCGCTCGACGATCACATTGTGCATCGCGGCCACGGCGTGTTTGATACGGCGACGCTGGCAAACGGGATGCTCTATCAGCTCGATCAGCACCTGGAACGCCTTTTGCGCTCAGCGGAAATGGCACGTATACCGCTACCCTTTGGGACCGAAAAGCTGCGGCGGATTATTCTGGAGACGGCGTCCGCCAGCGGCCGGCGCGATGGCTCAGTGCGCTATTGGCTCTCCGCCGGGCCGGGAGGCTTCGGCCTGTCGCCGAGCGAATGCGTTGGGAGCAGTTTCTACGTCGTCGTCTTCGGCGGCGAGGGCTACCCGGCTTCGTATTATACGCAAGGGGTCAAAGTCGTAACCAGCACGGTCCCTATCAAGCCGCCGTTTTTCGCGCGCGTCAAATCCACCAACTATCTTCCCAATGTGCTGGTGGTCCTCGAAGCCAAAGACCGGGGAGCAGACAACGGCGTTTTCGTTGACGGGCGTGGGATGATCGCGGAAAGCTCCAATATGAACGTGGCCTTCGTCACTCGCGACCGGGTACTCCGCCACCCTCCTTTTGATGCCATCCTGTCTGGGATTACCGTTCAACGTATGCTCCATCTGGCCCGCCGGCTGGTCGAGCGGGGCGAGCTGCGCGAAATCCGTATGGGCGAAATCCCGGTGGAAGAAGGGCAGGCGGCAGCGGAGATGCTGCTCATCGGCAGCTCCATCAAAGTGGCTCCTGTCGTTGCGTGGGACGGCAAGCCCATCGGCGACGGCAGGCCAGGGCCGATCGCTAAAAAGCTCCTCGATCTCTGGTACGAGGATGTCCGGACGGCATCGGACCAGCTCGTAGCCGTGCCTTATGTAGAAAATTCATAAGGGGGGATAAATTCGATGGTTTTAGTGCCTGTTCTGGTGATAATTCTGCTGCTGGGAATCATATTTTATCTTGCCTGGTGGGAGGCCTATAGAAAATAAACCGGGCCTCCTCGCCGCCCCGGATGCTCTTCGGGCGCCCCTTGTGGAAAGCGCGGCTTCGCTTTTTACAGAGTATCGTGGTAAATTTAAGTTTATTCGTATGCACAGCGGCCAACTAAGGAGAGGTATTTCCCCTGATGTCCCACAGACCCGCCAGTTCGTATGCGCGTCACCGCTTTTTGCCTCTTTTCTCGTCTTCACGTCCTCCGCTGCGCAGTCTGCGCCGAAGTCGAGTTTAGCCTGACTTCAAACCCGGCGCAGGTAGGCTCACGATGGAGGAGAAACTCAACGCTCTG
Source organism: Deltaproteobacteria bacterium (assembly GCA_016193385.1). The sequence continues at coordinate 1,639 of JACPSF010000283.1, forward strand.
ATCGCTAATGTTAGTCAGGTTATCCGCGGCAAGAACGAAGCTATCCGGCTGGCCATTGTGTGCCTTCTTTCCCGCGGACACCTTCTGATCGAGGATGTCCCGGGAGTGGGTAAGACCAGCCTGGCCGCAGCCCTGGCCAGCTCGCTCAGTTGCTCTTTCCAGCGCATCCAGCTCACTAGCGATCTCCTCCCTTCGGACCTTCTCGGAACCATGATCTATGATTCCGCAGGCCAGCAATTTCATCTCAAGGCCGGGCCGATTTTCCACCATATCGTACTTGCCGATGAGATCAATCGGACAACCCCGCGCACGCAGAGCGCCCTTTTGGAAGCCATGAATGAGGGGCAGGTGACGCTGGACAGCCGAACTTACCCGCTCCCGCAGCCCTTCATGGTCCTAGCGACCCAAAACCCCGCGGAGTTTGCCGGCACATTTCCTTTGCCGGAGTCTCAGCTCGACCGCTTCCTCATGCGCATCTCCTTGGGTTATCCCGATCGCGCGGCGGAACTCGAGGTGGTAACCGGTACGCCGATTCCGGAGCAGCTCAAGCCTGTCATGTGGGCTGAAGAGGTAGTGGACCTGCAAGCGCGGGCGGAGCAAATCCGGGTAGAGGCGAGCCTGGTCGATTACGTCCTGGATATCGTATCGGCCACCCGAAGCTCCCCGGCGATTTCCCTGGGCGCGAGCCCTCGCGGGGCCAAGTCTCTTTACCGTGCGGCCCAGGCGCTTGCCCTCTTGGAAGGATACGACTATGTGTTGCCGCGCCATATCAAAGAGCTTGCCGTTCCGGTTTTAGCCCACCGGCTTATCCTTGCCGATCCGGGTAGCGGCGTCGCCCAAACGCGCCGGGCCGCGGAGATTCTCCAGGCAGTGCTTGAAGAGGTGACCGTGCCCCTATGAAAGCACTCGCACAACGGCTAAGCGGTTATCTCAACCCACGCAGGCGGCTCCATTTTACCCGCGAGGGCTGGATTTTCTCCGTTCTCGCGCTGAGCATCGGATTGGTGGCGGTGAACACCGGCCACAACCTCTTTTATCTGGTTTTCGCTCTCCTTCTGAGCGTGGTCATCGTCTCCGGTATCCTCTCCGAAAAAGTGCTCAGGCACATCGAGGTCACGCGCCATCTCCCTTCGGAAATCACCGCGCGCGTACCTTTTGCGGTCACGGTAGAGGCGCGAAATTCCCATGGGCGAATGATCTCTTACTCTTTAGCCGTCAGCGACGGAGGTGATTTTTTCCCCCGACGTATTCTGGGCTACCTGTCCTGCCTGGGGCCGGGAGAATCCCGGAGCTTTCACTACCTCATTCAGGCGGAAAGAAGAGGGGAGTGTCATTTTGGCCCTATCCATCTTAGCACCCGGTTTCCTTTTGCCCTTTTTGAGAAGGTCCGGATCATCCCGGCCCGGGAGAGCTTCATCGTCTATCCGCCCCATAGGGAAGTCGCACACCTTTGCCCATCGGCTCTGGGAAAGGAGAATGTGGGAGGCAAGAGGTGGCGCTGGGGAGAAGAGGTCATGGGCTTCCGGCCCGCCTTGCCAGGGGATGATCATCGATTCATCCACTGGCCCACGTCAGCCCGGGCGGGACAGCTCATGGTTAAGGAATTTCTCGAGGAGGTTGAGCATCCCCGGCCTATTTTCTTCGACAACCGCCGCATGGAAGAGGAGAGATTCGAGTACGGTGTGGAGTTAGCCGCAAAGGGCGACGGGTTTAAGGCCTGGCGCGCTCGGGCGCAGCGAGAAGGGCGGGGTATTTTCATCGGCGGGGAGTTTTCTTCTCTTCCTCGCTGTGAGCGGGTGCGGGTATGAGCTTTCGCTTTACTTTTCTTCTATCCTCTTACCTGCTTATCTTCCTCGGCATGTTCGGGCTCTTCCTCACCGAGGAAATTTCCCTCCCCTATCTGCTGCTAGCAGGGGCCGGCTTCGTCTTAGGGGCATTGCGGGAGGTGCGTGGAAGCAAAGCACTCCTGCCCGCGCTAGCGCAAAACATCCTCCTCGTGGCCGTTTTTCTGCATACCTTAGTGGCCGTTTTCATCTTTAGGGAGCTTCCCCTACTGGCTCTGGCCCAGTTTCTTCTCGCGCTCCAGGCGGTCAAGCTCCTGGGCCCCAAAAAGGGCCGGGATTGGTCACTGCTCTACCTGCTGTCTTTTTTCAGCGTAGTTGCGGCATCGGCCCTTAGTGTGGAGGTATTTTTTGCGGCTATTTTCGTGGCCTATCTTTTTGTCGCGCCGTGGGTCCTTGTGCTCTCCCAACTGAAAGAGGGAACGGAAACCGTAGGCAAAGATCCGGATCAAGAGGCTCGGCTGCTGGGCTGGCCTCTCTTCAGGCTGGTGGGGAGCATCAACATTATCCTCTTCCTCCTCACCCTCGCCCTTTTCATCACCTTTCCGCGCTTCGGAGTAGGCCTGCTAGGAGACCTCTGGGCCAGCGGAGGGGCGGTGGTTGGATTCTCCGACCGCCTCACCCTGGGAGAGGTCTCGAAGATTCAGAAAAATGGCGCTGTCGCCATGCGCGTAAGCCTCGATCAACCCCGCCCCCAGGGTGAAAAAGAGCTTTACTGGAGAGGAGTCGCGCTCGATCACTTCGATGGGAGAAAGTGGGAAAAGAGCACGAACGAGGGCGTCCCTGTGAGGCGCATCGGAGAGGGCTATCGGCTTGGAGAAGCGCCGGAAAGACGCGCCCCATTGATCCGTCAAAAGATCATCCTCGAGCCCACGGGCTCGCCGGTTCTGTTCGCCCTGGACAAGCCGCTGATGATTTTCGGCAGACTGGGCTACCTCTTTCGCGACTCGCTAGGAAACGTCCTCGCGCTCCAACCCTTCCCGTTCCAGATCTCCTACGAGGTCCTCTCCTATACCGAGCCAGGCTGGAAAGATAGTCCGCCAGACGGCAACTTTCTTCAGCTCCCCACTCTCCACCCTCGTATTGTTACGCTTTCGCGCCGGCTCACGGAGGGCCTGAGGGACGAGGGCGGAAAGGCCCGCGCCCTAGAGCGCTTTCTCATAGAAAACTACCGCTATACGCTGGAAGCTCTTCCGGTAGGGGATGAAGATCCCCTGGCGGCTTTTTTATTCGACGTCAAGCAAGGAAATTGCGAATACTTTGCCTCGGCGCTGGCGATTATGCTGCGCACGCTGGGGATTCCTGCGCGCGTGGTCAATGGCTACCTCGGAGGGGAGTGGAACCCTTACGGAGAATACTACCTCATCCGCCAGTCGAACGCGCACAGCTGGGTGGAGGCCTATCTCCCGGGTCAAGGTTGGGTGACTCTGGATCCCACCCCGTCGGTGCCCAGGGGGCGAGCCCAGGCGCTTTTTAGCCCGCTCACCAACTTCGCCGATTTTCTGCGCCTGAATTGGTATCGCTATGTCATTAACTTCGGCCTTGCCGACCAGTATCAGCTCTTCAAGGCACTCAGGCAACCCCATCAGTGGCTGGGAGTGACCAGCCGCGGCTTTTCGCTGCGCGACCTTACCGCACGGTTTTCCACCAGCGGGAAAGGATGGCTGGAATTAGGGATTGCGATGGCGGCCCTCGCTTTGGGATGGATGGGACTAAAGAACCTGAGGGGAAGAAAAAATGGCCCGCCCCGTAACGCTCTCCACGCGGCGACCAAACGCTACCGCCGCTTGCTAACTCTCTGCGCCAAAAGGGGACTCAAGAAGAAGCCCGCAGAGACTCCGGATGAGTTCAGCCGAAGAGTTGGCATGCAAGGAAACGGCCTGGTCGAGGAATTCACCTCGCTTTACCAGCAGGCCCGCTTCTCCGGCCCGCATGATTTTTCCGGCCGCCTAAAGAAAATGGACGAGATTCTCGCCGATCTACGGAAAAACAGGCCGCAGCCGAACTTCCCAGCATAGTCAGCTCAAAACTTCGACAAACTACAAATCTGTCCTTCTCTTACTGGAGCGTAAGAAGGACGAGAATTTCCCCCTTTCCTTCCCTGAGCGGCTCAAGGGCTTTACCTAAAATCGTTCCTGGGCGATGTATTGAAACCCCATTAACCTCGACCGGCGCCGAGCGCATCGCATAGCCGGAGGTCGCACTGGTCACTAATATGTCCCCGACACCAATTGGCCCATATTGGGCATCCGCTTTCACCTTGACCCTGCCACTGTGGGCCACTTTCGCTTTGCCGTTTCCAGCTTCTCCTAATAGAATCCCAGGCCGCGCGGAGACCACACCGGCAACCCGAGTGTCATAGGGTTGGGCCGAGGGGAGAACCCGATTATTCTTTATCGGATCGATAACCACGACGGTGCCGGAAGCGAGGGAGTCAGAAGTCGGGACCCATTCGGCAACGTCCTGGTACTGGGCAGCGATATTGGTCCCTGTCACCGTGCCGGTAAATGTCGCATTGCCAGCAACATGTAATTTGGATGTAGGGTTCGGCGTCCCGATGCCGACGTTGCCGTCTGGAAAACTGACAGAACTGATCGTAGCCCCTGACCGTATTACCATCAGCCAGTCAGAATCCGACGTTCCATCATCACTTAGGACCCGACCCCTAAACTGCCCTGCATTAGCAAACAGGTCCCACAATTTATTGTTCGATGTCCCATCGCTTTCCTCAAAAGTATACGCAGGACTAGCACCCTTGATATGCACAGTCGGACCCGAGACAAAATTAGACGGATTTGCCGTCCCGAGACCAACATTGCCACTGCTCGTTATAGTCGCACGCCTCGTATCGCCGGCCCAAAATGTCAAATCATTTCCTGAAGAACCCACTCTGACTTGCTGAGCATCCGTTGACCCCGCGTCCGAGAACGTAACGTACGAAGCGGTGCTATTACTTGTAAGATTGGCGCCGATAGATGCTGCGGATTCCACTTGGAGTGGGAAAGCGGGGCTTGTTGTGCCAATACCGACATTGTCCGCGGTGCAACGATTGCCTCCGCAGTCCGTCCACTGGGCATAGGAAAAAGAAGGTCCACCTGCCAAAAAGAGCATGAGGCTCAACACCCACAGTCGACTCACGTATTTTATTTTACCCATGTCTTTGTCCTCCGATCTAAGTTAGTTTTACATCAAACCCTTCGCCTTGATTGCCCATCACTCCACACCCCTCACGGCGTTTCGGATCTCTCGAATGTGAGCCGTTTTGATCTCCTTTCCGACCAGTGCACTCCGATCTGTACCTGGATCGGTAGGATAGGTAGCGGGCTTCCCCGTCTTGGCAAGATATACCGCATCTAGGGCCGCCCTCAAGCCCGTAATATGCGCTGCCTGAATCGCAGCCCCAGCGATCAGCGAGGGACAGGAAAAAGATCCAACGCCGCTTTGCGACCTTAATGTATTGATAGCCTGGCACAATTCAGTGATATGTACGGCTCTTACAGGCGTAGCGTGGGGGATTATGGGGTCGTCAGTCCATATCGTCTTTGAAAACTTAGCCGTAACCGTCCTGTTACTGTTCATCGTCACGGTGCAGGAGGCAACCACGGAGTCGCATCCGGTCCATTCAGTCAGCGTCGAGCCCGGATCTGCCGTCGCATTTAGAGTCACAGAGTCACCGCTATTAAACGAGGCCTGACAGGTTGAGCCACAGTTGATCCCTGTGCCAGTCACTGGGCCGTCACCAGACCCTGCCTTAACAACTGTGAGGGTAAAGAAGGTGGGCACAACATTGTTGATCGTGAAGGAGATCGCAGAAGAGAGAGCCGAGTTGCCAGATGGGTCGTGTGCTTTGGCCTTCACCTCATGAGAGCCATTAGCCTTGGTGGTAGTATCCCAGTTGCACTGGAAGGTGGAGCCGGAAGGTTTCGGTGTGGTGTCCATACAGGCCGGACTACTATCTGAGTCAACGTAGAACTCCATCTTTTGGATCGTGCTAGAGTTGTCCTGAGCTGTGGCCTTCAGCGTGAAAGTCCCGGAGATTGTTTGCCCACTAGTCGGGGCACTTACCTGCACGTTAGTAGGCTTGCTAGTGTCCGAACCCACATGATCACATCCTGGCCCACCGGCCGCACATACCCTTCCAACCGTACCAGCGTCATCCCCGTGCCCACTGCCATCCCGCGCTTGGGCGCTGTTGGAGATAAGAGTGCCATTAGAGGGTGCGTTGGGACCCGAATCCACCTGTACCATCATCCCCACCGTAAGGCTCTCTCCAGGAAGAATGGTATTAAAACTCCAGCTGACATTGGTGCCTGCTGGGCTGGGCAGGAGGTCACAGCAGCTACCGCCACTAGTGCCAACGGCGCTGGTGTGGTCTGGCACCAAGGTGCTAAGCTGTACCAATGAAAGAGGGTCCGTGCCATGATTAGTCACCTTGTATGTGTAGGTAATCAATTCCCCAGGCTTCACTGGATCAGGCG
>JACPSF010000109.1 GCA_016193385.1 Deltaproteobacteria bacterium
GTACATAAAAACCTGCCCCACGTAATCTTCGCTCGAAGGCACAAGATACCTTCGAGAAAAACGGTTCAACCCGTATAGGTCGCGCTTTTTTTCCAGTAACCCCAGGGCCGCCGTGCAATCTAAAAGCATCCGGATTCCCCTGGGGGAACATCCCGTAGCCGAGGCGATAGCCTCAAAGTCTTTGGCTCCCTCCTCCAGGGCGGAGAAAACACCCAGTTTGACGGCGGCAAACAACACGAACTGCGGAGCAAAATGGAAGGAAAGTTCATCCAACGGTCCCCGGCTTAGCTGAGCGGCGAAGGCGATCATGGCACACTCCTTAAATGTCTCGAAACATGCTTCAGGATAGCGGAGAGTGATCGGAAAAGGAAAGGGGAATTATCGGGGGTGATTTCTGGTGCCCGGAGCCGGACTCGAACCCGCAGGGAACCTTGCGGTTCCTCGGGATTTTACGACACCCCCCTTTGATTTTCTCTTGACTTCGTGGGCTCTTACCGATTAGTTTAGGCGGCAATGGATACCTCCGCTACGGTTTTGGCTCGCACGATACGAAGTCAGAGGAGGCTTGCTGGAGGATGCCAATGAAAGGCTACCCGATATTGAGTGTGCCGGCCTTGGCGCTCATGTTAGCATTGACTGCCTGTGGCCTTCCCGCATTACGCACTTTGGAAGAACCGTCTGCCGTCGCAGAAGAGGGCGGGGCTAAAGGCTTCGCGAAACAGTCACTCGTCCCTGATCCTCTTTACTACTCAACAGCGAAAGGCAAAAATCTGGCGAGCCGATATGAGACCAATCTTCAAAAGCTTCTAGTGCAGATAGTTAGCGATCCGGCAACCGAGACATTGCAGTTTGCCGACACTAACTTGTCCATCAAAAGCATCGGCTTCTTTTCGCACGCATCCGCCAAATCTCCCGACGAGAGATATCTGGAAGTAATTGTATCGGTTCCCAATGTCTTTGACGAAAAGGCTAATTTCTCCTCAAAGCTCCGGTTCCTGTTCTCCCGCTACGCATCAGCACTTTTAAGTATTCTTTCGAGCGACACCGATATCTCCGACGACAAGCTTGTCGCGGGCTACGGTTTAAACTTTTCTTGGAGGACTACTTCAGGATCACGGGTCAACCTGGAACGAGGTGTGATATATCTTCCCAAGGATCAGGCCCAGAAACTTCTTTCGGGCCAAATCAGCCAGGAAGAGGTTATGTCCGGGGCGGCTACTTATGCTATGCGAGCAGGCGAGCCCGCCACGCAGGTCCAATATACCCAACCGGCGCCTGGTCTTAAACTTGAGCTCCAATCGAGAGAAGTTGAAGGGAGCAAACTAAGTAGGTCAGATGTGAAGGAATCCGACCTCCCCAGCCCGTCCGGCTCAGTGCCAGAACAGAAAAGGCCGGATGTCGTTTCTGCTCCTTTAGAGACTGCTCAAGGGAGCAAACCAGGTAGGCCAGATGTGAAGGAATCCGGCCTCCCTAGCCCGTCCGGTGCAAAGGCAGAAGGGAAAAGACCGGAAGTCGTTTCTGTTCCCTCGGAGACCGTTAAGGATAAGAGGCCTCCTGCAAAAGAGCTGAAGGCAAAGCGGCCGGTTGAAACAAAAATCCTGCGGGGATATGTGGTCCAGCTCTCGCTTGCGAAATTGGCTGAGGCGGAGCATTGGTCGTCAATGTTTGAACGGGATGGATACAGTACATCTATCAGAATGGCCGGGGAGAACGGGCCGGTTCACCTTCGCGTCGGAAGTTTTTCTTCCTATGCGGAAGGGAATAGGTTTCTGACAGATGTCGGCAAGAAAAAACTAAACGGGTATGTCCTGTTCGCACCATGAATGAGGTGACCTGCCCCCCCCAGTTTTGACCCTCTTTCCCCTCTTCCGGAAAGGCGGGTGCATCTTGAATACTAAGAACGCTTGTGTTACATCGCACACTATGGACACTACGATTCGTAAACTTGATGAAGCGGCTTATAGGAAACTGAAAGCCAGAGCGGCGTTGACAGGGAAGACCGTTGGAGAAATGCTGAACGAGGCAATCCGTGCCTATCTCGCGCGCCCTGATCTTCTAACCAAGCAAGGTAGCCTTCGAGATCTTACCCCCGAAAACTATCCGAAAGGAAACGAACGCCTCAGCGAGAAAATCGACACCATCGTCTACGGAGCTTAGGGCAGCAAAGCAATGGTCGTTCTTGATTCAAGTTTTCTCATTGCCTTTCACAACTCACGCGATGTACACCATTCTGCTGCAGCCCGCGCCATGGATGAGCTGATAACCGAGAAGTGGGGACGTGCGATTCTGCTTGAATACGTGTTTCTGGAAGTTGTTACTGTCCTGCTCGCTCGACGCGGCCTTTCGGTGGCTTTGACCGTGGGGACAGCGCTACTGCAGGCTCGTGAACTCGACTTCGTTCCCTGTTCGGAACTTTTTCTCGACACCCTTGAGACATTTCGTAGCCAAGCAGGGGCAAAACTCAGCTTCACGGATGCCGCCATCGTTACCGTAGCGCGCCGGCATGATTCGAGTCATGTGGCAACCTTCGACAGGGATTTTCGGGGCATCAAAGGCATCACAACAATCCCCGTTTGATTCAGACTCCAGATGAACGGAGAATCCGGCGCCACTCTACTCTCCGGTACGGCGACCCTATAATAGCACCCGCGCAGGAGGGCCTAACGACCGACGCCGACAAACGCGAGAACTTCCGGAGACGACATCCGTTACAAACGAAGATTGTCAAGAAACTAACGGCCCGACCCCGGCGCCCGTCTACCAGGATTGTTTAGATTGTCGCTTCTAACCCCGGCCCCCGCGATCCTTCCCCTGTGGGAGAACGGGCTTTCTTTCTTCGAATCCTCTAGACTGACCGCTAAACCTAACCCTTATACCTCCCGAGTCCGACACTCAATGATACACTGCGCGGCAACTTCACTAAGGTCAAAGTGAAAGACCCCGGCTACACTCCACCTTGAGCTCGAAGATTATGTAAAGCTGTAGCGAAGGATGCGGGGTCGGACCCCTCTCAGGATCCGCCGAGGAGCATGACCGCGCCCAAGAGGGAAATGACCGCTCCCACCGGCAAGGGGTCCCGCCTCCCTGCCCGGCGTGCGATGAGCAGGCCCAGCGCGACGAGGGCCGCCGCCACCTGTGAGAACGCCAGTACCACCAGCGCTCCCCTCCAGCCGAGCGCGGCACCTAGCATCGCCATCAGCTTGATGTCGCCCCCACCAACGGCCCCGCGACTTACCACCGCCAGCAGGAGGAGTACCCCGCCACCTGTGAGGGCGCCGAGCACCGCCTCCCGGAGAGGGGGACTCTCCACGACCGCGGCGAGGGCTAGCGCATACACGATCCCCGGTAACGTAACAACGTCGGGGATGGTTTTTGCTCGGAGGTCCAGAACAATGGTCACGGCAAGCGCTATGAGCAGCGGGACAAGACCCCACAACTGCGGCGTCCACCCAAATCGCAGGAAGGCGACGACGGACAGGGCCAAGGCGAGGCCAAGGATGCAGGCTACGGACACCGGCTGGCGGAGAAGGGCGAGGGCACACGCTACCTCGTTCTGGATAGCGGTTTCCCCGAAGCGGAGTCGGGGATCAGCCTCGGCGCCGCATGGTACTCCCCGGGCCGCACTATGACTCTTCATGATGTGAAGACCCCGTTATTGCACGAGCCGCAGTTTTGTCCCGAGAGCCGATCTGGGTCCAGGTTCCCGACTGGCAACCGACTTAACATAAGTACAGTTGTAGTAACCAAAGACCGCACGCCGGTTCGGCACTAGTTCGCCGGAGTTTTTCGGGGGCGGGCACAGTGGCCAGCTATTGGTGTCGGCAGCGTTGCTTACTGCACACTCTCCGTGGTTGATGACTTGCGAAATGACCATCTCTGTCCAGCCGACGATTTTATGCTCCCCGTTGATCGCCTTAGGCGGGCATTCGGTCTCGATCACGGGGACGAAGACCTTCCATCCGCGACCTGTATAGGTGGAAGTACCCGTACTGTCTGTGACCGTGTACGTCCCGCTGAACTCGAACTTCTCTTTGAATTTCGTTTCGAGCAAGTCGAACACTGACTGCTGCATGCCGTTATTGGTCCCGATCGTTGTTCCGGCCGCAGGAGTAGCACAGGAGCCACTGCACTCTCCACTGGCGGCACCGTTAATCGCAGCGCTCGTTTCGGGGACACTCGGGGTCGAAGTGCCACACAGATTCGCCCAGGCGGCGGTATTGGTGCCGGCAATTTCGTCAGGATCTTTCCCGCTAC
>JACPSF010000284.1:0-6563 GCA_016193385.1 Deltaproteobacteria bacterium
TCCGGTAGTAACTCTCGGGCGTGATATTGCCGTAAAACAGCGTCCGGATATCGTTGATGCCTTGCTGGTAGGGTATGGCGAGCATCCGGCCGCTCTTGACCCGCATGGGCACCGGCTGGTCGTCGCAGCCCCAGTCGCACGTGTAATCGAAGCCCTCCGCGGCCAGATGGTCCAGGGTATCGAACGTTTCGTCTGCGCCTCCGGGACCGAGCCACCCGCGCGGCGCTTTTCCGGTGGCTCCGGCAATGGTTTCCTTCACCTGCCGGATGACCGCCCGTTCCTCCTCGCGCGGATAGTCCTGGACTCGTAGATTGTTGGTCATGGCATGCCCCAACCATTCCCACTTGCGCTTCACTCCCTCCTCGATGATCGCCGGATGGCGCTCGCAGACATCGGAGTTGAGCAGGACCGTTGCCCGGATGGCGTGCCTGTCGAGCACGTCCATCACGCGGAAAACGCCCACGCGAGAGCCATAGTCCCGTAGCGCGTAACCGCCCACGTCGGGCAAATGGGGGCTCGGCGCTCCCGGGATGGTTTTATCTATGTGAAAATATTCGACGTTGGGGGCCACCATGAGCGCGATCCTCGCACGGTTGGGCCATAGGAGCTGCCGCCGTCGGATAATGGGCGAATAATCGTATCTTTGATTTTCCATACTGCGCCTCCTTAAAGTTGGGATGGATTTGTACGGTCTGATTCCAGGCGCAACAGTAGGCTAGAAGATCAAGCGTGTCAATCGAGTGGTGGAGCGCCCGTGCCACCCTCAAGAGGTGAACTGTCCCGATTTGTTGCCGAGATAAGTCCGATAGCGGACATTCTTGCCGTCGGTCTCGATCGTGATCGCCCCATCCTGATCCGTTCGGAGAACTTCGGCTCCGGCCGCGGAATAGCGGGAAACCACCTCTTGACGCGGCAGGCCGAAGAGATTGCGATGCCCCACGGAGAATATTGTTAGCTTGGGTTTAACCGCGGCCACGAAATCTTCCGTGCTGGAAGTAAGGCTGCCGTGGCGCGGCACTTTGATGACCGCGCTGGATAGATCCGCTCCCTCTTGAAGCAAAACCTTTTCATCTCTTCGATCGACATCTCCGGCAAAGAGGAAATGCGCTCGGCCAAAGCTTAAGCGCAAGACCACAGAGGTATCGCCGGTCCTATCCTCCGCCGGGTAGAGAACACAGATCCTCACTTGCTCAATGCGGCGACACGGATCGCGGCTGGAGAGATAGACCCTCTTTAATCCTGCGCTCTTCACAGCCTCCTCAAGATCCTCGTATCGAACAGTTCTGCCCTTGCTGGGTCCGGACCAGAACTCTGACGGCGCAAACTCCTCCACGATGGTCCTCATCCCCCCGTAGTGATCCACCCTGGGGTGGCTGACGACAAGATAATCGACCCTTAGGATCTTTCTCGAGCGCAGAAAGGGCGCCACAATCGCCTCTCCAGTATCAAATTCCCCAGTGACCGTCCCGCCGGCATCGATGAGGAGCACCTTGGAGCCGGGAAATTCAACCACCGCGGCATCGCCATGCCCCACACTCAGATAGGTGATTCTCAGCTCCCGCCGATTCCACCTTTCCTGCCACCAGTAGACGCCGTCGGCGAGGATCCCAATAGAAAAGATTCCCAGCACGGCGATGACATGGCTCTTCCGCTTTACAAGCAAAAGGGCAAGGATCAGGCAGTAGAGCGCTGCCGCTTCCGCGGGGTTGGGTATGGGAACAGCAGTGCTGGCGAAAGGGAGGCGAGAAAGAAAACCCACCACCCCATGGGTCAGAGAGAGAAGGCGTTCGGCCAGCCAGACCAGCGGAAGCGCCAGACCCGGAGCCAGCAGAGAAAAAAATCCAATCAGGAGACCCAGAGGCACAACCGCAAACCCCACCAGAGGAACAACCGCGGGATTTGAGAGAAAACCGGCCCATGAGAGATGGCCGAAATGATGCGCGATCATCGGCCCGGTCCCGACCGTCGCCAGGATCGGCACCGCGAGATAGAGCCCGACCTGGCGCAGCTTGCGGCGTAACCAGCTCCGCTCCTGAGGCAGTTCGTCCCGCCGCTGCGCGGGCCACCACATCTGCACCTTGCGCAATCCCCAGATGATGAAAAAGACCGCAAGAAAAGAGAGCTGAAAAGAGATGTCCATGATCACTCCGGGCCAGGCAAGGCCGATGAGCAGAGCGGCAAAGGCCAGACTGCTGAAGAGTTCCTCTTCCCGATCCAAGAGCACCGCCAACTCATAGACGCCGATCATAATCGCTGAACGCACGGTGGGCACCATCGCGCCTGCAAGGGCCGTATAAAAGAGAACAGCGACGAAAGAAAAAAAGGTGGCCACCTTAAGCAGATTCCAGCGCAACAGCAGAGTCGTGCTGAAGGAGCCCAGAAGCCGAACCACGAAGAAAACAACCACGCCGAGCATTCCTACATGCAGGCCTGAGATAGAAAGGACGTGATTCACTCCTGCGGCGGTAAAATCCGCCCGTACCCCTTTGGAAATCCCGCCCATGTCGCCGACCACCAGCGCCTTCATCAGAGCGCCGTTGTCCTGCGAGAAGCTCCGCTCCATGAAGCGGCGGATCTCTCTGCGGAAGTGTTCCATCGTGTTCCATAGACCTGGAGGACCCCGGGCCAGCAATTCCACACCCTCATCATTCTCCAGAAAACCAGTCACATAGATCTGTCGCCGGGCGAGAAAAGACGGATAATCGAAGCTGCCAGGATTGCCCGAAGGACGAGGAAGGAGAGGACGCACCCACAATCGTATCCGGTCCCTGTAGCGCCACTCCCGTCTCGCCTGCCTGAGGGTAATCTGAATAGAACCCGTGATCTCCTGGGCTCCCGTGGGATGCCACATGCGTTCGGACCGCACCACCCAGCGGCTGCGCTGGGCGAGCTTTTCAGGTTCCCGGTCGAGAGTCCCTTCGAGATAGAACTGGGCGCCCTCGCTCATGACGGAACGTAGGTGATGAGAAGAGAAGCTTGGATGGAGAATCTGACGGTGCCTGACATAACCCAGAGCCAAGGCCGCCCCGGCGACGATGCCGAGAAGGGCCCAGGCCCTTTTCCTTGGCCGGAAAAGGAAAAAGAGCGGGACCGCGAAAAGACTCAAGGATGAAAGCGGCAGGACCAACGGCGCCGCAGCCAAGGCCTGGCCGAGGAGAAGGGATAAGGTCGGGACGATAAGCCAACCGGAGGGGTATCTCACCAAAAAACCTACGGGTGAAGGGCCGGAATCAGCTGAAGGCATGAAGGGTCCCTAAGTAGAAAACGACTTCAGAGATTGGAGAATCTCCCGCGCGATCTTCTCGTTCATCGAGGGGACTTTGAGCAGCTCCTCCAAAGATGCCTCTTCGATCCGCTTGATGCTGCCAAAGGCGCGCAGAAGCGCCCTTTTGCGCGCGCCGCCGATGCCCGGGATCCGGTCCAGGGCCGAGTAGAGGGTTTGCCGCGTCCGCAATTGCTTGTGATACGTTATGGCGAAACGGTGCGCCTCGTCTCGCACCCGCTGGAGCAGAAAAAGGGCATTGGAGTTGCGCTTTAAGATCACCGGATTGCTCTGGCCGGGGAGAAAGACCCTCTCCTCGGAACGTTGGATCTCGGGGCTGCGCGCCGAGCGCTGGACGCGCATTTTGGCTAGCGCAGCCACATCGACATCCTTAACCCCCAGATCACGCATCGCTGCCAGCGCCATCCCGAGCTGGCCTTTGCCGCCATCCACGACCACCAGATCCGGCAGGTCCCCTTCGCCGAGCCCGCGGCTGAAGCGCCGCTTGAGCACCTCGTACATCATGGCGAAATCATCTCCGCCTGAGGCCGAAGCGACCGTACGGATGCGGTAGTGGCGGTAGCGGTTTTTATCCGCCTCACCGTTGAAGAACGTGACCATCGAGCCCACCGCATGAGAGCCGTGAATGTTTGAGATATCAAAGCACTCGATCCGCTGCGGATAGTGCCGGAGCCGCAGCTGCTGCTGGAGCTCCAAGAGCATCCTCTCCCGCTCCTTTTCCTGGTCGTGGCGTTCGAAAAAGCTCTGCCGCGCATTCTGCGCCGCCATCTCGACAAGCTGGCGCTTGTCCCCTCGCCGGGGGGAAAATATGGACACTCTTCTCCCCTTGCGCTCGCTCAGGTATTCCTGCCGGACCTTGCGGTCTTCCAGCTCGACCGGAAGCAGGATCTCATCGGGAATGAAGCGGGCGCCCTGATAAAATTGAGTCAGCAGCGACTCCAGAACCACCTCGTCGGAGAAGTCCAGGTCCTCAAGGGAATAGGACTGATTCCCGGTGAGCTTCCCCTGGCGCACAAATAAAACCTGTACTTCGATAAAGCCGCCTTCCCGGTAGAGACCGAAGATGTCCTGATCGATGCCCCAATGGGAGACCATCCGCTGTTTTTCCACGGTCCTTTCGACGGCCTGGATCTGGTCCCGGATCTTCGCCGCAGCCTCGAACTCGAGGGCGCCGGCCTTCTCCTTCATCAGGTGCTTGAGCTCATCGGCCAGCTCCTGGCTCTTGCCCTCGATGAATAGAATCGCCTGCCTCACCTGCTCCCGATACTCTTTCGGATCCACCGGCAAAACGCACGGGCCCGGACAGCGCTTGATCTGATACTGCAGGCACGGCCGGGTGCGGTTCTTAAAATTGTAGTCCGTACAGTTCCTCAGCAGAAAATGCTTCTCGATGATGTCGAGCGTCTCCCGCGCCGCGATCGCGGAGGAAAAAGGGCCGAAGTACCGGTTTCCATCTTTGACGATCTTCCTGGTGGCAAAGATTCTCGGCCAGGGATGCTGCACGGTTACCTTGATGCTGAGGTAGCTTTTGTCGTCCTTCAGGCGGATGTTATAGCGCGGCTTGTACTGCTTGATTAAATTGTTTTCCAGGATCAGCGCTTCTTTTTCGTTGGCCGTAACCAGGGTCTCGATATCTTCCACCCGGCGAAGCAGGAACTGGATCTGCGAGCGACCATCGCCGCTGCGGAAGTAGGCCCGCACCCGGGCTCTCAGGTCTTTGGCCTTGCCCACGTAAATCACCTTTGCCTCCCGGTCGCGCATGAGGTAGACGCCGGGCCGCAGGGGAAGGCTTTCCAGCTTTTCTTCGAGAGAAGGCATCGGCAAAAATTATACCAGAAGCGCCACCGACCTCCACAGCTTGACCTCCCGAGATTTACTGTGCTAATTCCTGGTCGGACCGGAGCGTTGCGCCGTGAAAATCTTTCGATGGGAGGCCAAACCCATGCATAAAACGATTAGCGGGATAGCCGTTGCCCTTATCGCCCTTGTCGGTTTCCTGGCACCTGCAGGTCAGGCCTTCGGCCAAGAAAGGGTTCGCATTGCCTGGGCGGGGGCGAGCCCCGCCAATAGCCCGATCTGGGTGGTTCAGGAAAGAGGCTTCCTGAAAAAGCAAGGCCTCGATGCCGAGGTCATCAGCATCACCAACAGCCCGACAGCCCTGCAGGCGCTCTTGGCCGGCGAGTTGGACATCATCGTGACTTCAGTCACCACACTGGTAAGTTCCCGCCTCGCCGGCGCGGACGTGGTCATGATCCTGGGAATGGTCCCCACCTTTGTGGATCACATTATCACGCTTTCATCCATCACCAGCGCGGAACAGCTCAAGGGGAAAACTGGCGGAGTCAACCGTCTGGGGAGCACGTCGGATCTCGGGCTGCGCCTCGCTTTGAGAAGGATGGGAGTCGATCCCGACAAGGACACCAAGATTATTGCTGCCGGAGGCAACCCGGAAAGATTTGCGGCTCTCTCAAAAGGCCTGGTCCAGTTTACGATCATGCCCGAGCCCTTTGTTCGGGAGGCGGAAAAGCTGGGCTTTAGGGACCTGCTGGACATCGGTTCCCTGAAAATACCGTTCTGGTGGAATGCGGTCCTTACGCGGGAGGCTATCATCAAGTCGAAGCGCCCCGTGTTGGCAAGGTTCGCCCGGGCTATGACTGAGGCCCTTCATTTCCTGAGGACGGAAAAGGAGGCCTCTAAAGCGATCTTTAGCAAGAATCTGAGGCTGACTGATCCGGAAGGTCTGGAGAGGGCTTACAGAGCCTACAGCGGAGTGTTCCCCCAAGCACCCTACCCTACTCCTGAAGGTGTCAAGACCCTGTTGGATGATATGGCGCCGCGCAATCCAAAGGCCGCGGCCGCCGATCCCAAGAGCTTCGTGGACATGAGTTTCGTGCAGGAGCTGGAAGCGTCGGGGTTCATCAAACAGCTCTATAAGAAGTAGAACTGAGTAACAAGGACTGAGAACTGAGAAAGATGCCCCCTTCTCCACTCAGTCCTCAGCACTCATCGCTCAGTCCTTTAATGACAATCGGTTGAAATTTTGAATTAAAATTGAAGGTGGAGTGATCATGGCAAAGCGAGTCGTGGGCAGACCGACACCAAGAGTGGAAGGCGAGTATAAGGTTAGTGGCCAAGCGGTTTACGCGGTCGATGTAGTCCTACCCGGGATGCTCTGGGGAAAGCTTTTGAGAAGCCCCATTCCCTTCGGACGGATCAAGCGCATCGACGTGAGCCGGGCCTTGCGGGTCCCCGGAGTCAAGACCGTCATCACCGGCGAAGA
>JACPSF010000284.1:6614-20932 GCA_016193385.1 Deltaproteobacteria bacterium
GGCGGGTGTATGACATGCCCATACTGGGCGATGGCGTGGTTCGGTTCATCGGTGAAAAGGTCGCGGCAGTCGCGGCCGAGACCGAGGAGATTGCCGAGCAGGCGCTCGATCTGATCGAGGTCGAATATGAAGAGCTGGAGCCGGTGCTGGACCCTGTAGAGGCCATGAGTCCCGCAGCTCCGCTGATTCACCCGGACGTCGCCAGTTACAATGGCCTCCCGGCCAAGCTCGACGCGCCCAGCAATGTTTTTATCTACATTTCCTGGAAGAAAGGAAACGTCGAGCTTGGATTCCAGGAGTCGGACCTGATCGTCGAGAATACGTTTACAACGGGCAAAGTTCACCAAGCGTACATCGAGCCGCACTCGTGCGTCGTCAAAACCAATGAGTCCGGAGGCGCGGAGCTGTGGTCGTGCAGCAAGGTCCCCTATGGGGTAAGGGACCAACTGGCCACCGCGGTCAGAATCGACCCTGAAAAACTTGTCTTTCACCCCGTTTACATCGGCGGCGATTTTGGCGGCAAGGGCGACTTCATGGATCTTCCCGTTTGCTACTTTCTCTCCTTGAAGAGCGGCCGGCCGGTGAAGATGATCATGGACTATGACGAAGAGTTCATCGCGGGCAATCCAAGGCACTCGTCCATCATCAAGATCCGGACGGGAGTGAAAAAGGACGGGACCCTCAAAGCGCACCATATGGAATTCATCTTCGACAGCGGGGCCTACGGCGCGTTCAAGCCGAATGGACTCCTGCAAGGCCCGAGGGAATGTCCGGGTCCTTACAAGATTCCTCACGCTCTCGTAGAAGAGAGGATGGTTTACACGAATAAGATCCCTTGTGGCCACATGCGGGCCCCAGGTGACCCGCAGGGAGTCTTTGCCAATGAGAGCCAGATGGATCTGGTGGCACGAAGACTAGGCATGGATCCTGCGGAGTTCAGAAGAAAAAATCTGATGCGCGACGGCGACGAGCTGCCCACAGGCGGAGCGATCACGCATATCAAAGGCGAGGAAACGTTGGCGTTGGCGCTTAAGGAGTCCGGTTACCATAAGCCAAAGCCGAAAAACACGGGCCGTGGAATTGCCGTGACTCAATGGCTCCCCAACGGCGGCGAAGGGGCGGTAACCATTACCATCGACGAAAAAGGAGACATCGCCCTCGCCTCGGCGATGCTGGATCAGGGGGCCGGTACTTATACCGTCTTGTGCGAGATCGTTGGAGAGGAGCTCCAGGTCCCGCTCGATAAGATCCGGGCGGAATCTTTGGACACCAAGACCGGGAGAAAAGATACCGGCGTGGGCGGAAGCAGGGCCACGAGAGTCTACGGCAGCGCGGCGTATGATGCAGTCATGAAAGCCAAGGAAGAAATCAGGAAGGCCGCCGCCGAGCGCCTCGGCGGTAGCCCTGATGAGATCCTCATCGCCAACGGCGCAGTCCTGCACCGCGGGGCCGAGCGGCGGATGACCTACGGGGAGCTGGTCAAGGCAAAAGGATCACCGATCCGCGTCGAGGGCTACTACAATGATAGATCGAAAGTTCACGAGGCTTCGATGTGTGCTCAGGTCGCGGAGGTCGAGGTGGATCCGGAAACCGGTCAGATCAAATTAACGAAGCTAACCAATGCCCACCATACGGGGACGATACTCAACCCGCTCATGCACCAAGGCCAGATCGACGGAGGGGCGGTGATGGGAATTGGCTACGCCTTGATGGAACATCTCATGGTCGATGGCGCCAAAGTGGTTACGGCCAACTTCGGCGACTACAAGATTCCCACGATCCAAGACATCCCTGAGCTCAAGACCGTCGTCAGGGAAGCCCCCACGGGTCCCGGCCCCTATCACAGCATGGCCATCGGGGAAACGGCGATCATTCCCGTGGCTGCGGCTATCGCAAACGCCGTGGAAGACGCCGTCGGCGTAAGGGTCAAGTCACTTCCGCTCACGGCAGAGGATGTCTTCGAGGCTTTGCATCGGAAAAGCTGATGGTATGAAGCCAACAGACGAAACCGCGGTCTTTGGCGGCGGCTGCTTCTGGTGCACTGAAGCGGTCTTTAATGAGCTTCGCGGGGTGATATCCGTCATGCCCGGGTACGCCGGCGGGAGCGTGAAGAACCCAACCTATGAACAGGTGTGCGGCGGGCGAACCGAACACGCCGAAGTCATCAGGATCGAATTCGACCCGAGCCAGATCAGCTATAAGGATCTCCTCACGGTCTTCTTTGCTACCCACGATCCGACGACGCTCAACCGTCAAGGAAGCGATGCAGGCACCCAGTATCGCTCGATCATTCTGTACGCGGGCGAGGAGCAGAAGCGGGAGGCGGAGGTATTCATCAAAGAGCTGAACGACTCTTCAGCGTTCGGCAGGCCCGTTGTAACCGAGATAAAACCGCTGGGCAAGTTCTACGAGGCCGAAGAGTACCATCGTAACTACTACGCGAACAATTCCTTTCAGCCCTACTGCCAGGTTGTCATCAGCCCCAAGCTCCACAAACTCCACAAGCAGTTCTCCGACCTCCTCAAGTCTCACAGCAAATAGCCATCAGACAACCAAGGGTCGAATCCTGAAGAGCGCAGGCACCTCGCTTACAGGATTGCGAATTCCAGATTTCAAATTGCAAATGTGAGATTCGAAATGTGAAATTCCGATGTTTGTCACTTTTTGTCCCTTGAAGTTAGCTTTTGTCATTTTTGGTCGCTAGAGGTGCGTAATCGACCACCCCTTGAACAGTCGATTCTCCTTTAAAAGCAAGAGGTTATAAAATTTCAGAAGCCTGGCATGGGCCTTGCATTTCTCTCTTACGCCCGTGGAGGTATAGCGATAAGCAACGGGCAACAGGAGCTCACACTTTGATCTCTTTCAAACCTTTGGGGAAAGGGGCGACCTTCTACTTCACTATGCCGGCAGCGTCTGAATCGCCTGGTACCAGCCCGAATAGCGCAGTTTTAAGGGTAAGGAGGCATGAGTGGTCGTGAAGATCCTATTATCATTATTGCTCGCTTCGATCTTAGCGGTCCCTCTCTCCGGGGACATAGCCTGGTCACAAAGCCTTCCGGCAGATCTCACCAAGCTATCGATTGAGGATTTGATGAAGCTCACGATCGAGAGCGTTTCCAAGTTTGAGCAAAAGGTGGTCGAAGCTCCGGCTTCGATTACGATCATTACGAGCGACGACATCAAAAAGTTCGGCTATCGCAATCTGCCGGACATTTTGCGAAGCGTACGCGGGCTGTTCGTTAACTATGACCGCAACTACAATTACGTAGGTTTCAGAGGCTTCTCGCGGCCGGGCGACTATGATACCCGGATCCTGATTTTAATTGATGGCCACCGATTGAATGAGCCCATCTACGATTCGCCGGGAACTGGCGGCGACTTCATCCTAGATGTCGATTTGATCGATCGCGTTGAAGTCATTCGCGGGCCGAGTTCTTCCCTTTATGGCAGCAGCGCCTTCATGGGCATCATCAACGTCAAGACCAAACGCGGCAAGGACATCGAAGGGGTCGAAGTGTCCGGCGCCGGCGGGCGCTTTAGCACTTACAACGGGCGGCTTAGCTACGGCAACAAGTTTGAAAACGGCCTTGAGCTGCTGGTCTCTGGCAGCGGGTTCGGCAGTGATGGCGACCGCCGGCTGTTTTACCAAGAATTTAACGATCCGACGACCAACAACGGTATTGCCAAGAATAAGGACGGGGAACAAGGTCAAAGTTTCTTCGGCAGTTTGTCCTACAAGGGCTTTAGCCTGGCAGCAGGATACGTCAACCGCGAGAAGGATGTTCCGACGGGGTCGTTTGAGACGGTGTTTAACGCTCACAGCAGCACGACCGATAGGAAGGGATTCGCCGATTTGAAGTACGAGCATGAGTTTGCCGGAAATCTGGGTCTTAAGGCGCGAACTTATTACGACAACTATTATTATAAGGGACTGGCCGATTACGACTATGGGTTGGCGAACCTGGTCCGTAACAAGGATTTCGGCTGGGCGAACACGGTCGGCACGGAGCTGCAAATCACCAAGACTCTATTCGATAAGCATAAGGTAATTTTCGGCGGGGAGTTCCAATATGTTCTGCGGCAGGACCAGAAGAATTACGACATAGAGGTTTATCTCGATGAGCGGAACAGCAGCCGCAACTGGGCGATCTACTTACAGGATGAGTATGAAATCCTCAAAGGGCTACGCCTCACCGCCGGCGTGCGCTTCGATCACTTCAGTCTGTCGGACAATAGCGCGGTAAGCCCGCGCGTTGGGTTGGTCTATCTGCCGTTCGACAAGACGGTGATCAAGCTGCTCTACGGTCACGCCTTCCGCGCGCCCAATGCGTTTGAACTGTTTTATCAGGTCCCATCCAATTTTTTGCCGAGTAATGGCTTGGGGCCTGAGCGAACCCGAACCGTCGAACTTCTCGTGCAGCAGTACCTTGGTTTTAATCTCTGGGGCGCCGCTAATCTCTATTATCAGAAGAGCAAAGATATCATTACCCAAATCGTTGAACCTGTGAGTGGGCTGCCGATGTTCCAAAACGCGGGTGAGGTCGCCCAAAAGGGCGTTGAATTCGAATTGGAAGGTAAGTGGCAAAACGGTGTCCGCGGCCGGATGAGTTACGCGGTGCAGCGGACCGAAGATGTCGACACCAAGTTAAGACTTACCAACTCGCCGGTTCACCTGGCGAAGTTTAACGGCGTGGTGCCGTTGATGGCTGACAAGTTATTTCTCGGCTTGGAGGAGCAATACACCAGCGGCCGGAAGACTCTAGCAGGAAATCAAATCGGTGGCTTTTGGGTGACCAACGTCACGCTGTTTAATCAAAGGCTTTTCAAAGGATTGGATTTGTCGGCGAGCATTTACAATTTATTTGGCAAAAAGTATAGCGACCCCGGATCGGGAGAGCACGAGCAAGACGCTATAAGACAAGATGGTCGCAGTTTTCGGTTCAAACTGACGTTCAGGTATTGATGAGAACGGCCATAGCGCGGCGAGAGTGCGATTTCTGTGACGTTTATTTACGGCCGCGCTTTTAGACGAGAAACTCCGCGCGTGAACTTGTGTCGGCATTAGTGTCGGAGATGGTTAACCTCAACCCGGATAGTGAGTCAAGAAAACGACCCGGCCGGTTTTTTGGATTCTGCGCTCAGGTGCGGGCGATTCTGTGCCTCCTGGCATGGCTCTCGGCTGGCTCATTGCATGTGATCTACCCGGCCTCCTTCTCGGAATACCAGATCAAAGCGGCGTTCTTGTATAACTTCGCAAAATTCGTGGATTGGCCGTCGACAGCATTTCGTGCCGGTCAGAACTCTCTGGTCATTTGTGTG
The DNA here is from genome assembly GCA_016193385.1 of Deltaproteobacteria bacterium. Next base: position 11,934 of record JACPSF010000284.1, read on the forward strand.
GTGGGAGAGGACCCCTTTGGCGCCGCGCTCGACGAGCCGATCATAGGACAATCAATCGGGGGAAGGAACCTGGTCGTCAGACGGCTCAAACAGATTCACCGCGACGAGACCTGTCACCTCGCCTTTATAAGCCGGTCCGAGAAAGACAAGCTCGGGCAGCTTTTGAGCGTCATCAAGGGCTCACCATTCCTAACAGTCGGGGACGACGGTAATTTCATCGACCAGGGCGGCATGATCAACCTCGTCGTCGAGGACAGAAAAGTCCGTTTTGAGGTTAATCTTGAGGCGGTAGATCGGGCGGGACTTAAGATCAGCCCCGAGCTGCTGCGGCTGGCAAAGAGTGTCCGCGAAAGGAGAAAACTCTAGCTTGCAGAGATTCGGCGACATATCCATCAGGCGGAAGCTCACTCTGATCATCATGGCCACAAGCGGCGCGGCTCTCCTGCTGGCCGGCGCGAGTTTTCTTGTCTATGACTCGGTCGCGTTCCCGCAAGCCGTTGCCCAGAATCTCTCTTCCCTGGCCGTCGTGATTGGCAACAATAGCGCGGCGGCTATCGTCTTCGACGATGAAAACGCCGCCAACGAGATATTAGCTGCGCTCCGAGCTACGCCCAATGTCGTCTCGGGCTACATTTATCGGAAAGATCGGACCGTTTTCGCGCGCTATGCGCGCGCGGGTTGGATGGCGCCGCCGCAGTGCCCGACACAATTCCACGATTATCGCGTGGTCGACAAGCACGTGGAGGTGTGCCGCCCCATTCTATTCCGCGGAGAAATGTTAGGGACCATTGGCCTAAAGTCCGATCTACGCGAATGGCAGGCGCGTCTGTGGAACTATGGCCAGATCGTTGTCGCCATCCTGGCATTATCGCTTGTCGTGGCATTTGCTGTGTCGGCGGTACTGCAGCGCGTTGTGTCCACCCCGCTCCTTTCCCTGGCAAGGTTGGCGAGAAACGTGTCCAACGAGCACGACTATTCGGTCCGGGCGTCTAAAACGAGCCAGGATGAAATAGGCGTTTTGGTCGATGGGTTTAATGACATGCTGGGTCAAATTCAACAGCACTTAAAGCGCGTCACTGCACTGCACGATATTAACCTGGCCGTGACTTCGACTTTGGATCTCCGCGATGTCCTGAATATCCTGTTCGACAAGATAGATCTGTTTCTTTCCTATTCCGTCGCCACAATCGGGCTGTTGAACAAACAGACCGGACTACTGGAGCCCGTGGCCTGTCGCAATCTTGACGAAAAGGAGTGGAGAGCCGAGGAGTGGAAGGGTGGGCGCGGCTCCGCCAATGAAGTATTGAAGGCCAAGGAGCCTCTGTTGATCCCAAACTGTCAAACCGATCCCCGCATCCGTGACCCCGAATTTTATCGCAGGAACGGGTTGGTTTCTTATCTTGGGGTACCCCTGATATTCAAGGACGAGATTCTGGGCGTCCTTTCCTTCCACACGAAAAAAGAGTATGAGTTCCACAACGATCAGATCGAGTTTCTCTCCACGCTGGCAGGCCAAGCGGCTATAGCTATTAACAATTCCCGGCTCTATGAGGAGATGACAGAGCTAGCGGCCGATCTATCAAAGTCCAATAAAGTAAAGGATGAGTTTCTAAGCGTCATGTCACATGAGCTTAGGACGCCGCTCAATGTGGTCATGGGCTATGTCGCGATGATCAAAGACGGTCTATACGGATCCATCAGTCCGGAACAACAAGAGGCCTTAGAGAAAGTGATGAGCAGAGCCAGGGATCAGTTGACGATGATCACCGGCATCTTACACGCTACGCAAATCGAGGCGGAGCGAGTCGGCGCGGAGGTGCAACCATTCAGCCTTCGAGATTTTCTCGACGATCTTAGATCCAGTTACGAGGTCCGCTTGGAGAAGGATCTGGCCATTCACTGGAACTACTCCCCGGATCTGCCCGCAATTACAACCGACCGCGAAAAGCTTAAGCACATTCTTCAGAATCTCATTAACAACGCGATTAAATTTACCGAGAAGGGACGCGTGGAGGTTTCGGCGCGCGTCGTGGCAGCCGGGGAACCAGGAGCAGCACCGCTCCCGCTCGCTGACGCTTCGCGTGAGCACAATGCGGCTCCGTTCGGCACGGGAACGGACAATCGACTCTGTTGGGCGGAGTTCACCGTGGCTGACACGGGGATCGGGATTCCGGAGAGCGCCCTCCTTCACATCTTCGATAAGTTTCATCAGGCAGACAGTTCGGAGACCAGAGCTTACGGCGGCGTGGGACTGGGGCTTTACATAGTGAAGCAGTATGCAGCGCTTTTGGGCGGCAGCGTTACAGTAAAAAGCCGTCCTGGTAAAGGTTCGACTTTCACGCTTGTGATACCTTACGGAACGCCTGAGCCGGAGGTCTGGACTCAGGAAGCAAGTAAACAACAAGGTGCTTGAGGGTTGGCGCTCCCGGTCTCTCATAGAGTGGTGTCCTATCGTATTTCGTATTTCTTTCCCCGATCTAGCAGGCTGTCGTCCTGCCTCTTAAGCCTCGCTGCAGGTGGCGCTAATTGGGGGCACCGCCCTCCTGCTGCGGCAAACCGCAAAAGCCCAGTTTGACAATCATCGCTGGAAACGTTTTATTCCCGAGCTGTGCGCAGGATTGCGAATCGGTGATGGGAACAGAGTTTTTCGCTTTATTTGCAGCGTTGGGTTGGGCGGTTGAGGCGATCCTGGTGCGCAAAGGCGCTCAATACGCCAGTGTCTCTCTGGCTGTGCTCATGAGCTTCTTCGTCACTGCGCTCGTACTCTGGACCGTCAACTGGTGGTCTCTCCCCTTCAGCCTGCTTTATTCGCCCGCTACCTTCTACTTCATCCTGAGCGGGCTGATCCAACCCGCCATCGTTCGTTTCCTCCACTACACGGGCATCGTCCGACTCGGGGCATCCCGCGCCGCTCCTGTGCGTGGGATTGCGCCTCTCTTCGCCATCGTAGTCGCGTTCTTTTTCTTAGGCGAGCGTCCCGGCTTCTCCGTTTATGTAGGAGCGGTCTTGAGCGTCGCAGGCCTCTGGCTGATCTCGTATCGGCGCGAAGGCGAAACGGCTTGGAAAACCATCGATCTCCTTTTTCCGCTGGGAGCCGCGCTCCTGACCGCGGTCTCCCAAAATATCCGCAAGACCGGCCTTCTCATTCTTCCCAACCCGTATATTGCCGCCGCGGTGACTACGACGACCTCACTCGTCGTCTTTCTCCTGAGCCTCATTCTTACCGGGCAGATCCGCTCGATTAAAATGGACAAGAGATGCCTGCCCTCTTATGGCAGCGCCGCTGTGACATCCACCGCGGCGCAACTTTTCACCTTTATCGCCCTGAGCAAGGGACAGGTCTCCGTGGTCGTCCCGCTGGTCAACGCCAATCCTCTTTTTATCGTCTTCCTCAGCGCGCTTTTTCTCAAAGACCTGGAGAAGGTCACCGGACTCGTGGTCACAGGCGCGCTCCTGATCGTCGGCGGGGTCGCGCTGATCACCTATCGTTAAGCGAGGAATTGTCTTCAGATCTCTACCGCTGGCGGCAGAGATCTGAAACTAAACCAACAAGAGAAGATTCAGGCGGCGGATGCCCGAAGATTGTGATGATGGTCCGCTTTGGAGACCGGACCAATCCCCTGGATGATCTTCTGCCAGCTCTCCCCCTCATCGGCGCTGTAGAAGACCTCTCCATCCGTGGTGCCGGCAAACAGGGCAAAGCCGCCATTCCAGACGTCCATAGCCAGCGCTTCGATGTTTCCTCGAATGTGCTCGGGCAGCCCCTCGTTCAAGATCTCCCAGGTCCTGCCGCCGTCCCTGCTGCGGGCAATGCGCGCATCGGCGCTGCGCGTCTTTCTCCAGGTGCCGGGACCGGTCTTTGCGCCTGCGGTAAAAATCACGCTGCCGTTGCGCGGATGCACGAGGAGCGGGTCCACATATCCGATCCTGAAATCCCTAGGCGTAAGGCTCACCCAGCTCTCGCCGCCATCCCGACTGACGCATACGCCGGCTATGTCCGTCGGCGCGCCATTGGTGGTGGGCATGACCAGATAGACCGTTCCCGGATCCGAAAAGGGAACCAGTACCCGGTGCGCATCCGGATTCAGGCCTGAAGCCGTCTTCCAGCTCCTCCCTCCGTCTTCGCTCTTTAGAAAGCCTCCCACTTCGACCGCGGCATAGATAATGTCGGAACGCCTAGGGTCAAAGGCGAGACTTTTGACATGCGCTTGGTGCGGTGAGCCAGGAAAGGTCCACTTCTCTACGCCCGGCACCTGGCGCAAACCGGAGAGCTCGCTCCAGCTCTGTCCCAGGTCATCGCTATAGAAGAGGTGGGCCGGCTGGGTTCCGGCATAGAGTCTGGGCCGTCCCCCGGCCTCCCGGACGGCCAGCGTGTAGATCTCACGGTTTCCAATGCCCTGGTCTCTCCTTTCCCAGTTCCGACCTAAATCCTTGCTTGCATAAAGCGCTTCGCCATAGGTGCCGGCAAACAGGGTCCGGCTCCTGGACTCGTAAAGGAGCGAGCTGATATGCTCGCCGGGTAGAAGCCTCTCTTGCGGGCTCCACGAACCGTGCCGGCGTTCGCAAGAAAAAATCCCCTCGGCTGTGCCGACCAGGAGCGTGCCCCTGGGCGACTCACCCACCGTGGTCGTCTGGCCTCCGGGCGATAAACAGATTACCATGGACTCCTCTCCTCTCGTGTATCTAAACTTACCCAGGATTTTGACCCCTCGTCAAGCCAAAAATCCGCGCAGCACTGTCCTTGCGCCGCCCTGGGGGTTCAACTACTATAATTCTTAAACTCACGGGAGGTGACGGTATGCGGCAACTAACAGCGGTGCTTTTTTTTCTGGCGAGCCTCTGGATTCCGGGCTTCTCCCACGGGGCCGCCTATTATGAAGGAAAGACGCTGACGATCGTGGTAGGCTATAAGCCCGGCGGGGGATATGATCGCTATGCGCGGCTTTTCGGGAAGTATCTGCCCAGACATATTCCCGGAAGTCCCACAGTCGTGATCCAGAACATGCCCGGGGCGAACAGCATCATCTCAGCCAACCATATCTACAGCGTGGCCAAGCCTGACGGCCTCACGATCGGGACCTTTAATAATGGCCTCGTCATCGCCCAACTCACGAAGGTAGAGGGGGTAAGGTTCGACCTTACGAAATTAGCCTGGATCGGAAGCGCCGCGAGCGACGCGGCCATCCTCGCCGTGCGCGCGGACCTCCCCTACAAGACCGCCGATGATCTGCGCAAGGTCAAGGAAGCGGTGGTGATCGGAGCCACCGGACCGGGAAGCTCTACTTACGACCTGCCCGCTCTGCTGAAAGAATTTGCGGGCCTCAATCTGAAACTCGTCCCCGGTTACTCTTCAAGCTCTGACGTCATGCTCGCCATCGAGCGAAAAGAGGTGGACGGGCGCGCTGGCTCGTACGCTTCCATCTTGCCCTTCATAGAGCGCGGATTGGTGCGTCCCGTGGTCCGCACGCGCGTGCCGGTGCCGGAGATCGAGAAGCTCCCCGTGGACGAAGACCTGGCAACCACCGCCAAGGGAAGAGCGATCATGGCGGTGCGCTCGACGCCGGAAATCATCTACCGGCCGTACGCGGCTCCTCCGGGAACGCCGGCTGAGACGCTGAAGATCCTGCGCGATGCTTTTGCCAGAGCGGCCAAAGATAAAGAGCTTCTGGCCGAAGCCAAGAAGACCAAGCTGCCGATCGACTACGTGACAGCGGAGGACGCCCTGAAGGTTGTTCAGGAGGTTCTTCGCCAGCCGCCGGAGATGGCACAGGAGATTACCAAATACATAAAATTCGGAGATTAGATCTTGCTCGACGCTTTTATCCAGGGACTTACCACCATCTTTCAATGGCAGACTTTTCTCATCATGCTCCTGGGGATCTTCCTGGGTTTCTGGGTTGGCCTTCTGCCGGGGTTAGGGGGATCGACCACTCTCGCCCTCATGCTCCCCTTTATTTACAAGATGACCCCGGTCGAGGCGTTCGCCTTCTTGCTGGGAATGCACTCCGTTGTCGCCACTACAGGAGACATCACCTCCGTCCTCTTCGGCGTTCCCGGCGAGGGAACCACGGCTGCCACGATCCTGGACGGCCATGCCATGGCCAAGAAGGGGGAAGCAGGTAGGGCTCTGGGAGCGGCGCTGATGAGTTCCCTTGTCGGCGCCCTCATCGGCGCGTTTGCGCTGGCCGTTTCGATCCCCGTGGTGCGCCCCCTCGTCCTCACGTTCGGCGCACCGGAGCTCTTTATGCTCGCCGTCGTGGGCATCGCTTTCATCTCATCCCTCAGCGGGCAGGGAGGACGGGCCCTCCTGCGGGGCGCCCTCGGCGGCCTTTTGGGCCTTCTCATCGCCATGGTGGGCCAAGATCCTCAGGCAGGTGTCCAGCGTTTCACTTTCGGTCAGCTCTATCTCTGGGGTGGCCTCGATCTGGTTCCTGTCCTGGTCGGACTCTTCGCGATCCCCGAGATTATCGATCTCGCAATCCGGGGAACAGCCATTGCCGGGGAGCTTCCCAAGGGGGACCTGAGCAGCGGGGCTTGGGAAGGAATCAAGGATACCTTCCGCCATTTTTGGCTCACGGTCCGTTGCAGCCTCATCGGCACCTTCATCGGCATCATGCCCGGTCTTGGTGGAGGCGTGGCCCAGTGGATCTCTTACGGCCATGCAGTGCAAAGCGCCCGGGATGACGAGGAGCGGCGCGGTTTCGGGAAGGGCGATGTGAGAGGGGTACTCGGGCCGGGGGCAGCCAACAATTCTAAGGAAGGAGGATCGCTCGTCCCCACGATCGCATTCGGGGTTCCGGGGAGTTCGGCCATGGCCATTCTCCTCGGCGCCTTCTTCCTCCAGGGAATCATGCCCGGCCCGGATATGCTCGACAAGTATCTCGTCGTCACGTTTTCCATGGTCTGGACGATGGTGGTCGCCAATATCATCACCGTGGCCGCCAGCCTGATCTTCCTTAATCAACTGGCCAAGCTCACCCTGGTGCGCGGCTCCATTTTGATTCCTTTCATCCTCTTTCTTGCCTTTATTGGCGCCTATACTTCCAATAACCATCTGGGAGACTTGCTGGTTTTGCTCGTCTTCGGTCTTCTCGGTTATGTGATGATCTGCAGCGGCTGGCCTCGGGCGCCGCTGGTTCTCGGGTTCGTCTTGGGCAAGATCGCCGAGAACAACTTCTACATCTCCACCATTCGATACGGCTCGTCTTGGCTTCTTCGGCCGATGGTCCTGATCCTGATTGTTTTGACTGTGGTCGTCCTTCTCTATCCCTTCATCCGCTTCCACAAAAGAGGAGCCTCGGCGAGAGACTCGACGGCATGAAAACCGTGCTCAATCTTCGCTTCCTGCTGGCCCTTACCGTTGCGGTAGCCGCGCTCTATGCCCTTTACGCATCTTCGCACTGGTCCTTGCGACCCGCGCTATTCCCCAGGGTAATCGGAATTCCCCTTCTTTTCCTGGCCCTCACCGAAATGCTCCTGAGCGTATGGGGCGCAGAAAAACAAACAGAGGGTCACGCAGTGGATTTTCAGTTGACGACGGATGTCGATCCGGTGGTAGCGAGGAAGAGAACGACATCAATCTTGGCCTGGATCCTTGGGTTTTTGGTTCTGATCGTCTTGGTCGGGTTCCCGTTCGCGGTGCCGCTCTTTGTCTTTCTCTACCTCAGGATAGCGGGTAGAGAAGGATGGGTTCTGACCGTTCTGCTAACGGCAGTCTCATGGCTTTTCATGGAGGGGCTCTTCAACCGGCTCCTCCACCTCCCCTTTCCTCAGGGCTGGCTCTTCTTGCTCTGGAGCTAATGTACCGCTGGGGCGCAAGGTTCTGGCGTCCGCCAGAGAAAAAGTCAGTGAGCTTTTCGGCGAATTATTGGAGGATGAGTAAAATCTCGGCCGCTCGGCGGAGAGTGTCGCCGATAAGCGTGAACATCGTCGGAAAACTCTGCGCTCAAGGCATTGGAAATCACCGAGGGTTCACTCGAAGAGGTGGCTGAGCACGATGAATGAGAGGGCGGACACGGTCGCTCAGGCGAGGGCAAACCGATCTAGATCGGAAGGATCCCTTAGCGAACTCGCTCGACTATTCCTGAAACTCGGAACCATCGCCTTCGGTGGCCCCGCCGCCCACATCGCGATGATGGAAGAAGAGGTGGTGCGGCGGCGCGGTGGCTTGACCACGAGCGGTTCCTCTAACGGCGCTTATTGGCGCAACCGTGATGGTGTTATTTTTCTTTGGGATTAACGAGATTTTTCTCCTTTTCGCGGCTGGTTTCATGGTGATGGCCTTGAACAACCTCTGGCGTGGCTGGAAACAAGGGGCATGCACAACAGCAGGATTGCCTATCCTCTGGATCAGTTCAGCGCAAGCGGCCGGTAGCTCAACCACAGCAATGACAGCAGTAGCTCCTATAAGCCTTGTGAAATTAACTCTCTTTTTTCTGAAAATTGGCTCGGTTCTCTTTGGCAGTGGCTACGTGCTTCTCGCGTTCCTCCGGGCCGATCTCGTAGACCGCTGGCACTGGCTCACCGACCAACAGCTTCTCGACGCCATTGCCATAGGGCAATTTACTCCCGGTCCCGTCTTCACCACGGCAACCTTTATCGGTTATGTGGTGGCCGGTTCGCCTGGCGCCGTGCTGGCGACGATTGGCATTTTTCTTCCCTCTTTTGTGTTTGTTATGGCAACTAGCCCGCTGATCCCGCGCCTTCGTCGTTCTACCTGGGCTGCCGGCTTTCTGGACGGAGTTAACGTGGCTTCCCTGGGTTTAATGGCAACGGTTACGTGGCAGCTGGGGCGCGCCGCCTTGATCGATTGGTTTACACTGGCGTTGGCTTTGATTTCAGCCGCCTTGGTCTTCCGTTTTAGGATCAACTCTGCCTGGTTGGTTCTCGGCGGGGGAATATTCGGATGGTTGTATAAAGTGCTGGCGTAGCCAAAAGCGGCCCGTGCCATTGCGGATGAGGAGAAGGCCTGCGACGGTGAGTCGGGGATGCGGGTCGGA
>JACPSF010000285.1 GCA_016193385.1 Deltaproteobacteria bacterium
ATCTCGGTCTTGCCCACGCCGGTGGGACCGATCATGATGATATTCTTCGGCGCGATCTCCTCCCGAAGCTCCTCGGGAACCAGCTGCCGCCGCCAGCGGTTGCGCAGCGCAATTGCCACGGCGCGCTTCGCCTCTTTCTGCCCCACGATATACCGATCCAGCTCCGACACGATCTCGCGCGGCGTCATCACGGGAGCTGGGAAAGGAGAGGAACTTGCCTCCGTAAGCATTTCTTGCTGACGATCTTTCATATTCCAAAAAATTCAAAGGTATGAGGCATTAGGCAACAGGGTTTCGCTGTCTATTGCCTAGTGCCTTTCCCGATTGCCTATTTTTACGCTAACTCCTCCATCGTCAATTGATCGTTGGTATAAACGCAGATCGCCGCAGCAGCCCGCATCGCCTCTTCCGCGATGGTGGGTGCGTCCAATTGCGTGTGCTTGACCAAAACCCGCGCCGCGGCCAGAGCGTAGTTTCCCCCGGAGCCGATCGCGAGGAGACCGTCGTCCGGCTCCACCACGTCGCCGCTCCCCGAGATCACGAGAGAACTCTCCGCGTCGGCAACCACCAGGAGCGCATCCAATCGCCGCAGCATCCGATCCGTCCGCCAATCCTTGGCCAGCTCCACCGCCGCCCGCTTGAGGTTGCCGTTAAACTGCTCCAGCTTGGCCTCGAACTTCTCGAACAGAGTTAGCGCGTCCGCCGTGGCTCCGGCAAAGCCCGCGATCACCCGGTCGTGATAGAGCTTGCGCACCTTGCGAGCGGAGTGTTTTAAGACGGTCTGTCCCAGGCTCACCTGCCCATCCCCGATCACCACGACTTTTCCCCGGTGACGGACAGCCAATATCGTTGTACCCTGAAACATCACTAGCCGTGAGGCGTGAGAGAAAATCCCCTGACTCATGCCTTTTGCCTGTTGCCTCTCGCCTTCTTCACGCCCTCGGATGGGCCTTATCGTAGACCGCCGTGAGCTGATCCAGATTCACGTGGGTGTAGCGCTGCGTCGTGGAAAGACTGGCATGGCCCAACAGCTCTTGGATGGCTCGCAGGTCGGCGCCGCTGTTCAGCAGATGCGTAGCAAAGGTGTGACGCAACCCGTGCGGCCCCATCTGGACCGGGATCCCCGCGACTCTAAGATGCTTGCCGACTATTCGGGCCACGCTCCGGGTGGTGATCCTCGACCCCCGGTGATTCAAAAAAACCGCCCCCGAGGCCTTCGCCAGCCAACCCTCGGATTTGCCCTGTTCTACCCCATAGTCCTGAAGTGCTCGAAGCGCGACCTCCCCGATCGGGACAATCCGCTCCTTGGAGCCCTTACCTAGGACTCTAAGGATTCCTAGGTGAAAATCAACATCATCCCAGTCAAGCCCTACCAGCTCACTGACGCGGATCCCCGTGGAGTACAGAGCTTCTAGGATCGCCCGATCCCGAAGCCCCAACGCGCCCACCCCCTGAACGCCGCCGAGCAGGCGAAATACGTCGTCCACCGAGAGAAACACCGGCAAAGGCTTTTCTTGCTTCGGGGTGCTAAAGACGGAAAGCGGATTCCGAGCCAGATATTTCTCGTCGACCAGATAACGAAAAAAACCCTTCAGGGCAGCAAGCTTCCTCGCGATCGTGCTTTTGCGGCAAGTTTTCACCAGTGATCCCAGATAGGCCCTCACGACCTCACGGTCGATCTCCTCAACGACGATCTTTTTGTTTCCGCCCTGGCAGAGGCCCTCTGCAACCAAATAACGGCAAAAGTGAAGCAAATCGCTCGAATAGTTCCGCAGCGTATGCGGCGAGCAGTTGCGTTCGCCTCCCAGATGAACGCCATACTGTTCGATCAAATCCTCCAACAAATCCTTTTCCCTCCTCGGAACCTATTCAATTTAACATAACATGTAGGGGTTTAAAACAATACTTTTCAGGCTCCTTTAAGCTTGATGGATCTTCATACCGAGGGAGTTTTCCGCATGAATCTATTCCTTTACAATACAACTATCAGAGTAGGTCTGCAAAGGTTGTCAGCTATTCGGCTATGCCCTTTGCTGATTCTCACCTAGCTTGGTTTAAACAACCCTTTTAGCCCCTAGTGAAATGTGTTAATCGGTTCATTAGGCAGCGGAAAAGTTGAACCGGCATATGAACGACGAAGAGGAAGTTGTTTTCCCCAACGGGCGCGGCCGGACCCTAAAGGGAGTTTTCCATCACCCAGCCAGCGGCAAAAGCCTTTCCGCTGCCATCCTCTGCCACGGCATGGAATCCAATAAGCAAAGCGATAAGATTGTGGCTTTGAGTCGAGCGCTGGCCGAGAGAGGAATTCTGGCTCTGCGGTTTGACTTCTCCTATGCCCACGAATCAAGCGGCAAATTCGAGGATATCACTTACAGCGGCGAGGTCGAGGATCTGCGGGCGGCCTATGACTTCGTCCTTCGGTTGCCCGTGGACAAGATCGGCATCCTGGGATCGAGCATGGGCGGTACTGTCGCCCTTCTCTTTGCTGCACAGGAAAACCGCATCGCTGCGCTCGCCACGATTGCGGCGCCGCTCCACCCAGACAGGATCCCGGAAGCCCTTCTCAGCGAGGAGGAAGTTGAGCGATGGCGAAGGGAAGGTTTCCTCTTTTATCATGGACGGCGCATCAACATCTCACTGCTCAAAGACCTCGAGAATATCGATGTTCCCAAGGCCGTCAAGCAAATCTCGTGCCCCGTGCTCATCGTTCACGGCGATCAAGATGAGACCGTCGCGGTAGCGGAGGCCCAAGAACTTTACGCCCAGCTCACGGCTCCTAAAAGGATTGCCATCCTGAGAGGAGCCGACCACCGCCTTACCCATCCGGCACATCTTCAACAGGTTTTGGACGAGTCCCGCGATTGGCTCGCTCACCACCTGCGGTAGGATTCCATGAAGAATCTCTTGCGCCATCTCGCGCTGTCGCTTTGCCTCTTGAGCGTCGGCTTAGTCGGTTGCCGCAGAGACCTCAGCACCGCACGAGGGGTCGTGGAGGAGTTTGTCGACCAGCATTACGTGAACATCGATCTCGAGAAAGCCAAACAATATACAGCGGGTCTCGCTTTGGCAAAGATCGACGAGGAGCGGCGCCTCACCGCCGGGCAGGTTGTCGACGCCTCGACGCGGAAGCCCACGATCCACTACCGGCTGCTGGAGAAAAAGGAGAGCGCGCGGCGCGCCTCTTTTCTCTATGAGGGAACCATCAGAGCTGAGGACGCCCCCGTATTCACCCGTCGCTGGCTCATCCTGGCGCGCAGAGAAGGCGATCGTTGGTGGGTCTCGAACTTCAGCGAATACGATTGAACCGGATTTTCCGCAGAAGAGGGTCGAATTCAGGCACCCACCGTTTGGCTGACCACCGGGCCCACCGGGGCCGGCTGGCGCTGGGGCCGGATACTTAGGGCCAAGCATGCCGCAACCATGGCCATCGCACCACCCGTCAAGAAAGCATAATTATATTGGCCCGTCCAGACGCGGATCGCTCCCGCACCCGTTGCCGCCAGAGCCGCTCCAAGCTGATGGGAAAGAAAGATCCATCCATAGATGCTACCGACGGAGCGTTTACCGAAGGTATCAGACGTTATCGCGATGGTGGGTGCCACCGTGGCGAACCAGTCCAGCCCATAAATCACGGCAAAAACAGAGAGGCCAGAAAAGTCATTGACAAACGGCAAGATAAAGAGAGACAGACCACGCAACGCAAAGACAAGCGCAAGCCACTTTTTTGGAGCCACCCGGTCAATCATCCACCCGGAAAGCGTCGTGCCGACGAAGTTGAGCCCTCCCATGACCCCAACGGTTGCGGCCGCGGCAACTTCTGGTATCCCGCGATCGATCGCATGGGGGATCAGATGCGTTCCCACCAGTCCGTTGGCGGTGCCGCCGCAAACAAAATAGCTCCCTGCTAGAAGCCAGAAGGTTGAGGATCTCAAGGCCTGCAGAAGCGGAACTCGGTCGGTTTTGTCCGATGATCCGAGCGGCTTGGCGGGATCATGCGTTTGAGCTGAACCATAGGGGATCAACCCAACATCGGCCGGATCGTCACGCATCCACAGCGCCACCAGCGGTATAAGCCCGAGGGCCACGACGAAGAGAAGGAGAGAGCCTCCACGCCAACCGACAGTCACAATCACCGTCATCATAAGGGGAAGAAAGATGAGCTGACCCGTTGAATTGGCGCTATTGAGAATACCCAGGACAAGGCCGCGGCGCGCGACAAACCAACGATTGGCAACCGTTGCTGAAAGCACGGAAGCCGTTCCCCCAGCCGCCAGACCAATGACGACCCCCCAGAGAAAAACGAGGTGCCAGTATTCTTTCATCATCGTCGTCAAGCCGACACCTACAGCCATAAACCCGAGGCTTCCCAGAATGACACGCCGAGGACCAAAGCGATCGAGAAGCCAGCCGCTAATGGGGGCGGCAAGACCGTAGAGAAGGAGATTGACGCTTATCCCAAAGGCGATCGCTGCCCGACTCCATCCAAACTCCATCTCCAAAGGATGGATAAAAACCGTGGGGGCGGAGCGGATGCCGGCACCGACCAAAGTCGAGAGAAAGCTAAGTGTTACCGCCACCCAGCCATAAAAGAAGGGAACCGGGAGCGGCGCGCGAGACTTTGAGTTCAAAGCCGTCTGATGTAGCATACCTTCGTATAAACCAATTCGGACAAAATCACAAATTCCTCTGGGGCGATCGTCTCCGGGGTTTTCCACCTCGGAGTTGACATCGGGCCGGTTCCCGGATACCTTTCGCTGCCAATAGACGCGACCTATCTAGCGGCCGTAAACATGCAAAGCCTTTGGAGCCTCCAAGTCCTCGCCGCCTGGAGTTTGGCGTTCATCGCCGTAAGCGACCCTACGCCAGAGTGGCTCCGGGATGAAATCCCCTTCGTTCCCACACCCGTGGAAGTGGCGGACCGAATGCTCGGGCTCGCCGGGGTCACGAAGGATGATGTCGTTTACGATTTGGGTAGCGGCGACGGACGCATCGTGATCCGCGCGGCAAAAAAATTCGGGGCCCGAGGCGTGGGGTTCGAAATCGATTCTGAACTGGTCAAGCTCGCGCGAAAAAAGGCGGCGGAAGAAGGGGTGAGCCACTTAGTGGAGTTTCGGGAGCAGGATGCCCTGACCGCCGACGTTACCCCGGCAACCGTAGTTACGCTTTACATGCTCCCCTGGTTCAACGAGAAGATCCGCCCGATCCTCCCATAAGCTTCTCTTGTGGAGGATCGAAGAAAATCCCCGCGTCCCTTAAATCAGCCCGCGACAGCCGCGATTGCCTCGCGCAGCGTTATCGCTCCGCCGTAGAGCGCGCGGCCAACGATGACCGCTTCTATCCCCTCTGTCTCCAAACCTTTGAGCCGCCGGATATCCGCCAACGAGGCCACTCCGCCGGAGGCGATCACGGGAACCTCGACCGACCGCGCGACCCTAAGCGTCTCTTCGATGTCAACCCCGGTGGCGGTTCCATCGCGGCTGATGTCCGTGTAGATGATCCAAGACGCGCCGTCCTGCTCGCAGCGTCGGGCCAACTCCACCGCATCCGTGGAGGTATTCTCTTTCCAACCCTTGATGGCGACGCGTCCCTCGCGCACGTCGATGCCGACGGCGATCTTCCCTGGAAACCTTTTGCAAGCGGCGCGCAACAGACCGCGGTCGGCGTAGGCCGCGGTTCCAACGACGACCCTCGCCACGCCTAGCGCCAGCGCTGCCTCGATCGCTTCCAGGGAGCGCAGACCTCCACCCAGCTCCAGCGGAACGCCGAATCCCATGCAGATGGCCGCCACCTCCTGCGTGTGCACCGGGCGGCCCGCCACCGCTCCATCCAGATCCACCACGTGTAGAAATTCGGCCCCTTGATCCACCCAGTGTTTTGCAGCCTCCAAAGGGCTATCGAAATAGATGGTCTCTTTCTCCATCTCACCCTGGAAAAGGCGGACGCAGCGGCCGCCCTTGATATCGATGGCCGGGATAATGAGCATCCGATCACTCCCTTTCCGCCAAGCGCGCAAAGTTAGCCAGGATCCTGAGCCCGATCTCCTGGCTCTTCTCAGGGTGAAATTGGCAGGCAAAGAGGGTATCCGTGGCGATGCTGGAAACAAACGGCGCCCCGTAGGTCGTCGTGGTGGCGACGACAGAGGGATCCTCCGGCACCACATAGTACGAATGGACAAAGTAGACATAGTCGCCGTCGCCGATGCCGTCCAGAAATGGAGAGTTTCTGGTTTTTTCTAACCGATTCCATCCCATGTGCGGAACTTTCAGCCCGTTCCCCGGATGAAAGCCGACCACTTTCCCCGCAAAGAGATCCAATCCCTTCTGCGGGCCGAATTCCTCGCTTTCGGAGAAGAGAAGCTGAAAGCCAAGGCATATACCGAGAAAGGGCTTCCCCCGGCGCACCGCATCCCGAACCACTTCCACCAGCCCTAAGTGCCGAAGATTTTCCATACAGGCATTGAAGGCCCCCACCCCCGGAAGGACGACCGCACGGGCAGCAGCAATCTGCTGTGGGTCCCGGACCACCCGAGCCGGGCAGCCCACGCGCTCAAAAGCTTTCTGCACGCTGCGCAGGTTTCCCATTCCATAATCGATGATAGCTATCTCGCTCATGTCCCGCTTCGCTATTCGACATTCGCTATTCGCTATTCATTATAAGCTCCCTTTAGTGGACAACACCCCTCGGATGCGCGGGTCGACGCGCGTGGCCCCTTCCATCGCCCGCGCCAGAGCCTTGAAGCACGCCTCAATCATGTGATGAGGATTTTCTCCTTGCAGCACGTTGATGTGGAGGTTCATGCCCAGCTGGTTGGCCAAGGCTCGAAAAAATTCCTGCGGCAGATCAGTATCAAAGCCACCGACGCGGCCTGGACGGATCTTGACCTTGTATGAAAGATAAGGGCGCCCGCTCAAATCGACGACCGCCTGCGCCAGCGTCTCATCCAAAGGCACGCAGGCTTCACCGAAGCGACAGATCCCCTGCTTGTCACCCAAACCCTCCTTGAAGGCCTGACCCAAGGTCAGCCCAACATCCTCGACGGTATGGTGGTAATCCACTTCGATATCGCCTTTGGCCTTGATCTTGAGATCGAACAGCCCATGGCGCGAAAAGATCTCGAGCATGTGATTGAGGAAAGGAATTCCCGTCTCGATCTCGGAAGTTCCTGCACCATCGAGGTCTAGCTCGACCAAGATCTCCGTCTCTTTCGTCTTGCGTTCCACCCTAGCCTTTCTGCTCACGATAGCCCTCCTTCCTAAACCGGACCTCGACGGCGCGGGCATGGTCATAGAGCCCCTCGAGTCGCGCCAAACGGATGATCTCTGGGGCGAGCAATCGCAGCGCCTCTCGCGGCGCCCGAATCACGCTTGTCCGCTTGAGGAAATCGTAAGTGCCAAGCGGCGAAAAGAAACGAGCGCTCCCTCCTGTGGGGAGGACGTGATTGGGACCTGCCAGGTAATCCCCCAGGGGAGGTGTCGAGTACGGGCCGAGAAAAATGGCGCCGGCATGGCGAATGGATCGGGCCAACTTCTCCGGCCGGCGTGCGATTATCTCCACGTGCTCCGGGGCGATGGCGTTGGCCACTTCGACCGCCTCCTTGAGTCCGCGGGAAACGATGATTGCCCCGTAGCTCCGCAAGGCCTTGACGGTAATCTTGCGCCTTCGGGTCTCCCGCAACTGTTTTTCCAGCGCGGCCTGAATTCTTCGCGCCAGCCGCAACGAGGGGGTGAGGCACAGCGCCGATGCCAACTCATCATGCTCGGCTTGGGAAAGCATGTCGGCCGCGACGTAGATGGGGTCCACGCGCCCATCGACCAGGAGCAAGATTTCGCTGGGGCCTGCGATGGAATCGATGTCGACCGCCCCAAATACCAGGCGCTTGGCGGTCGCGACATAAATATTGCCGGGACCCACGATCTTGTCCACGCGCGGGATCGTCTCCGTCCCAAAGGCCAAAGCCGAGATGGCCTGCGCGCCGCCGACGCGAAAAATCCGGTCCACCCCGGCGATCCGGGCCGCGGCCAGCACAAGAGCGCTATTTTCACGGATCGGCGACGTCATCACGATCTCCTTCACCCCGGCGACCGTAGCCGGCACCGCGTTCATCAAGACCGTCGACGGATAGGCGGCCTTCCCGCCCGGAACATAGATGCCGACGCGATCCAGGGGAGCTATCCTCTGGCCCAGAAACAAACCGAGGCTATCGCGATAGCTCCAACTCTTCTCGATCTGGCGGCGATGGAAGGCGGCGATCCGTTTGGCCGCGAGCCTAAGCGCCCGCAGATCTTCCCGCTTCACCATGCGCATGGCCCGATCAATCTCGCCAGGCCGCACCTCCATTTCCACGGGTCTTAAATGCACACCGTCGAACATGCGGGTGTAATGGAGGAGAGCGCGATCGCCGGTTTTTCTCACTTGGCGGATGATCTCTCCCACCTGACGTTCCACTTTCACTCCCCGGCTCTCCCGCCTTCGGATGATCCTTTTGAGCGTGGCGCCAAATTGGGGATCTCTAGTACTGATGATCGGTACCGGCATCGTCTCACCCACCCGCCTTATCCCTTGATCCTCTGAATGTCCGCTCCCAGCGCCGAAAGCTTCCGTTCGATGTGCTCGTAACCTCGATCGAGATGATAAACCCGGGAAATCTCCGTGCGCCCCTCCGCAACTAACCCCGCCAAGACCAGGGAAACGCTGGCGCGCAGATCTGTAGCCATAACCGGCGCCGCTGAAAGGCCTTCCACTCCCTTGATGATGGCACGATTCCCCTCGAGGCGAATATCTGCGCCCATCCGAATCAGCTCCTGCGCGTGCATAAAGCGGTTCTCAAAAATAGTCTCGGTAATGACGCTGGTGCCACGAGAGACAGCCATCAAGACCATCATCTGCGCCTGCAGATCGGTGGGAAACCCGGGGTAAGGAAGCGTGGTAAAGTCGACGCCGACCGACCGACCGCTCCCCGCAATTTTGACTCTGTCCCGGTCCACGGAAAGCACCGCGCCCGTCTCCTTGAGCTTGAGTAGAAAGGCATCCAAGTGGTCCGGCCTAACGCCTCGAACCGTAATCTCCGCATCCGTCAAAGCCGCAGCGACCATAAACGTCCCGGCCTCAATTCGGTCGGGGATAACCCGATGCGACACGCCGTGGAGCTGATCGACGCCCTCGATCTTCACTGAGTCGGTGCCCGCCCCCTCAACCTTGGCCCCCATGTTATTCAGAACAGCAGCTAAATCCTCGACCTCCGGCTCGTGCGCCGCGTTCTCAATCACGCTCACGCCCTCCGCCAAAGCTGCCGCCATGATCAAATTTTCGGTCGCGCCAACAGAGGGCAGATCCAGGTAGATCCTCGCCCCACGAAGCTTTTTTGCCTTGGCCACGACGTAACCATGAAGTGTCTCGATCTCCGCGCCCATCTCGGCCAGGCCTTTGAGGTGGAGGTTGACCGGGCGAGCCCCGATCGCGCAGCCGCCCGGAGTGGAAACACGCGCCGCTCCGAAACGGCCCAAGAGCGGCCCTAAAACCAGAAAGGATGCCCGCATGGTCTTCACCAGGTCATACGGAGCTTCCATGTGCGCGACGCGGTCCGCCTGCAGCGTAAACTGGTCTGGCGGCCCGGTGGCATCATCTTTTTTGACTCTCACTCCCAGGCCGGCTAAAAGCTTCAAGACCGTATAGATGTCGGCCAGATCAGGGACTCCCTCGTAGACACAGGGTTCCGCGGTCAGGAGGGAAGAGATCAAAATTGGCAAAGCGGCATTTTTGGAACCGCTAATTTCCACTTCACCATGAAGCCTCCGGCCCCCGCGCACCAAGATTTTATCCACTTGTCTCAGCCTCCCAGCTCACCCGACGGGCTATCAAAGCCTGCGCACGGCAACAACCCGTTCCCGCCCGGCATAGTCATGGTAAACCGTGCCAGGCAAATAGCCACCTTGCTGTTCAAGAACGGGCAAAACCTCAGCCCCCCGATCGGCTCCGATCTCGAATGCCACGTAGCCCCCACCCGCCAGAAACACATGCCCGGCGAAAAAGATCCGGCGATAAAAATCCAAGCCATCCTCGCCTCCATCCAATGCCAGCCTCGGTTCCCAGTTGCAGACCTCCGCAGAAAGAACTTCGAGCTCGCCTCGGGGAATGTAGGGGGGATTAGAAACGATCAGGTGAAAAAACCCTTCCCCCCAATGACGCACGGGATCGAAGAGATCCCCTTGGAGGAAATGGATCCGCTCCTCGACCGCATGACGCCTGGCGTTATGACGCGCAACTTCCAATGCCCCCGCAGAGAGGTCCGTCGCCCATATTTCTGCCTCGACCCGCTGCGTCGCCAGGGTCACAGCAATGACGCCACTGCCTGTCCCGATCTCCAAAATCCGGCTTGAAGACCTCCGCTTTCCCAGGATGTCAAGGGCAACTTCCACCAACAGTTCAGTCTCAGGTCGGGGCACAAGG
>JACPSF010000286.1 GCA_016193385.1 Deltaproteobacteria bacterium
AGAGGAAAGGATTTGTGAACAACGTTTACTCCGCCGCGTACAGCCGCGCCATCGCCGGGAGCTTCCTGTTCTTCGATACCGCCCTCGCCGACTTCCATAATGAAGGAAGCATGAAGCCGATCAAAGTCATCGCCCCTGAAGGGACGGTGGTGAACGCCAAGTATCCGGCCACGGTCGGCGGAGGTCCGGTAAACGTGGGGCACCAGGTCCTGGAGGCCACATTGATGGCGCTTTCTCAGGCCATGCCGCATGAAGCAATCGCTTCCTGGTCACGTCACCAGGGACACTACATCTTCGGCACCGACCCTCGATCCGGCGAGCGGTACGTGCAGACAACTTTCGACGCCGATGGCGGCGCGGGCGCAGTGACGGGATATGACGGATACGAGGGTGCGGCTGCTTTCCCCAGCCTCGCATCCGTGCAACGGGGTGATACAGAAGAGGTAGAGAGCCGCTTCCCCTGGCGTATCCTGCGCTATCATCTGATTCCTGATCTTTCCGGTGCGGGCAAATGGCGAGGCGCCTGCGGCGTGCACTGGGAGGCAATGAACGTCGGAGGTGAGGGGGGAATGGCTACAGGAAGCTCGGACGGCCACCAAACCCAGCCGCCAGGAGCTGCCGGAGGATCGCCGGGCCCGCTGTGCAAGGCCTACTTGCTGCGAGGTAACGAGAAAATGGTTGTGAAGCCACACCGGATGTACCAGCTTCAGACTGGTGACGTGCTGGTAAAAATCAGCGGTGGTGGTGCGGGTGTCGGCAACCCGCTGGAGCGAGACCCCGAGAAAGTGTTACAGGACGTGGTCATAGAGTTCATCAGCCTCGAAGTAGCCCGTGAGGTCTATGGGGTGGCCATTAACCCCGCGACGATGAAAATCGACTGGAAAAAGACCGAAGCCTTGAGAGCTCAGAAAAGTGCAAAACCTCTCCGAAGCTAGGGAGGCGCTCGCGACCCAGGCCTCTCGGGAATTCCAGATCTTCGTCAAGCCCTTCGGCGCGATCTGCAACCTGGATTGCGGCTACTGCTACTACCTCAAGAAAAGCGATCTCTATCCCAAAGGCGGGCCTTTGCGTATGGACGAGGGCCTCCTGGAGCGCTACATCATCCAGCACATCCAAGCTTCCCCCAGGCCGCTGATCGCTTTTTCGTGGCACGGGGGAGAACCCACGCTCTTAGGCCTGGACTACTTTCGAGAGATCGTCGCGCTGCAAAAAAAACACCTGCCGGTCGGACGCCGCATCATCAACGGCATCCAGACCAATGGCACGCTCGTCGACGAGGCATGGTCGAGCTTCTTCGCCGCGGAGGGATTTTACGTCGGGCTCAGCCTCGACGGCCCACGGGAGTTCCACGATCGCTACCGCCTCACCAAGGGCGGAAAGCCCACGCATAAGCAAGTGATGCATGCCTACCGGCTCCTGCGCAGGTATCGGGTGTCGTGCGATATCCTTTGCGTGTTAAACGATCAAAACGTCCGCCACCCCGTCCAGCTCTACCGGTTCTTCAAGGAAATCGGCGTTGAGCATCTTCAGTTTCTTCCCGTCGTGGAGCCCGCAGGAGACAGGAAGGGAAACGTGAGCCGCCACACGGTCGCGCCCGAGGCCTACGGCTTGTTTCTCTCAACCGTCTTCGATGAGTGGGTCCGGCACGATATCGGCCGCATCGTGATTCAGACCTTTGACGAGGCGCTCAAGACGGCTTGTGGTCTGGAGCACGCGCTCTGCATCTTTCGCGAAACCTGCGGGGATATCCCTGCTCTGGAACATAACGGAGACCTATTCGCCTGCGATCATTTTGTCGATCCGCAGCACTATCTGGGAAACATTCAACAGACTCCTTTAGTAGAGATGCTGGAGAGCTCCGCGCAGAAAGATTTCGGAAGAGCCAAGCGGGATCACTTGCCCCGTTACTGTAGAGAGTGCGACGTTCTCCCGATGTGCCACGGTGGCTGTCCCAAGGACCGCTTCATTACGACTCCCGACGGCGAAGACGGTCTAAACTATCTCTGTGCCGGCTACAAACAATTCTTCACTCATAGCCGGCCCTATCTATTGAAGCTCGCCAGCCTCTGGCGCGCCGGAGAGCCATTGGAACGGATGATACAGATGGCGCGGGCGGAGACCACAAAGGTAACCCCGACCGCAAGTCGAAATGATCCATGCCCCTGCGGGAGTGGCCGAAAATACAAAAAATGTTGTCTGGGTAAATTACTAAGGAGTTCATAAGTAGGTAGCCATTCGGCGACCGAGTGGCGAGCCCTGAAGAGCGCGGGCACAGGAACGCAGAGGTTGCGTTCTGGCCCGGTCATCGACACGGAACGATTGATAGAAGCGGCGCGGCGAACGGGAAGCCTGTTTCCAAAAAGCAGAGCCTCCCCGATTTTTTGCTGAATTTCGGAAAAAAGAGCCGGAAATTTCCCAGTTTCTGGAAAATAAACCGTCCTGGCAATCGCCGTAACGTCCAGACTTGATCCGTTTTATTGGTACGGCTTTTGCTCATCCCGCTAAGAAGAACCACATGCGGTAATGAAGCTTCCCGTGGACCGTAGACAAAGAAAGAAGAAAACCAGCTAAAACCCATGCGACCGCTTCAGGAGCTTGTCGAATATTCCTCCTCCCTTCACGGACACCTCTGCGCCGGCCAGATCCTTGGCGTCCGCATGGCCATGGTGGGTTGCCGTGAAATAGACATTGAGGAACCCAGGGGTTGCAAGAAACTCATCGTCTACGTGGAGATCGACCGTTGCGCCACGGATGCCATTCAAGCCGTCACGGGATGCTCGCTGGGCAAGAGAACCTTAAAATTTTTGGATTACGGGAAGATGGCCGCCACTTTTATAAACCTTCAGACGGGAAAGGCCATTCGCATTGTGGCAAAGGATGAATCGAGATCTCAGATTCCTGCTTACGTCAATGGATGCTCCAACCAGCACGAGGCGGAGAAAAGCGCCTACCTGATCATGCCGGAGGAAGTTCTGTTCGACATCCAACCTGCGAAGATCCAGATCCCCGCAGAAGATATGCCAGGGCTGAGAGGCGAAAGAAGTGTCTGCACAAAATGCGGAGAGGGGATCAACTTTAGACGCGAAGTCCAGATCAACGGGCAGATATTCTGTATCCCGTGTGCCCGAGGAAGCTATCCAACCCAATCCGGGAAACAGCGACTCGCAGCGCCACATCCGAAAGTGCTCCTTGTCGTGGGGGGCAAAAAAAGCGGCAAGACCACCTTGATCGAAAAGCTCATTCCGGAGCTGTGTGGGCGAGGCTACCGGATAGGAACCGTTAAACATCACCACTCCAGCTCCCCGCTGGATGTCGATCGAGTAGGAAAGGACTCCTGGAGACACCGCAAGGCAGGGGCCAGGTTTGTGGCCCTCGTTTCTCCGACCGAGGTGGCAACGTTCCAGAACACCGAAGAAGCGACGCCGTTGGAAGAAGTGATTGGGTCTTTAATAGGCGTGGATCTCGTCTTGGTTGAGGGCTTTAGAGCTGAGTCAAAACCGAGGATACAAATCCGCGGAGGTCTGACACAGAACGCCTCCAGCTACGCCAAAGATGAGTATCTTCTTGCCCTCGTGACCCCGGAGAACTCTAATGGCGAGGTTCCCTGTTTCCGTCCAGATGAGATCCGGCCTCTCGCTGACCTGATCGAGGAACGAATGTTGAGCGGCTCTTCTTCGACTTTGACCGTTCTTCCCGCGGCCGACAAACACTCTCCCCGCTGAGAACTCGGCAGAGCTCTTAGAGACGGGATCCGGCGCTGACACCTGCGACCGGTCTTGAGTTAACGGCTTCACCGCCTTGCCTTGATTTGCATGATCGCACGGGCCTATACTCCACCCGCTTACCGGAAAAAGAGGCAGGGGGGAATGACACTCATGGCAACCGCCGGATCTTCGGGGAATTTGCTCTCGTGAGGACAGATCCACCCGTTTCAGCCGCGCTGGCGAGGCAAGACCTGAGCATCAACCATTGCTCCTTATGGACCGAGTGGCGGCACTGCAGCAGAAGCTGCCTGCGACGTCCGCGGGCACGTGTGATACAGGAACTTTTTTTGGTGTTCGGGGCTCAGTCCTGAGT
>JACPSF010000230.1 GCA_016193385.1 Deltaproteobacteria bacterium
AGTAAGGTCTGGATATGCGGGATCGCATTCCAGGCCGCCAGGCCGCAGCTCCCCGGCCATGTCTTTATGGCCTCTAAAACCGGCTCCGGCTTATCGCCGAAGACCCACCGGTAAAGGTCGATCAGGAGCAAGGCCGGTTTTTTGCCGAAGCCGATCGGCTTCGGCGGCTTCATCGCCACATGGGCCTTGTCCTGCGCGGTAAGAAAACGATCCCAAACTCGCTCAGCCATGGGAAACCTCCTTTACAATGCCGTAGAGAAGCGCGGAATTTCTCGCGCCGGTGACCCGAATATCTAACATCGCCGCCTTATGACCGTCAAGACGGTTTTGCACGAGACGGGATTACGCCGCATGCCGATCTTCACGGCGCGAAGCGGATTACTTGGATGTCTTCCCCGATCTCGATGCGCATCAAATCTTCGCCGACCTCAAGTGCTCGGGAATACGTTTTCCTCGCTGCGGGGATGAGCTCCGCAGCCGCAAACTCACCAAAGAGCAAGATGTGCGTGAAAACAGCCAATTTGGGCGTGACACGAGCAAAGACCTCCCCCGCTTGTTCTGGTGTCGTGTGATTATTAGTAATTCTTCGCAACTGCTCCGAACTCTGCAGCAGCTCGGCAGGGGCTCCGGTGACTTCGTGGACGATGAGATCTGTGCCGTGGGAGTGGCGGATAAGGTTCTCGTTGAAGGTCGTGTCGCCCGAGATCACGGCTGAGCGACCGCCAAAGTCGAATCGAAAGCCGAGGGCCGGCAAGTCTTCAGAGCCATGGTAAACTTCGAAAGCCGTAATCTTCAATGAGTCGTTCTCGTAAATTACGCCCTCGCCAATGTCCTGAACTTCGGTGGCGACCCCTTCGGGAGAGTAAATGCGGCTTCGCACCCGAATGTCGACCTCATAAGCTTTTGCCAGATGGCTCATCATATCGCGCGTTCCCACAGGTCCCCAAACCCGCAGCGGGACCTGCCGCATGCCCCAGGGGCGGCGAATCCAGCCGGTGAGCCAAAGATCGGGAATGCCTACCACATGGTCGGAATGGTGATGCGTGAGCAGCAGGGCGGTGATTTGGGAAAACGGAATATCCAGTTGATGCAGGCGCTGCAGCGCGCCCCGCCCCGCGTCGACAAGGAATTTTTCCTCCCCGGCTTCAACGAGCGTGCTGGGTCCGAACCGATGCATCACGGGAGGCGGAGCCCCCGTGCCAAGGAGAGTCACTCTAAACAGCTCTCGAGAGTCTTTTGCCATCGTCTCCTCCAGCGCAAGGCTCCGACCAACGTAACTGACCGCGCGCGGCAGGTCAAAGACATTTTTTTCGTTTCCTCGATCATGTTTTCTGTGTAAGCTACCGCCCAATCCCAACAGAACGGAGTAACAGCGCCATGAAGATTCTTATAACGGGGGCAGGACTGGTCGGTTGCCACGCGGCGCGCGAGTTGACGTCGCAGGGCCACCGCGTGTGGCTCTTTGACGCAAGTCCGAATCAGGCTTACGTCGAGGCGATCGCCGGAAAAAAGGGAGTCCGGATGATCCGAGGAGATTTGCGCGACCTCCCGACCGTCATCCGGGCGCTCAGAGACGTCAGGCCCGCGGTCACCGTGCACACCGCGGGATTCATCGGCGGGGAAGTGGCCAACCCTCCTTATCGCGGCGTCCAGACCAATATCGTCGGCTCGGCCAACGTCTTCGAGGCCTGCCAGATCGCCGGCGTGAAGCGCGTGGTGCACGTGAGCACCTTTGGAGTTTACGACTGGGAAAACATCCGGCGCGGCCCGGTAAAGGAAGACTTCCCCCTTGGAGGGCATACCTTTTACCATGCCACAAAGATTGCCAACGAGCTTTTGCTCGATGCCTATAGGCGATTCTACGACTTCGAGGGGGTCGTGATCCGTCCGGCCAGCGTCTACGGCCCGGGCCACTACCGGGGCGGCTCGACGGGCGGGATGAATATAAACGAACTGGTGCGGGCTTGTTTGGGAAACGGAGCAATCGCGATTGATGAAAAGCGCATCGGGAAAAACGATTTCGCTTATGCCAAGGATGTCGGCCGAGGAATAGCCCTTGCGTGGGAAAAACTTTCAACATCGGCGCCGGCGAGGTGTACGGCCCGGAGGACTTCCGCCGTGTCATCGCCCGCCTGTGCCCGGACCGAGAGATAAGACTGGTCAGGGCCGAGGCCGGCGATAGAGAAGGTTTCGAGCGTGTCCGCCTCGACTTAAGCCAGGCGAAAAGGATTTTGGGTTACACGCCCCAGTATCCCCTCGCCAAAGGGCTGAAGGACTACATCGAGCGCTCGCGGGAGCTGGGGTTCTGGAGTTGAGGGGTTCGGAAAAACTATATCTGTAGAATCGAATCATGCCAGCGATGATCGGGCGGCTCTGCGTATCCTGGCGTGACAGCTTACGCGAGGGCAGGGCTCGTTTTATTAGCTGAAGCGTTGCCTCGTCTTTAATCCGATGCAACGTATCTTGTGGATAGCATAGCGAGTAGCGCTGCCTTTTCGAAAGAAGTTTTTGACCAATCCTGAACCACTTGACAGGAATCCGATTCGCAAAGATGTCTGGGGTCGAATTAGCCAAATGCTTTGGTGGACCTGTTATGATTCCAATATCGAGAATGCTCGATTTTCCGTATGCGACCACTAGGTTTCTCGGTCTCATTAGGTTAAAGAAAGTCCAGATTTGCTCGGCTACATACATAGGTTTCGCCACCTTCTCCTCCGTGCGTGTACAGCTATCTGCGCCCAAGTCAGACGCGACGGATTACCAAGATTCTCCCAGCCGATAGGAATGACTCCCTCGTTGGTTGTTTCATTAGTCTGCCGTTGCCACTCTCTCCATTGCCTAGCGTTCCTGTCCGGAGAAATTTTCCATACAACGTTGTCAGGCGGCAGTCGGGACAGTTCCTCAATGTCCTCCATATCTTGATCAACATCCGGTTCGTTTGTATCGGGGAAGCTTCCCGGTTCTCCGAGGTCGCCAGTAGGTTTCAAGCTTGCTCTAACCTTCGTGCGTCTAAAAATCGATGCTCCTTCGAAGTCTCTAGTGTATTCCTTCCATCTGTTCCGGTTTAGCTTGCTGCTCACTGGGCGGGTCCCGATTTTAGAGAAGAGTCTCAAGAGATCGCGGAAAATCCTGTCAGACGGACTCTGACCAGAAATGGCGATATTTGCTTCCAGATTCCCCCGCGTTCCTCCACCGGTTAGATTCGACGACCCAACGAGAGCGGTGTACGAGAGGGGTTTGGTAAACAGGAATATCTTTGGATGGAATGAACTCCGTGACGAGTATCGAAGTTTAAGGCTACCAGGAAAATCTCGACTGATGCTAAGAAGCTCTTTCACTGCCTCTGGCCGCGTGATGTATTGGTTTGAGAGTCCTACTACGAAGACACAAGAGCATCCGCGATTTCCTAGGAACTTGCGAAGAGGTTCACGAATCCCCTCGATCCCACCCTTTCTGAGATACGCAACGGCTATTCTTAGCGACTGGCTTTGAGCGCACTGCTCTTTGAAGAAACTCAAGAAGTCTCGTGCTCGAATTAGTTCGCACTTCACTTTAGTCCCATGCTCAACTCGTTTGAATTCGGGGGACATAATACTGCGCGCCCAGAGAAGCTATCGTTCACTAGCAGGTGAAAGTCCTGCCGTGGTAACCGCCAGGGGGCCACGTAGCTAGCCTCCGATGTCAGGCGAAATTCTGGCATCGAAGCGAGGTAACAAAGTCCGAAGAGGACGAGCAACCCTTAAGCCCGCAACATAAAGTGAATCCTGCCGCCTCGTAAGTCCCCCCACGGAAGTGGGAGCAAGGAGGAGCCGAGCCGAGAGTATTACGGTGAAGGCCATGGAAGGCGCGAAGGACCTGGAGCGGCGCCGAAGAACCTCCCGGGGTATGGGGAACGGGATTAAGGGAAAGTGAGCGACGGAACTGGGGAGGCCCTCGCTCGGTGTTATCCATAGGGGGTAACAGACTCTGGATATAAGGTTGGCGCCGAAGTTCTGGGGTACCGAGCAGGGAGTCGGAGGGGGTTACAGTACCGTTGATCTTCAGGACAACAGAACCTGAGGGGAGGGAAGGACCCCTGCTTTCACTAAGCGTTCGTGAGGGGGTAAGCGCGAGGGCATGTCCGTAAGGACCAACCACCCCACAGATAAAGTGCGAGAACTCCAGCGGGCGCTTTACCGGGCGGCCAAGAGGGCAGCAGGCAGACGCTTTCATGCTCTGTATGACCGCATCATGAGGGAGGATGTCCTATGGGAAGCGTTTAGGCGGGTCAGAGCCAATTGGGGGGCAGCGGGGGTGGACAAGGAGAGCTTGGAGGTCATTGAGGAGGAAGGGGCGGAGAAGTTTCTCGCTGATATTCGCCAGCGGCTGATGACGAAGAGGTACCGGCCCTGTCCGGTCAGGCGGGTATATATTCCGAAGTCCGACGGTAAGAAGAGGCCGCTGGGGATACCGACCGTGAGAGACCGCGTGGTGCAGATGGCTGCGAAGCTTGTGGTGGAGCCGATCTTTGAAGCCGATTTTATAGATTGCAGTTACGGATTTCGGCCGCGGCGGTCGGCGCATCAGGCATTGCAGGCGATCGCGGAAAAGATCAATGGAGGGCGCTGGTGGGTGGTGGATGCGGACATTCGAGCTTTCTTTGACAGCATCGATCACGGACGGCTTTTGCAGTTCGTGCAGCGCCGGATCAGTGATCGGCGGGTAGTGAAGTTGGTGCGCCAGTGGTTGAGGGCAGGAGTGATGGAGGAAGGAACGGTACGGACCAGCATCTTAGGGACTCCCCAAGGAGGGGTAATCAGTCCGCTACTGGCTAATGTGTATCTCCATGAGCTGGATGGGATGTGGCGGGAGGGGTGCAAGGGATTAGGGCAGGTGGTGCGATACGCGGATGATCTAGTCATCGTGTGTCGAAGTGAAGGAGAGGCCAACGAGAGTCATCGCAGGCTGAGGCGGATTCTTAAACAACTGGGACTAGAGGTCAATGTGGAGAAGACCCGCATGGTAGATGTCCGCAGGGAGGGATTTGACTTTCTGGGATTCCATCATCGGGGAGTGGCGTCGTGGCGAAGCGGGAGAATAAGGATTCAGCGGTGGCCGTCGGTGAAGGCAATGAAGGTGATGCGATCTAAGGTGAGAGTAGCAACTAATCGACGCATGACCTGGCAATCGGTGGAGGGGGTCATTACCTTTCTTAATCCCATCCTTAGAGGTTGGTGGCAGTACTTTCGTTGGGGCAGTTCTGCACGTAAGGCAACCCAGCTTCGCTACTATATTCATCAACGTCTGGCCTTGTTTGACTCGTATAAACGTCATCGAGTGGGCCGCAGGTGGCGGGTCCACAACCAGGTCTGGTTTAACCGACTCGGCGTTTATCCTCTCACAGGTGCGGGAAGCTATGCATGAAAGTCCATGTCCCTCGTATGCTGACGGTGAAAGTGATCGGAAAGCCGTGTGATCGAAAAGGTCATGCACGGATTGATGAGGAGGGGCTGGAGACTGAGTCACGGTGTGGCTAGTGAGGCACTGTCAGACGAAAGGGACAGTCAACGGATAGGCCATGCCTACGGACCACAGCGCCAGTCCTTCACTCTACTTTTCGATGCTAACTTTCTGCTTCAGACCGATCGCTAAGAGCGCCGGCTGAGCGTGGCGTTAGGCATGATGACAACGCGTAGTCTGTGGATCGGGGCTTTGACCATCGCGGTGTTGGCTCTTGTTGCGGAATTGCTCCCCGTCGTTTTTGGCACTGGTGCGGCGGCAACGTGAGATTTAGGGTTCGCCCATGTCACTCTTCGTTTCGTGGCCCTGCCCTTCGCCTCCGCCGTCCACATCATTCCTGCCCTGCTCTCCGCATTTCTCCTACCGAGCACCGTCAACGTCGCATGGCGGCGTCCCGCCGAGCACCGGCAACGTCGCGCTTGCGGGCTTCCCGTGAAGGGTGTATAGATAGGCGTATGCCTCGAATGCAGGTTTACCTCCCCGAAGCCATGTACGAGCAAGTGAAGGCGCGTGGCCTCCCGGTCTCGGAGCTCCTGCAGAAGGCCGTCCAAGCGGAGCTGCGTCGACAGGATCTACTCGCGGAAACTGATCGGTACCTTGCCGATCTGATCGCGGAGGTCGGGGCACCTAGCGCCGCCCAGCGCACGCGCGCCGGTGCCGTGGCTCGGCGCCTTTCGCGACGACCCGTTCGTAAGGCGGGGTGACGGACGTGCTCGTCCTCGATTCCGGGGGAGTCTGCAGGCTTGCTGACCGGTCCCGGCAGGCGGCCGCGCTGATCCTTGCGCTGCGGGAGCAGGGTCTCTGGCCGCCTGTCGTCCCCTCAGTCGTCCTCGTTGAGTGCCTGCAAGGTCATGCTGGTCGCGACGCGCTCGCGAACCGCTTTCTAAAGACGTGCGATGTCGTGGAGGAGATTCCCGAACCGCTGGCCCGGCGCGCTGCGCTGCTGCGCAGGCAAGCTCGTCGAGGTTCCGCCGTCGACGCACTCGTCGTTGCTTTCGCGGAGCCCGATGGAACCGCACTCACTTCGGATCTCGACGATCTCGAGGCGCTCGCCGAGCACGCGAACCGCGTGAGCGTGGAGAAGGTCTGAGCCGATGGTGGGTCGAGAAAAAGGGGTCAAATCCGCTCTTGGGTGTGTCCAGATGAATTGCTGTCGTGGTCCATAGGGTGACTCTCATTTAACTGAGGGAAGTCCCGCAGCGGTAAGAGCCAGAGGCCGCCTAGCTTGGGTAGCAGCATGAGGAGTAATCGACGTGCTGAAGCCTACTGACAAGGCCTGCTTTAGGCAGGTGAGCGAGTTACCGGGTTGCAACGTGAGTGAATGCTGAGCAAACCTCGTTAAGATTGGTTAGAGTCCGGTGGTCGAACCTGTCCAAGAGAGGTGAAGACAGCATGGGCTATTTGAGACTGGCTTAACGGGTAGTCCATACCGGCGGGGTAGTGGCAGCGACACGGTAACAAGGACACGATGGAAACTGGAGAAGTCCTCCTTGCCCTGAGGGAAATCCTTGGAGAAAGTTAGGCCCTATAACTGTGGACACGGGAAAGGGGCTGAAGGCAGGAGGATGGCGGAGTGGCCCGAAGTAGCGATGAAGTCTGGTAATGCGGATGGAGCGAAGGGGCCATGCTGAGTTTAATTCCTTTGACCGCAAGGTGAGGCAGGGGAGGGATGATAAAACCTTCCGTTGATCTGCAAGAACTGAGGCGAAGGATATACCGTAAGGCGAAAGCCGAGCGGCAGATAGCGCCTTAAGGTGAAGGGCTCAGGTAAGCCGGATGACCGAAAGGGTCACGTCCGGTTTGAGGTGGCGGGGGCTGGAAACGGGTCTACGGGAAGGCTAGTGAGGCACCGTCAACCGAGAAGCGCCCTCCCTCAGGAGCGGGGGAGGGATTTTTGAAGCTCGCTTTTGAGTTCCTCGGGGGTAAGATCGATCACCGGGATTCGGTACTTTGCCATCAGGTCGAAGAGCTCATCCCGGTTAAGACCGAGCAGCTCAGCCGCCTTCCCCTGGGATAGACGATGTTCTCTCAGGAGTTCCATGACGAGCGACTCCTTGACTTTCGTCTCTATTTCCTCCTCGCGAAGTTGGGTAAAGAGCTCATCAGGTAATTCGAAATCAAGCTTGACTCTTCTCGACATCTTTATTGCTCCTTTCTGCCCTAAGGGAGCGCATATGTTATCTCGAATCGTAGACCTCGGAGGTGAACCTGTCAAATAGTCTTTTTGACGGAAAAAAGGGGTCACCCATTAAAGGGCTGCCGTCAAGACGCAAGACTGAGAGATAGGTGTCGGGGTTGCAAAGTCGTAAACTCACCCGTGATCCATCCGGAATCGGGCCATGATCGGGTCAGAATCGGGTGATGATCGGACCATAGGGGAGGGAAATCGGAAAATGGTCAGGAGCCTTTATTTGGATCAGCCGCGAACAACCCAGAGCGGAAAACCCGCGTCCAGCGCGAGATCGAAGCCACCGACCGGCAGATCGACCAACTCGTCTACGAACTGTATGGGCTGACAGAGGAGGAGGTTAAGATTGGGCTGGCCTGGGGGTCTGGCCTTTCGATCTTGCGTTTCTTGCCTGCTCGCTTAAGCCCGCTTGAAGGTTGGAAATACGAGATTTTGGCTTGGTGAAAACCTCGTGAAGATGGGCTATAGTGAGAAACAAGGGAGGTAAATTCTCTTGGCTAAACCAGAAAAATTGGCTGAGGGCTTACTCACGGCTATCCGATCCCTTCCGAAGCGGGACAGAGAACTTATACTCCTGGGTCTCGTCAAGGATAGGAGTCTCCGGCGCGACCTCATGGATCTCGCCACCATTGAGGAGAGAAGAAAGGAACCATCCCGTCCTTTCCGAGAATATTTGAAAGAGCGGAAGCGGCAGGCATAGGTGAGCTATACAGTCGAGATCAAGCGGTCAGCCGAGAAGGAGATGGACCGCCTGCCCGACAAAATACATAAGCGTATCAGCGAAAAGATCCTTGCCTTGGAGACCAATCCCCGCCCTCCGGGCACTAAAAAGCTGCATGGCGAAGAGGGCTACCGGTTACGGATGGGTGACTACCGGTTGGTATTCGAGTAATGACACCCCAGCAGTTCTTGCAAAGAATAGGAGAAATGCCATGAGCACGATTAGCCTTCGCTTACCCGACTCGCTACACAAGCAAGTTCGAAAATTGGCGGAAAAGGAGAGCGTCTCCACCAATCAATTGGTCACCCTGGCGCTGGCGGAGAAGATTTCAGCCCTGATGACGGAAGAGTATCTAGAAACACGGGCCAAGCGGGGCAGTCGCAAGAAATTCGAGCGCGCCATGGTGAAAGTCCCCAAGGTTAAGCCAGAAGAATACGACAGGTTGTCGTTGAAGTCAGAGCCTCAAGTTTAACAAGAGAGATGTCATCATGATCATCGATGCGCATACCCATTACACAACGGCCCCGCCGGAATTGCAGGCTTACCGTGGCCGGCAGATTACCGACCTAGCCAGGCCGGTCCGCGCGCGGCTCCAGATCAGCGACGAGCAGCTCGAACGGTCCGTGCAGGGGCAGTTCAAGCGCATGGTTGAGTCTGGCGTCGACCATCTGCTCTTTTCCCCGCAGGCATCGGCGATGGGGCACCATTTCGGCTCGGAGCTGGTGAGTCGCTACTGGAGTGAGGCCTGCAATGATCTCATCGCGCGCATCGGCCGCCGATGGCCGGGCAAAATCTCGCCGATTTGCCAGTTGCCCCAGTCTCCGGGCGTGAGCCCGAAGCAGTGGGTGGAGGAGCTTGAACGCTGCGTGAAGGACCTCGGCTTTGTCGGCTGCAACATCAATCCGGACGTGGGTGGGGGACGGGAACCCCTAACCCCTTCTCTGGCTGACGAGTGGTGGTATCCCCTGTGGGAGAAGCTGGTGGCGTTGGACGTACCGGGGACGATTCATGCCAGTGCCTCGCTTAATCCCGCGATGCACACGACGATCTCTTACTATATCGCCCAGCATCACTCGGGCGCCGTGGAGCTCTTGCGGTCGCGGGTCTTCAAGGATTTTCCAACCCTCAAGATCATCATCCCGCACGGGGGAGGGGCCATTCCCTATCAGTGGAACCGGCATCGAGGAATGCACGTACGAGAAGGACTGGACGACTTCGAAGAAGCCGCCCGCCGTGTCTACTGGGACATGGCCATCTACGATAAAGAGTCCATGGAGCTTCTCATCAAGCGAGTGGGAGTGGACCATGTGCTTTTCGCGACCGAAATGTTCGGAGCGGTCAACGCCATCGATCCCAAGACCGGCAGAAATTTCGAAGACCTGGTTCCCATTTTTAACGGGATCGAATGGCTGGGCGAAGAGGACCGCCGCAAAATCACCGAGCTGAACGCCAGGAAGGTGTTCGGCCGCATGGCGATAAATCCAAAGGCCAAGTTGCCGGCCGAGCGGGCCTAAACGTCCGGTTTTGGAGAGCATGGATGCGCTACGGGTTTGTCATCGATCAGAATCGCTGCATTGGCTGCCACGCGTGCACGGTGGCCTGCAAGGAAGAGCACAATGTTCCAATCGGGGTTTTCCGGACGTGGGTCAAATACATAGAAAAAGGCGAGTTCCCGCATACCAGGCGCCACTTTGGCGTCCTGCGGTGCAACCATTGCGACGATGCCCCCTGCGTTGAGATCTGCCCGACCCGCGCGCTGTTTCGCCGCGCCGACGGCATCGTCGATTTCGATAGCAGCCGCTGCATCGGCTGCAAATCCTGCATGCAGGCCTGTCCGTACGACGCGCTCTACATCGATCCGAACACCAACACGGCCGCGAAATGCAATTACTGCGCCCATCGGGTCGAGGCGGGTTTGGAGCCGGCCTGCGTCATCGTCTGTCCGGAGCAGGCGATCATCTCCGGAGATCTGGACGATCCCGGAAGCCGGGTCAGCCGGATAGTGGCCACGCAGAAAGTCAGCATGCGCAAACCGGAGAAGGGGACAAAGCCCAAGCTCTTCTATGTGGGGGTGGATGAGGATCTCCTGCAGCCGACGATGGTGGAGCCGGAAATCACCCATCTCTGGGCTGAGAAAAACCCCGGCGGGGACGTTTATGCTCCGGCGCGTTCCCAAGACAACGGGCGCGGAGCCAACAAGAAGGCCGCTGCCGGCGCCGCGAGGGAGGTTTATGACATATCCCATCCACGGCCGTGGGGGAAAAAAATCGCGTCCTACCTTTGGACCAAATCGATCGCTGCGGGCGTGCTTCTGGTGGCCGGGATGCTGCTCCAACTGGGTTACTATGGAGAAAAAAGTCTCCTGACGCTCGCCGGCCCGATTCTGGCTCTTTTTTTTCTCGCTATCACGATGTCGCTTCTCATATTCGATCTTAAGCGGCCTGAAAGGTTTTATTATTTGCTCACCAGGGCCAATCCAACATCGTGGTTGGTATGGGGGGGGTTCATTGTTATTCTGTACGGTGTTCTGGGCGGGCTCTGGCTCTTTTCGGCTTTCTTCAGGGGTAGCGTCCCTGGGATTCTCATTTGGCCAACGGCGGTCCTGGCCGTTGGATCTGCCTGTTACTCGGCCTTTCTGTTCGCCCAGGCCAAAGGGAGGGATCTCTGGCAAAGTCCGCTCCTGCTCTGGCATCTGCTAATTCAGGCGATGGCGGCCGGCTCGGCTACGCTCCTATTCTGCGGAGTGATCCTCAGATCAGGTCCGGCGCTGCTCGAAAGGCTTGAAAGTTTCCTTGTCGCATCGCTGTTTCTGAGCCTGGGAATGATTCTGGGGGAGCTTTACCTGACGCACGTGAGCGAGGACCTCAGAAGGGCAACCGACCTCCTGAAAACCGGAGCCTTGAGCCGAAAGTTCTGGGGTCTTGTGGTGGGACTGGGGCTCCTGCTGCCGCTTATCCTCCTCGCCTGGTCGGGAGATTCTCCACTGATCTCCGGTATGGCTTCGGCTTGTGTGCTAGCCGGGCTTTGGTTCTTTGATGATCTCTGGATCGAAGCCGGCCAGTCGGTACCGTTAAGCTGAGAGAAGCAGTTGACGACCATAATAAATTCAAAACGCTCAAGCTGTTCAATCCGTTAACGCTCTGAAGGGCGGAAACGACTTGGACGATTTTTTCAAGGAGAGTGATTGCTAATGAACGAACTGGGGCCGCTTCATCCTGTAGCAGCGTCATTGGAACCACCCAGCGGAGGCCTGGCAAGTTATCCTCCTCCCGAGCGCTGGGACGACTGGAAGGAGTACGATCCCGCACGCTGGCCCGAGAGGGTCGAGAAACACTACACGCTCATACCGACCATCTGCTTCAACTGTGAGGCCGGCTGTGGTCTCCTGGCCTATGTTGACAGAGAGAAACTGGACATCCACAAATTCGAGGGCAATCCGGTGCACCCCGGAAGCCGGGGACGGAATTGCGCCAAAGGACCCGCCACGATCAATCAGGTGAAAGATCCGGAACGAATCCTTTATCCGCTCAGGCGTGTGGGCAAACGGGGCGACGGGAAGTGGGAACGGGTGAGCTGGGACGAGGTTTTGGATGACATCGCGGCTCGCGTGCGCAAGGCGCTCCAGGAAGACCGCCGCACGGAAGTCATGTACCATGTCGGCAGGCCCGGCCATGAGCTGGTCTACAATCAAAGGATCCTGCATTCCTGGGGAATCGACGGCCACAACAGCCACACCAACGTCTGCTCCTCCTCGGCCCGCGCGGGTTATGCGTTCTGGCACGGACTGGACCGTCCATCGCCGGATCACGCGAACGCGCGCTTCATCCTGCTCTTGAGCGCCCACCTGGAAACCGGCCACTATTTCAATCCTCATGCGCAGAGAATCATCGATGGAAAAGAGAGGGGAGCGAAGATTTGCGTTATCGATACGCGGCTTTCCAATACGGCTTCGATGGCGGATTACTGGCTCGCTCCCTGGCCCGGCACCGAGGCGGCGCTTCTCCTGGCCATGTGCCATGTCATTCTCAAGGAAGATCTGTATGACGCGGATTTCCTGCGCAAGTGGGTGAACTGGGAAGAGTACCTTCGCGAGGTGCATCCGGACAAGCCGCGAGATTTCGAGACCTTCTTGGAAATGATCAAGCAAGTCTACGCGGAGTTCACGCCGGAGTTTGGCGCCCGCGAATCCGGCGTGGATGCCTGGACGATCGTCGAGGTGGCCAGAGAGATCGGGCGGGCCGGGTCGGCGTTTTCATCGCATGTCTGGCGCAACGCCGCGGCCGGCAACCTCGGCGGGTGGCAGGTGGCGCGGGCACTTGAGTTTCTGGTCGTCCTGGTCGGGGCCGTCGCGACTCCGGGCGGCACCGCTCCCAACGCCTTCAACAAGTTCATTCCCGCCCCGCCCATGATGCCCCCGCCGGCGAAGGTTTGGAATGAGCTGTTGTTGCCGCGGGAATACCCCCTTGCATTCTTCGAGATGAGCTTTCTCCTGCCGCATTTCCTCAAAGAGGGGAGAGGAAAGCTCTCGATGTATTTTACGCGGGTCTACAATCCGGTGTGGACCAATCCCGACGGCATGAGCTGGATGGAGATGTTGGCCGATGAAAGCAAGGTCGAGTGCCATGCGTGCCTCACGCCGACCTGGAGCGAGACGGCGTGGTTCGCCGATTACGTGCTCCCCATGGGGCACGCTTCCGAGCGCCACGACCTGATGAGCCAGGAGACGCATGCCGCCCAGTGGATCGGATTTCGCCAGCCGGTGCTTCGCGTCGTCCTGGAACGGCAGGGCAAGAATTTTAATTTTACCTACGAGGCACATCGCGAAGCCGGACTCGGTGAGGTGTGGGAGGAGGACGAATTTTGGATTGAGCTGTCGTGGCGGATCGATCCGGACGGCTCGCTGGGGATCCGCAAGTACTTCGAGTCGCCTTATCGGCCGGGCGAAAAGCTGACCGTCGACGAATACTATCGCTGGATCTTTGAAAACAGCGTGCCCGGCCTCCCGCAGGCGGCCGCCAGGCAGGGCCTCGTTCCGCTTGAATACATGCGCAGGTATGGTGCTTTCTTGATCCAGGAGAATGTCTACCGAGCGCACGAAAGCAGGCTCGAGGCCAAAGCCCTGGAGGGGGCCGAGATCAACGCGGTGACGAATGTCATCACCAAAGGAGGAAATCCGATCGGGGTGGAGATCGAAGGGGATCTCTGCGCCGGCTTTCCCACGCCATCGCGCAGGCTGGAATTCTACTCGAAGACCCTCAGCGAGTGGGGCTGGCCCGAGCATGCGATACCCGGTTACATCAAAAGCCACGTCCACCGGGAGAATATCGATCCTGCGAAAGGGGAGATGCTCCTGCTGCCGACATTTCGCCTGCCCACCCTCATCCACACCCGCTCAGGAAATGCGAAATGGCTCTACGAAATCTCCCATCGCAATCCGCTCTGGCTCCATCCAGAGGATTCCGAACGGCTCAAGGTTCGCACCGGAGATCTCCTCAGGGTCCGTACGGAGATCGGTTACTTTGTGGATAAGGTCTGGGTCACGGAAGGCATTCGACCAGGAGTCATCGCTTGCTCGCATCATCTGGGGCGATGGCGCCTACAGGAAGATATTGGCGGCGAGCGCTGGTCGACTGCGCTGGTCGATCTCAAGCAGGTGGAACCGGGCCGGTGGATGATGCGCCAGGTCCATGGCATTCGGCCGTTTAAGAGCGATGACCCGGACTCGGAGCGAATCTGGTGGGAGGATGGGGGTGTGCACCAAAACCTCACGTTTCCGGTACAGCCCGATTTTATCAGTGGCCAACATTGCTGGCATCAGAAGGTTTGGGTGGAGAGGGCAGGGGCGGAAGATCGCTACGCTGACATCTTCGTTGACACGAACAAGGCGCACGAGGTCTATAAGCGCTGGCTCAAGATGACCCGTCCCGCACCGGGACCACAGAATTTACGCCGCCCCCTGTGGTTGCCGCGCTCGTATAAGCCCGCAACGGCAGCCTACTATCTGCCCTAAATCCCCTCACCCCTGCCCCTCTGGGTTCCCTGAATGGGAGTGCGGTTCCACTCTAAGGCCGACTGGATTTTTCGTGGCAGGGGCGGATTGCGAGAAGTCATAAACTTGATGAATTCCTTCTTCGAGCGCATGAGGAGGCGCGGGTTATTTTTTTTCTTGTCTCCCAGGGTGGAAAGGGCCGGACGATAGTCGTGCGCTGGATAAACGCGGATCTCGTCCCCCAAGAATTCCAAGCGGCGCAGGCTCTCGAACTGCTTTTCGGCGTCTCCTCCGGGCAGGTCGGTTCGACCGCAACCTCCGACTAAGAGAGTGTCT
>JACPSF010000118.1 GCA_016193385.1 Deltaproteobacteria bacterium
GACGTTCAACTCCGCCTCTTCCGCAAGCTTCGGCACGCCGCCAAAGGCTTTGGACATACGTCGCAGCGCGAGCATCAGTTCCTTTTGGCCACCGTCTTCGAGGACAGAATTCAAATACTCCGCTGCAAACGCCGCGTCTTTGCGAAAACTCTCTATCGTCGCCTCTTCATGGCTACGGGATGCCGTTAATTTTGATTTCCGAGTCATTTTTGCCTCCGCTGGTAGTCGCTATCTCACGGCTTCCTTGACGTCCGCCGACTGAGTATGTTTTGAACCGCCGCAAAGCAAGATCACAATCGTCCGTCTCTCTTGCGCGTAATAGACTCGATAGCCTGGTCCGAGGTCGATTCTCAACTCCCAGACTCCCTCTTGCAGAACTTGTGGTCACCGAAATTCCCGGCCGCTAGGCGATCAATCCGACGCTGAATGACGACTCGTCCTTTCAGATCGTTGAGCTTGTCAAGCCACTGCTGATACGGGTCGCTGCCCGATGCAGTGACATAATGACGGATCTCCACTAAACGTCTTTTAGCTTATAGGCGAATTATTGCAAGACTAGACAATCCTGCCAAAGCGACGCAAGAGTTTTTCAACAGTCCGTTCAGATTTGACATAACCCTACCTTACCGGATACTCTCCGTTCCAAAATCGGCGCTTGGGCCCAGGAGGCACAAAGACTTTTCGGCAATACGCTTCTTGTAGCTGCTGAGCGAATAACGGAGAAAGACGCATGCCGGAAAAAGTACTCGTGGTGCAAGGTGGAAGACTGATCGATGGCACCGGCCGGCCGCCGATCGAGAAATCCGTCATCGTTATCCGGGCAGGCAGGTTCCAAGCAGTCGGCAGGAGCGGCGCAGTCTCTATTCCCGCCGACGGTGAGGCGATTGACGTCAAGGGCAAAACCGTTCTGCCGGGCTTTATTGACGGTCATGGCCACCTGGAGGATTTCCATGGCGAGCTTTATCTCCATCTGGGGCTTACGACCTGCGCCCAGATCGAAATCTACCAGGACGGGCCGTGGAGCCGCGCTCAAAAGGAGGGCACAAATCTTGGAAAAATTCGCGGGCCGCGGATTTGGTTGTCAGGCCGGGCGATCGGGGGAGTAAGCACCGGGCACGATGCCTTCGGCTCGCGCACATCCCGCGACAACATCATCGTCACGACGCCGGAAGAGGTGCGTAAGGCGGTGCGGCGGAAAAAGGAATTCGGCTGCGACATCCTCAAGGTCAACGAGTTTCTTTCTTTGGAGCTGCTGAAAGTCGCCGTCGACGAAGCTCATCGGCTGGACATGCCGGTTGCCGCTCACAGTTGGGACGTCGTCGGCTCGGTCAAGGCGGGCGTTGACGCCATCGAGCACATCTGGTCGGTCGGCTACAGCTCCATTCCTTATGCCCCCGCCAGGCGCAAGCTGGCCGAGGATCGGCTGGGAGGGAAGATCGATCAGGAGCTCGCTGGCTCTTATTACCAAACCGAGAATTTCGACGAGGTGATCGGCGCGATGGTGGAGCACCGCGTCGCGTGGACCCCGACCATCGCCAAATGGCTGCGTCCCCTCTCGCCGAGCGCCAAGCGCTTCAGAGAAAGGGACAATCAGATCTCGAACGATCCCAATGCCGCTCTTCCGGCTGCGGTCCGCGCCGTGACCGACAACGCCTATGACAAGTTGCTCAAGCGATACACGCCCGAGCAGCTCGAGCGCGCCAAGATCGGCTATGGAAAAGCCAACGAATTCATCCGGCGCTTCGTCCAGGCCGGCGGGATCCTGAAGGAGGGTTCGGACCCGCCCCGCGGAATGGCGGCCTTGCTGATGCATCAGGCGCTGGTGATGGACGTTGAGGCGGGTGTGCCGCCGATGACGGCGATCCAAGCGGCCACGCTCAACATCGCCAGGACTTTCAAGAAGGACAAGGACTACGGCAGCGTGGAGCCCGGCAAGGTCGCGGACCTATCCATCGTCGAGGGGGACCCTCTCCAAGACATCTGGATGACGCAAAACGTCAAGATGGTCATCATGGACGGGAAGGTCATCGATATCGGATTTAAAAAATACAAAAATCCGATTCCATCATTCTATTCCTACCAGAGTTTGCCGCCGAACCTCGAAATATCGCCCCTCTTTCTCACCGAAGGCTCCGGTCCCACGGTATTGAAGGTACGAGGCGAGGGGGGAATGTGGCCATTCCACAGTGTCATGCTGAACGGCGAGCCGCTACCGACCCGTTTCGTCTCAAAGAACGAGCTGGAGGCGATCATTTCGCCCGAGGCGATCGCCAAGGCGGGCACGTACATCGTCACGCTCAAGAGCGAAGGAGAGCCGCTGCCCGAGTCCAACCGGGCCCATCTCGTGGTGGGCTATAAGCAATAGCGAGTGGCAGAACGACGCCATCCGTAAGCTGCATCCCTTTCTTGACAGCCAGGGGGCATAACGTCTAAAAGGGAAAGCGTTATGGCGCTGAAGCGCGCTGCTCTTGGCCACGTGGTGCTGAACGTTCGGGACCTGAAAAGGTCCGAGAGGTTCTACCGGGAAGTCCTGGGGATGAAGGTCTCCGGAAGAAACCTGAGGACCAGAATGTGTTTTTTGAGCTTTGGGCGTGAGCATCACGACATCGCGCTAGTGGAAGTGCGGAGCCAGCGAGCCGAAGTCCCCAAGAATAAGGTTTCGCCCCTCCATCATTTTTCAGTCTACGTGCGCACGTCGCGAGAAGTAGACGCGATGCTGCCGATTTTGAAGCGGAGGCGCGTCGCGATCGTGAGCGGGCCGGAGATCCTGGAGGTCGCTCGGAACCGGTCGATCAGCTTTCTCGATCCCGATGGGAATCGTGTCGAGGTGGCCTGCAACCGTCACAAATTTGGTTTCAAGGCGCGGGACCGTTGAAGCGCCGGGCGGAGGCAAGAAGATATGAAGAGAAGGTGCCTTGTCCTCATGTTTGCGGTGATCGCACTTCTTTCCCCAAGAGTGTGGGCGTTGGA
>JACPSF010000278.1 GCA_016193385.1 Deltaproteobacteria bacterium
GGATCGGAGAGCTTCGGCGTGGCCACGCTGGAGGAAGGCGTGGTGTTGAGAGCAGCGGGGATCCAATCGCCCATCCTGGTGTTGGCGGGAGTGTACCCGGAACAACTTGGGGAATTGGTCGAGCATCGTCTCAATCCGACGGTGTGTGAAACCGAAACGCTTAGACGGATGGAGGCGAAGGCGCGGGAGCACAAGGTCTCCCTCAATTTTCACCTGAAGGTGGATACCGGGATGGGGCGGATCGGCCTGCCTTCGGCTGAGGTTGAAAGGTGGCTGCCGGAGATGGGCCAACTCGATGCGCTTAAGCTCGAAGGACTCTTTTCGCATTTTTCCCAGGCGGAGAACGTGGAGGGTAGTTATACGCAGAGCCAACTCAAGGCCTTTCAAAGCGTGCTGAAGCGGCTTCGCAGCGCGGGCTACCACCCGCCTTGGGTTCATTTGGCCAACAGCGCTGCGGTGATCACGCTCCCGAGTGCCCACTTCACTATGGTGCGACCGGGTTTGATGCTTTATGGTGCCTACCCTTCTCCGGAGATGGCCTCCCAGGTGGCCTTAAAGCCGGTGCTATCGTGGAAAACTCGATTGCTTCAATTAAAGAGGGTGCCCGCGGGCTCGAGCATCAGTTATGGGCAGACCTTTGTGACTCAGAGGGAGAGTTCGATCGCGACACTCCCCGTCGGCTACGCCGATGGTTACCCGCGGTTGCTTTCCAACCGCGGGGCGGTTTTGATCAGAGGTCGGCGGGCGCCGATCGCGGGCCGGGTCTGCATGGATTTGACTATGGTCGACGTAACCGACATACCGGGTGTAGAGCAGGGGGATGAAGTTGTCCTGCTTGGCGCGCAAGGCAAAGCGGCAATCTCTGCCGATGAAATGGCCCGCTGGGCGGAGACTATCTCTTACGAGATTTTCACCTCTATTGGCGACAGGGTGCCTCGGATTCATTATGATTTGTAAGGAGGAGTAGAGCATCGTGAGTAAAGTTGGAAGGGCTTTGATCAGCGTCTTTGACAAGAAGGGAGTCATCGAATTTGCCCGCGAGCTGTCGCAGCTCGGGATCGAAATCATTTCGACCGGCGGCACCGCGGCGCTGCTCAGGGAAAATGGCGTGGCCATTAAGGATGTCTCGGAGATCACGGGCTTTCCCGAGATGATGGGTGGGCGGGTGAAGACGCTTCATCCCAAGGTTCACGGCGGCATTCTCGCATTGAGAGACCATCCGGAGCATGTCTCCCAGATGAAATCCCATGGCATCGCCCCCATCGACCTCGTGGTCGTCAATCTCTACCCGTTCGACCGATCCAGGTCGAGCTCCGCCAGCGTGGCGGGGAGCTCTCGGCCGAGACGCGGTTTCGGCTGGCCTGCAAAGCCTTCCGCCATACCGCGCACTATGACGGGGCGATCTCGAACTATCTCGACTCGCTGGACGCGGAGCTTCAGCCATCGCCCCTGGGCCAAACCTTGAATTTCCAGTTCACGAAAATCCAAGACCTCCGCTACGGCGAAAACCCGCACCAGCGTGCCGCATTTTACTCGATTCAAGAAGGCCGCGGCCCCTCGATCGCCCGGGCCGATCAGCTTCAGGGCAAAGAGCTTTCCTTCAACAACATCCTCGATGCGGATGCAGCGCTGGGGACGGTCTTGGAGTTCTCCGAGATCGCGGCCGTGGCCATCAAGCACACCAACCCCTGCGGAGTCGCGGTCTCCGAGCATTCGCTCGCCGACGCCTTCCGCAAAGCCCGCACCTCCGACCCTGTCTCAATCTTCGGCGGCGTGATCGGTTTCAACCGGCCGGTGGATGAAGAGACGGCAAACGAGCTGAAGGAGATCTTCCTGGAAATTGTCATCGCGCCGGTTTTTACGCCCGGAGCGCGCGCGATTCTCTCTTCCGCCAAGCGGCTTCTGAACATCCGGCTCCTCGAGGTCGATATGGGAGAGAAGGACAACGGCGGCTATGATCTGCGCCGGGTTAAAGGGGGGCTTCTGGTTCAGGATTGGGACCGCGGCTCGGTGGACGTCCAAGCGTGCAAAGTGGTGACCGAACGCAAACCTACGGAGGAGGAGTACGAGGCGCTGGATTTTGCCTGGCGCGTCTGCCGGCACGTGAAGTCGAATGCCATTGTGTTCGCCTCGCGGGATCAACTCCTGGGCGTGGGCGCGGGACAGATGAGCCGGGTCGATTCGGCCAAACTGGCGGTCATGCGATCTCAGACGCACGGGCTCGATCTCAAGGGGTCGGTGGTGGCGTCGGATGCTTTTTATCCGTTCCGGGACGGGGTCGACGAGGCGGCCAAGGCCGGGGCCAAGGCGGTGATTCAGCCCGGGGGATCGATCAAGGACAGCGAGGTGATCGCGGCCGCGAACGAGCACGGCATGGCGATGGTCTTTACCGGGATGAGGCATTTTAGACATTAGTGGTTCTTTCCGCGCAATCATCCACCGGCTAGTCCTCACGTTAAGAGAACGCGGAGGTCGCCGACAAAAGATCTGAGATTTCCAGGGCAAGATTGTATAGAGTGAAAGGTCTGCCCCTCAACTACAACGCATCTGTTAGCGTAACAGGCTTGTCGACACCAAAGGAGGAGCGTCGTAATGAAGCTTGGAGTGTTTCTTCCAGTCTCGGGTAGGGCTGCAGGCCCGGAAGTGCTGACTGAAGCGTCCCAACAAGCCGAGAACCTGGGCTACGACTCGGTTTGGGCGGCGGAACGCCTGGTCAACCCGTGGGAAATGAAAACCGCTTACCCGTATAAGGACAACTCACAGTGGTTCGTTGCCCCTGACGTTCCTTTCCTGGAACCTCTCGCGTGCCTTGCCTTCATGTCCGCCGTCACCAAGAAGGTCAAGCTCGGCATCAGCGTCGCCGTCATGCCGTATCGCCACCCGCTGTACACCGCCAGGGTTGCGACCTCAATCGACACTCTTTCAAAAGGGCGGCTGATCCTCGGCGTGGGAATCGGCTGGATGGTCGAAGAATTCGACGCGTTGGGTGTCGACTTCCACAAACGGGGGGCGATGGGTAACGAACAACTTCAGATCTTCAACACACTCTGGAAGAGTGAGAAGCCGAGCTTCCACGGAAAGCATTACAATTTCGACCCCGTGTCGGTCAGCCCCAAACCGGTTCAGCAACCTCGCTTCCCAG
This sequence comes from Deltaproteobacteria bacterium, assembly GCA_016193385.1. The sequence goes on from JACPSF010000278.1 coordinate 3,143, forward strand.
TCTGGACGGGTGGAGAAAGCGACGCGGCGCAAAAGCGCGCAGCCAAATATGCCGATGCCTGGTTCTCCTACTTTGTGAACATCAGCGCTCAGGACATGGCCGCCAAGTTCGCCAACGTGAAGAAACTCGCGGGCGAGGTGGGCAGAGACCCTTCCCTGGCTCCGATCCAGCTCTGTTGCTGCCGCCCCGTCGAGATTACCGAAAAGCCAGTGCCGCAGAAGGCTGACACACTTGAAGGGACCCCTGAACAACTCATTGCCGCGTTGAAAAAATTCAAGGACATCGGCGTGCAGCACATGGCGCTTCAATTCATGGTTGGCCGTTGGCCGGAGCGGAAGCTCAAGATCGACCGGTTTGCCAAAGAGGTCATGCCCGCCCTTCGGGGTTAGGCCGTCCTCAATTCGGATTGACAGAAGAGATATGGGGTCTTGAGAGACGTCGTCCGGGAGGCGGTTTATAAGTACCTGGGCTGCGGGGATCTAAAAAAGGGCTTTGCCCGCATGAAGTGCCAAGGAGAGATGCGGATCGTCAGCTTCATCGACCAGCCTGATGTGATTAAAAAATCCTTCCTGTCTGCGTGCGGACACGCGCAGGCAGGCAACACTTAGCCCTAATCCGACAAAAATTTTTCTTTTCTAATGGCCTTAAAACTTGAAATGGCCTGCCATTGTAGGGGATAAAGCAGTTGCAACACCAACCAAATCACCCTACAAGGAGGCCACTCCAAGTGAGACTTAGTAGAGCC
>JACPSF010000133.1 GCA_016193385.1 Deltaproteobacteria bacterium
AGACGGAGAGAATTCCAGTACTGCGTCCCACCAAGATAATCAGGAGAGATCCCACTAAGTGGGTGAAGAAGTAAGGATGGGATTGTGCGTGTGTAGCGGCTTACGGAGGATAGTCCGGGGTCCGTAAAGGCGTTCGAAAAACGGGCGATAAGAAAGGATGCTCCATGGCTAACGAAGTGGACTTGGTTGTCAAGGGAGGGAAAATCGTCACTCCTGACGCGGTGTTTGCAGGATCCATCGCGATAGAAAACGGAAAGATCGTTGCTATTGCCGAAGACAAGAACTGCCCTCCTGGAAAGAAAACAGTGGATGCAAGTGGCAAGTACGTCATCCCGGGTGTCGTGGATCCTGAATGCCACCTGGGACATGCGCGCCTGTTAGAGGAAGACCTGAAGAGCGAGACAAAAGCGGCGATTGCAACGGGCGTAACTACCTGGGGGATGCAGCTAAGCTCGACAGTGGTTCGTAAAAAAATAACAAAATTCGAAAAGCCGGAAGACGTGCCGCCCTGGTTGAAAGTTTTTCCGATTCTGACGGAACTCGGAGATAAACACTCGATGGTCGATTACTATTTGACCAGTAAGATCATGAACGATACCCACGCTTTCGAGATACCGGCCTTGGCTGAAAGACATGGAGTTACTTCTTTCAAGACTCAGCTGCATTTAAGATCCGGTACCGCTGTATGGGATACCTGGGTAGGCGGCAGGCAGCAAGGAATCTTCGATTATGACGATGGAATGGTTTATGCGGCCATGAGAAATGTGGCCCGACTCGGGCCTCCCGCAATTTATGCTCTTCATTGCGAGAACTGGGAGATCGCTAGAATTATCCAACAAGATCTTCTCAGAGACGGGCGAAAAGACACCGGGGCATGGGAGGATCGCTCTCCCGCATTTTGCGAGGCGGGCCACGTCAGAGCTTACAGTTACTACGCGAAGATCACCGGTTGCCCACTTTATATCCAGCACGTGACCACTCCGGAAACCGTCAAAGAAATTCTCAAGGCCAAGGAGGAAGGCGTCAGAATATTTGGTCAAACCGGGTCACATTATTTATCCCTTCCTAAAGAGACGTGGAAGATCAACGTGCCGTTGCGATCCAAGGAAACGATTGAGAAGATGTGGGAGGCGTTGAGAGACGGACTCATTGATAGCGTGGGCAGCGATCACGTGAATTATGGCAAGTCGAAGGACGAAATGGAGGTCAAGGGAGATGTTTGGAAGACGCAGAGCGGATTTCCGTCGCGGGTGGAAGCATTGCTCCCCATAATGTTAAGCGAAGGCGTCAATAGGGGGCGCATAACGCTTCAGCGGCTGGTGGAGGTGTGCTGTACCAACCCTGCCCGGATTTTCGGCCTTCATCCTCAAAAGGGCGTTTTAACGCTCGGCTCGGATGCGGATCTTGTGGTGGTAGATTTGGAGAAAAAATGTAGAGTCTCAAATGACATGGTGTATTGCGGAGCAGGCTGGACTATTTACGAAGGTTGGGAGATCAAAGGGTGGCCTGTGATGACCATTTTAAGGGGTCAGATCATGATGGAGTGGCCGGATGGAGAGCGCAGGCCGAAAATCGTGGGGCAGCCAATAGGTCGGTACATTCCTCGTAAACTGGAGTCGCTGCAGGCGCTCCCGCAATGGAAAAACATCGGATCACATACGGGGTAACGAATTCCGGCGCTACAAGAAAAGATATAGCGTCTAGCTTGCCTGCGCGAGCGCGCAAGCAGGCGGCCATTGACCGAAAACGCGAAGACTGTTATGGTCGGTCCAAAAGGCGAAGGCGCCAGTGAAAGACGTAGAGAGAAAACGACTCTTTTTGCGGGTCGGGGATGAGGTCTCCCACAATGGCCACCAGCAATGGGGCATCGGCGTCGTTGTGGAGATCATGACCTCGACGGTGCCGGGTGGAACGTGCCTGGCGCGCATCCGTTTTCAAGACGGGCAGCTACGGGTCTTCGATAACGACATGGACAGCGAGCGATGCTGTTGCTATTTCGGCGTGCGGCGTTATTGGAACCCGTCGCACGGAGTCGACCTACTGCGCTCGAAGTTTTTCGCTTTAAAGGGATGAAGATCTTGTCCCAGTTCACGATCAGGTGGCTCGGCGCAATGCTGTTGTTCGGGGTTCTGCTCTTTCCGCTGCGGATTTCGGCCAGCGACCTCGTGGAAGAGGCCGCGGTGGGAATCGGGGTGACCGCGGGAAACCTCTGGTTCGTTCCGATCAAGGCGATTGCTGTCGTATCCGGGATGGCCGCAGGCGGCCTGGCCTACGTTTTTTTCGGCGGCGATGCGGAGATGGCGAAGCAGATCTGGGAGGATACCGCGGCAGGCCCTTATTTGATCACGCCGGAAGTTGCGCGCGCTGCCATAGGGAAGAGGCCGGAACTCCAGCCGGACTGATTTATGACCGCTAAGGGCTGAGTGGGAAACTCAGCCCTCGCCGCTCCTCGTGCACTCCCGCCGGCATCCCGGGCGGGGAAAAACTCCGCGCTTAAGCCGCAAGATTTTTCTTGAAGAAATTGGCCGTTCTTTCCCAAGCGTCTTTGGCCGCATCCGGATGATAGCGCTCAGCGTTGGTGTTGTTGTTAAAGGCATGCTTGGCGCCGGGGTAAACCTTGATGTCGAAATTTCTCCCGTACTTCTTCAGGGCCTCCTTTAATGGCTCTACTCCCGGTATGATGTTGGGATCATCCTCACCGTAGTTACCCAAAACCCGGCAGGCGATATTCTGCACCTGCTCAAGCGGATCGGGATTGCGTCCGTAGTAGACCACGGCCGCACCAAGATCCTTGCACTTGGTGGCGAAATTCAGAGATTGCCCGCCACCCCAGCAATACCCCACCACGCCGATTCGGCCATTGACAAAATCCAGCCTCTTGAGATAGGCGACCCCGCTGGTCAGGTCCTCTACCACGTTATCCTGCGTCACTTTACGGATCGCCTCGATCGCTTCCTCCGGGGTCTTGAACTGGTCAGTGCCTCCCAGCCGAGAGAGCAAATCCGGTGCCAGGGCAACAAACCCATCTTTAGCAAACCTGCGGGCCACATCCTTGATGTGCTCGACAAGCCCCCGGTTTTCATGAATCACAATCACGGCTCCCCTCTTCCCGCCTGCTTTCGGGCGGGAAAGGTAAGCCCTCACGTTTCCGCTTTTCCCCGGATACTGGATTGACTCCGAGACCAGGCCCGGATCATTCGCCTCGACGAAATAAGGAACGGTGGCTGCCATTTTTATCTCCTCCTCTTTTCGGTGAATTCAACCCTAGTGACCCGTATAGCCGAATTGGCCCAGGATTTCCACAGGCGCCTTCGGCGCGACGCGATGGGACATCTGTCGCCACTCTCGTTCGAAAAGTGATCTCGTAAACGGGATGGCCTAGGAACCATTATAAAACGAAGGAGGCAAGGGTGACCCTCGCCGGGCTTCCAGGCGCACCCGGTTCACCAGCTGATGCGCTAGACGGACAGGTTCGGGGAGGCGGTAGCCGCGACAGGTCGACAGGACCAATTTCATCGCGGCGCGAATACTGACGCGATGACCAGGCGAGACAAAAACCGGCTTCACGCTGGCGCGGGTCCGGACGACTGTCCCGACCCGTTTCCCCTGGTAGGTCAGCCAGGCGAAGGAGCCCCTTTTTATCCCTACACGGCCATGCTCGCCTACAAGTCGAGTCTTGGCGCAACCGACCGAGGGGAGATCAAGAAAAAGCCCTACATGAGAGCCGAGACCAAATCTCCGCGGATGCGCGATTCCCTGACCATCGAATATCACCGCTTCGGGAGAGCGTTCTAGAAGAGAGAAGGCTTTAAGCAGAATGGGAGCTTCGCGAAAACTGAGTAGGCCAGGGATATACGGAAAGGTGACGGTTCCTTTCGCCCACCTCTGCTCCGCGATCTCCATTTCCGGAAGCTTGACCAGGACAACGGCGCCATAGAGAGTAGTGTCGCCTTTATCGTAAGAGACATCAGCGCCGGCGATAAAGCGAACCCTTCTCAAGTCCAGGGTGTCTCGTAGGGAGATTTTCTGTCGCAGGGACTGTTGAAACTCCACAGCGCGGGAAGTCGGGACGTCCCACTCGTGAAGATTTCGGATTCTCATTATGGGGAATCGTTCAGGTGGACGCGGAATCGGGAGTTGTGGTCTTGGCCGCTTTTTTCTCCGACGAAGACTTATCGCTCGCCGCGGAGGTCTCGGAGGCTTTGCCGTCTCCCTTGGCTTCTGCCTTTGGAGGCTTGTCTTGCGACCCCTTGTCCTTTCGGGCGTAGTCCGTAAGGTACCAACCGGTTCCCTTGAGTTGAAAAGAGGTGTGGGAGATCAGCTTTTTAACCTTTTCTTTGCATGTGGGACAGCGGCCCAAAGGCTTTTCGGTGATTTTTTGGGTGACCTCGAAATGGCCACAATTCTCGCAGTGATACTCATAGATAGGCATCGGCAATCCTCAATTGGATGATTTTCTCGAGAAAATAGTTTCTCCGGGGGGATTTGTCAATCGGGGGTCGGTTGCGTAACCGGATCCATCAATCATCTGCGGGGTGACAATCCAGGGCCCAGAGCAACCTTCTCTTAACATCTGGGCGGCATCGCCATACCTCATCCCGCCGCTAGCCATCATAAAAACGCCGGCCAACACACCCGTAAGCCCGCAGACCACCCCTCGGGCCGGGATATTTATACCGGTGAGCACGTTAGCCAGAAGGGATTGATCCTGCCCCTGCTGCGCTTGCTCTGGGATTTGTCCCTCCGACTGTTGCCCGTAGGCCACCGGCTGGCCCATCAGCACCAGACCTAAGACAAGTACTGCGCACCGCATAATATGTAAAAATACCAGCTTCGGGGCGGAAAGTAAATGTAACCCCTGCGGGGCATCTCAATGACTTAGGGCTGGTTTGACACGATCATGCAGAATCGGATAGCTTTTTGGATTGCTTGTGCAAGGGGAAAAGCATCTGGGCCCTAAGCTGCGGGTCGAGCAGGCCTCAGCCGACCGCAGCCCCACCGGAGGCAGGTGGGACGTCGTATGGCGCGTCGAGAACTTAGACGAGAAGCCGCTCCGCATCCTTGGCGGGAGGTTACCCCACAGCCAATTTCGGTGCGAGGAGCGAGAGTTCCCTAGGGCTCTTGAGCTGCCGCCCAAGGGAGGCGCCGAGGTAAAGTTTTCCGTCGCGTGTGACGAGGCGCCCGGAAGCACGGTAGAAAATGCTTTTCTGATTCTGCGCGTTCAGTGGTCAGAGGAACCCTGGAGGGTGTTTGTCCGCTTGCGCGTGTTATTCGACGAGCAAGGGCGCCCCGAGAGCACGACGGAAGCCGTCACGAAGCACGAGATCGGCTTCTCCGTACGCTGACAGATGCCGTACAAATCCACCGATAGGAGCGATTCAAATGCCGATGGGTGAGCGAGAGCGGAACGTTCTTCGAAGAATGCGCGGTTGATTTCGTAATTGAGGCGGCAGCTTCGAGGAGACCACGGGTATGGTCTCGAACGCTCTAAACCTGGACATCGAGGAACTTCTGGACGTGTTGCAGCACATCAAGAAGAGCTTCGCTCGGTCCCCGGAGTATAAGGAGTTGAGGCAGGACTTGCCGGCCGATTGGCCGATGTAAAAGTAGTTATAAAACTCAAAACTATTTTTGGCGATCCTCCGGGAGACGCACAACCGGCTGACGCAGCCTGAGAGGGGCAGTTCCGCTCCAGAACTCACGGCGACCGGTCATTGCCTGCACGTGCCCATCCCACTCCAGCGTGAAAGCCGTCAAGCCTAACTTAACCGCAGCCCTGACCTTGTCTTGTGTCTCCGCGTCCGTGGCATAGCGGCGAATCGCCTCGATCTGGCGCTGCCCATGGCCAACGTCCTGCTCGGCATGGAGCTGATAGGTCTCAGCAGCCCGCCGCGAGAAGCCGTAGTAACCGGTCAACTCACGGAACACCCTGGCGGAGACGCGGTCCGGGCCGCCGAGCTGGCTTTCCACGAAGCTTAACATCGCCACCCCCTCAAGGGCAGAGCGGCGCTGGCAACCTCCGATGATCATCTCGATCGCAGCCAGGGTGCCCGGGGCGGGCTCGGCCCGATCCGCCTCCTCGCGCGAAATCCCGCCCTCCACGAGAAATTGCAGCATGATATCAACGTGGGTTCTCGGCCCCGATAACTCCTCCATGAAATTCTCCAGCACAACCTCCATGAGGCCGTGAAGCTTCTCGTGAACCTCACCCACGATTATTTGGCGGCGAGTCCAGCGATGCTGGAGAATTCCCTGGAACCACGGGTGCTGCTCCATGGGCGCTTCCTCAGTATAGCTCCACAATTCCGCTATGAATTCATCAGGATGCATGCGACATGCATTTATCTCAAGTGCGAGGAAATGTCCACCCTTGACCGTCTTGAAAAACCGTGGGTCTCAAGATAAGATGGGCGTCTCATGTTGAGCCCTATTCTTATTATTTCAGATTCGGCAGAATACCAGCCATTATTCATTGCCCTCAACGATCTTGGCCTACGCACGGAGCAGATTTCCTCTGGAAACCTGGCTCTCGTTGCGGAGGGGGAAAAAAGATTTTCGGCGATAGTGATCGATTGGGGTCTCGCGGTCCCCAGGCGCCTCGAAATCCTAAAGCAGCTTCGAAGGGTGTGGCCCGATCTCCCGGTGGTGGCGCTGGCTAGGAACGGTAGCTCTCCGCGTCGCCGTAAAAGTCAGAGCGGAAATCTCGTAGAGCATCTCTCATTGACGGGGAATGAAAAGGAAGACCTGGCCCTGCTCCTCGAGAGCCTGCGCCGGGTTGTTCCCGACCTGCGAACAGAGGTCGCCACCTTAAGCGACCTTCTTTTTATCAAGACGCCCAGCAACAAGATGGGCGAGATTCTTACCCTCATCGATATCATGAAGGATGAATCCGGCAGTGTTCTCATTCAGGGGGAAACGGGCACCGGAAAAGAAGTGATCGCCAAGCTGCTTCACTATTCGGGGAGGCGCCACGCCGCGCCGTTCGTGGCCATCAACTGCGCCGCGATTCCGGAGACCCTCCTCGAGAGCGAGCTATTCGGACACGAGAAGGGATCGTTTACGGGGGCTACGGAGAGGAGGATCGGCAAATTCGAGCTGGCGCACAACGGGACCGCCTTTCTAGATGAAATTGGTGACATGCCCTTGCCCACCCAGGCGAAGATCTTACGGGTCTTGGAGACGGGGGAGATCGAGCGCGTGGGGGGCCACCAAAAGATCCAGGTCGATGTGCGGATCCTGGCGGCCACCAATAAGAAGATTTTGCAACAAATAGAAAGGGGGCTCTTCCGCCAAGATCTCTATTACCGGATCAACACTTTCACCCTTAATCTCCCGCCCCTGCGCGACCGGCCGGAAGACGTGCTGCCGTTGGCCCAGCATTTTCTCGATCGGCACGCGCGCAGAAGGGGCGGGCCCAAGAAGCGTCTTTCGGCCGAGGCGGAACAACTGCTCTTGCGTCACGATTGGCCGGGCAACGTGCGCGAGCTGCGCAATGCGACGGAGCGCGCCCTCGTCTTGGCGGCTGGACCCATGATCGGACCGGAAGCCTTTCCCGATGAGATACGGGAAAAAGCGCCCCCAACATCTCTACCATCGGTTCAAGCGTATCCAGTCGCCCGCGTAGAAAAGGCCGCTGCCCCGATCCTTCCCTTGAAAGAGCTCGAGCGCAAGGCGATCATCGACGCCCTTGCCCTCCTCGAGAACAACGCCACGAAGGCGGCAAGACACCTGAGCATCTCCAAAGCCACGCTCTTTCGCAAGCTCAAACAGTACGGTATCGTCAGGCAACCCGCCATACGAAACTGAGCATTATCTACGCTGCGAAAAACCGCCTGGCGGGCAACTTCGGCAGAGGCGCAAATTGTCAAGGAATGAATTGGCGGAACGGATCGAGGCGGGGCGATGGCTGGACGACTGTCTCGAAAGGCAGGGTGACGGTAAAGGTTGAACCCTTGCCTGGTTCGGTCTCCACGTCCACCTCCCCCCCCAGCATCTCGCTGTATTTCTTCACGATATAAAGCCCCAACCCCAAGCCCCCATGCGGTCTGGTCCCGGAGCTATCTACCTGTCGGAACAGGTCAAAAACCATCGGCAGCCATTCCGGCGGGATGCCTTTTCCCGTATCCGCCACCTTAAACTCGACCTTTTTCGTCTCTGGAAAGCATCGGGCCGATATAGTGACTTGACCTTTGTCCGTAAATTCGATGGCATTATTGATGAGGTTCTGCAGAATGTGCTTGAGCTTTACCCTATCCGTCCTCATGGTGAGCAGCTCGCCAGGGGTGTCCCAAACGAGAGTGAGTTCTTTCCCTAAAGGCGCATCGTACAGAGCCTTGAGTTCCTCGAGGAGACTCTTGAAGCTGATCTCGCGGCAGTCCACTTCGACGCCGCCCGCCTCGATGCTGGTCGCCTCCAATATGGTGTTGATCATTCGGAGCAGCTCGCTCGATTGGGTCATCAACTTTTCCAGGGCTTCTTCCTGGCGCGGGTTGAGCTCACCCAGTGTCCTTTCCCTTATCATGCCCGTATAGCCCATAATGGCGGAAAGCGGCGTCCTAAGCTCATGCGAGATAACGCTAAGGAACTCTTCCTTTACCCGGTTGGATTTGGCCAGCTCATCTGCGAGCTTTGTCATTCCTTCTTGGATCTGTGAGTCGTGAAGGGCTGTAGCCGCTTGTTCCGCTACCGTGGCGAGCACCCTGATCTCCTCGTCACTGAATTCGTGCTCCTCCTTGGTGAAAAACTCCAGCACGCCGACGTCCATCTTGGCCACTAGGGGAACACCCAAATAAGACATCAGCCCGTATTTGCGCACAAATTCCTGATCCTCCGCCCGCGGATCGCCCTGGAGATTAGGAATGGCGAGAGGGGTTCCGGTCTCGACCGCCGCCCGCGCCAGGCTATGCGCTGACTGCCAGCCATTAGGCTTGCCGCCGTTGAGATTGCGACAAGCTAAGGCTGCGAACGCTTTCGTCTCGCGATGGATGACTCGGACCGTCGAAGCGGCTCCCGGCGGCGAAAAGGGAGCGATCTTGCTGAGCAAAGCAGCCGCAGCGGCGCGCGGCTCCGAACTCGCTCTCATGGCCGCGTTGATCTCGTCCAGTACCCGCTTTTTCTCCTGATCGAATTGAACCGTTTCCTTCTCGGCGGGAAGGGCAGGCTCCCGCCCCAAGCGATCCCGCAAGCGGCGAAGCTCTTGTAGCTCCTCCGGCGAGATCTCCAGCTGGCTTGATCGCGTGGAGGCCTTCCTCTCCTCTAACTTCGCCAGGGCCTGATCGATCTCGTCTTCCGGGACGCCCAGATTGACGAGCCTCACTCGCAAGCGATCGCCGAGCCTCTCTCGGGCCTCCTTGCCGCGGAGAAATCTCGCGCCAATCCTTGCCAGGGCCTTTCCATCTCCGCCGCTTTCCTGAAAAGCCTTGACCACTAGCTCCAACTTGATGGCGTCCGCGGATTGTTCCAACGACTGCGCCAGCTCTTCTGCCGATGCCCTGAACTCGACCGGAACCTCGGGACTCACCACAGCCTTCCTGAACTCCCGAGCAAGCCGGCTCACTGGCGCGGAAAAGTCCCTACCCTCCCGGATAAAAGGTTGAGCCAGACGCCGCTCTAGAAAACCGGCCACGCCTGATACGATACGCTTCAACCCCTCCAAGCTCTCAGCCCGAACCAGCATTTGCTGAGCCACCGCATCCGGCTTTTTCTCCAGCTCGAAGGAAAGCCGCTCGACATCGATTTCGATGTCTCCCTCGCTCCCTTTTGAACAGTGTTCGATAACATCCTCCATGCGTTCTATCCTGCGAGCCTGCTCAGCCGGAGTTTCTTCCCTCGTCCCCTTCTCCCCCGGCCTAACCTCACCTTTCCTTACGACCTCCTCTTCTTCCCTGACCAGCTTAAAGAGGGTCGTCCCCAGACGGATATGCTCGAAACCGGCCCGTTCGAACGCGCTCTTGAATCCCCCCACGCTTTCGAGCGTTTTCGGCGGCGCAGACATGAGCTTGCAGAGCGAGCTCAGCCCCGCTTCGCCGACACCCCGCTCAAAGGTCAAGCTCTCGATCTGCAGCCGCTGGCATTCCCGCAGGACCTCCGCCACACCGGCTTTTTTGCTGTCCATGAACTGATCGTTGACGACCATCCGTCCCTCGACAAAACCTAAGGTGAGGTTGGTCTCCGCTTGGAGCAGAGTGTTGAGGACAGTCATGGCATTTTGTACCGCAAGCTGCGCCGCGGGGTGTTTTTCCGGGTAGAGACGATACCGGTCGAGGAGCAGGGCGAGGTGTTTAACGACCTCGGCATAATGGATGTCTTTTTCGTGGACTTCCATTTTAAAAAGCACGGCGCCTACAACTCAGCGCGCGAGGAACAGGCAATGATTATCGCAAATCCTTATAGAAAAGGTCAAGATGGGCGAGCCGCTGCCTACTGAAGGAAATAACGCTTCCCTATCAGACGCTGAACGCCGAGCACGACGGCGGTCATAAAGATGATAGCCACCATCCCATAGGCGGCAGTCTTCGCCGACTCCCCCGCCGTCCAGATCTGGTACGCCACCACGGAATAAGGTTCGACGCCAAATGACGTGAGGAGCAATGAGGCGGGAAGCTCGCGGAAGGCCCGCAGGAAAACATAAATCATCCCCGCCGTCAGCGTCGGCGCCAACAAAGGTAGCGAAATCGTCCGCAGGCATTTGCCCCAGCCCGAACCCGAGAGATAGGCGGCTTCTTCCAGTTCGGGATGCAACTGGGTAAAGCCCGAGTAGGCCAGCCGAACTCCGTAGGGGATGAACCTGGTTACGTAGGCAATAATAAGAATCCATAAGGTGCCATAGATCGGCAGGGGCAAGGCCAGATAGAGCCACATGAGGCTCAGACCTGTTACCAGTCCCGGTATGGCGATGGGCATAAACGCCAAAAAGTCCAGGATGTTACCGAATCGCGACCGGGATCGAATCACCACCCAGCCCACGACCATGGCGAGCAACATAACGACGATTCCGGTGGTGACGCCGAGGACGGTGCTGTTGAGAAAGCCCCTGAGCACCATCGGATCCACCAGCAGCGTCTGGTACCACGTCCACGAGAGGTTCCTGAGCCCAGCTAGCGACGGCACTTGGAGGTAGCGGCTAAAGGACGTCCAAAGCAGCACGAAGATCGGCAGACCGACGATAACGGCGAGAACCGAGGAAAGACAAACCGTCAAGGGTAAACGCGCCCGCCCCAAGCGCGTAAGCGAGGGCCGGTAACCCCTCCCCCGGATGATCACGTAACGCTCCGTATGGTAGGTCAGGCGGCGGTAGATCACGGTCAGCGCCACCGTGATCCCTAGAAGCATCACGGCGTAAACACTGGCGGCATGGATGTCGCTCGGCACGCGGGTCGTGGCCAGATAAATTTCGCTGGCGAAGACGTTGATCCCGGCCGGCAGTCCGACAAAAATCGGCACGGTGACGTCCTCGATGGACGCCACGAAGCTGATCAGAAAAGTTGCGGCCAGGGCCGGCAAAATGAGCGGTAGGGTGATCGTTCTCACGACCGTCGCGGGACCGGCCCGAGACATGGCGGCAGCCTCCTCAAGGCTGGGGTCCATGGCCACGAACGCCGGCCAAAGCCAAAGAAATACGAGGGGAACGTCGATGACGCCACGTACCCAGATGATCCCGGATAGGGTGAAGACGTCGAATGGGGCACTCTCCAGGCCGAACAGGCTTTGAAGGATGCGATTGATCAAACCGACGTTGGCGTCCAGAAGCAAAATCCACCCGACGGAGATAAGCACGGTTGGCATGAACAGGGGAAACAGGGCCAGGAAAGTGAAGAGACCTTTGCTGGGAAGGTCGGTTCTTTGGACCAGCCAGGCGATGGCCGCTCCGATGACAAAAGAGATCACAGAGGAGCCCGCGGCATAAACAAATGAATACCACATCAGGCGGTAGCTCCGCGGGTCGGTGACGACCTCCGCGTATTTTCCGGCGGAAAGGCTCCCCGGCTGCCCCGGCATGGCAGTGGAGAACGAACCGTAGATCAGAAAGAACATGGGCACGGCCACCAGGTAGATCAGCAAAGCGCTGGAAAAGAAGATTGCAACAACGCGCCAGATGTCGACCCGCGCCGAGAGAAAAGGGAGATGCGAGCTGGTCCTGAGTGCCTGCAAGAGCGGCTTAGAAAACAATCGCGCGCACTCCTGTTCCGCCCATCATGTCGATCAAACCCGGGACCTGCGCCGCCGGGATCGTGAAAGGCCCGCAGGGGTCGTCGGAAGAGCGACCGAAACGAGAGCCGCCAAGCACCCGCGGCACCCTCCCCAACGCAACCGGCGCTGTCAGATTTCCCAAGCTGATAAGGGCATCCGCTTCCTTGACCGTCGTGACCAAGGGATACATGTCACCCTGCTCGCCGGCGATCTCGCACACAGCGGCGACCGTCCGCATGCCGAGCGCCTCACAGGCCTCCACCGCCTGCATCACGTCGACGTCCGCTTGGCCCCCTCCGTCTTTGCTGATCACCACACCGTCACACCGAAGCACGTCACGGGCAATACAGGCTGCCAGCCAAGCGACCGACGCCTTGGATCTGAGATCGGGGGCGTGCGGAGCCAAGATCAAACCGGGACACGCGTGATCCTTCCCGTTCTCCGCGGCAAGCTCGTATGCGATCGCGTTGTTGGCAAGTTCGTAGGTGGAATTGCGAACCGGTCGGGTATAACCGTTATCGACCACGGCGCCGTCGAGCAGATGGGTGACGGGAATGACAGTGGGGGCAATCCCAGTCGAATCCCGCCCGTAAAGAAATTTTTGTCGACCAAAGCCGTGAGAGTACAGATAGCAAAGGTAGCCGATTCGAGGGTGGCCAGAGCTATCTCCCGGACATCTTAGCTCGATCATTTCTGCCGGCTCCACCCCAAGGGTGGCGCGTGCCAAGGCCACGGCTGCGCGACAGCCCGTAACGTAAACGGCGCGGGTGAATTCCTCTACCCTGACGCCAGCCTTCGGATGGGGCGAGACAATGAGATTCCAACTCTCCGCAAAGCGGGAACGAAGCGTTTGTTCCGGCTCACAGGAAACTGTCGTGTCCTCGGCGCCCTCCACCAAGGCAGTCGTCATGACGGTCATACCCGAGAGGACGTTGGTCCAGCCGGAACCGATCGGGAAAGGCGCAGTCCCCAGGCCAGGGTAATAGTCGGGCGGGCTCAGACGCGGTTTGATTCTGGGCTCGATGACATCGATGATGTTGATGATTCGCGCTGGCTCATCGGGCGCGACGAGATCGATATCGATGGTATCAAAGTACCTGGCGTCCAACAGCTCTCGCCTGAGGGGCTCCGCCGCGATGGTAAGCCGACCATCCAGATAGCGCTCTTCGGAGCCGAAGGATACCTCGGTGATTGGATATCGCCGCATCTGTAAGGTTTCGTTTTCCCGCTTCATCGCATGCGCATCATGCCTGCGCCACCGCTTGTTCAAGCAAGCGCAGCGCGCGCTCGGTCAACTCCTGGCGCAAGACCTTCTCTTCGCCGCGCGGGAGCTTGGGATTTCCCAGAAGGTGCGGGATAGCCACTCCCGGAAAGGTGCGGTTCACGTACATCGTTTGGGCTACGGTCTGCAGATTGGTGATCAGAACCGCAGGAATGCCGCTCCGCTCCAGGGCGTTGGCGAGCGCTGACCCGCAGCGCGAGCACGTCCCTCAGGTAGAGGTGATCAGGGCGCCTCCCACTCCCGCCCTTTTAAGCTCCGGACCAACCTCCTCGGCCATTCGCTCGAGGAGCCGGGGATCGGTGCCGTTGCCCGTCGTCGCATAAAGCGTCGAGTGGACGCCCGCGAGGTTACCCGCCCGGATCAGGGATCGAATCGCATCCAGAGGCACGATTCTATTAGGATCCTCATTCACATAAGCCGTGTAATACCCGCTGTGAAAGGCCTCGAACTCTTCCGCCTTTAACTCCTCGAGTCCCTCGATAGAGTAGCGCCCGTAGGAGGTTGCCGCATGGGACCGAAGCCGGTCGGGATTGCCCTTGGGGACCAGGCCTCCGGTCGTAAAGAGCGCGATGACGGCTCGAGACAGATCCGAAACGGGCGGCGCCGGCGGGACGCGTCCGAACTCGGGCAAGGGGATCTCCGTCACAAACGGTTCTCCCGAAAGCTTCGCGCGCAACATGGCGAGGGCACGCTTCGCCCCGGACTCTTCCGCCAAGGCGTTTCGACGAAACCCTTGCGGGAGGTAGCCCTCCACGCCGGGTGGGCCCAAACTCTCTCCCCGGGCAAGCTTCATGCCGATTACAGCCATCTTGGCCAAGGCTTGCTTCATGGAGACGGCGGACGCTCCGGTCGGAACGATGAGAACCTCGCGCTTGTAGGTGGCAACGGCAGGATTATCCGGCGCCAATCCGGTCACGGACGCGAGCCCCAACTCCCGCTTGGCCGCATCGCAGAGATGAGCGCAAGCAAGCCCGTAGCGGCCCGCTGCGAATGCCGGCCCCGCGATGAGCAGGTTCGCCTCCACCTCCCGCACCATTCCCAGAAGCGCGGCGAGGGATTCTTCTTGCCGATCCGTAAAGCAGTTGTCGCCGCAGATAATCGTCCGCACGATCTTCCCTGCCGTGCCGAGATATCCTTGCAGCGTCTCACCGGGTCCCAAGGCTTTATCGACGGCCCGGGGCTCCAAATCAGCCCCGGCTTCCCCGCCCAAACCGGCAAAAAACTGATTCAGGTAATGTACAACTCTCAATTCCACGGACCACGCTGCCGCAACGGCATCCTTTATCTGTTATCTGCGAATAAACAGATCTTCGAAAATCTTCGTGTACTTCGTGACCACATCGATCGTGAGCAATGTCGGCGAATAGCTGACGACCGTTTTGGCCTGCTTGATCATGTCTTTGTAAGGGTACTCCGTATCCTTCCGCGGACCAATGTGATCGCGGTTCATATAAATCGACTGGCCGCCCTCTTTGGAAATCAGCCAATCGTAGACCAGCGCCGCCGCATAGGAATGCGGCGCGTCCTTGGGGATGGCGAAATGCTGAGGGTAGACGAACATCGGCTCGGGGACCACCATACCCACCGGGGCGCCTTGTTTAACCAACTTGGCGACGTTATTAATGTGAATGTCAAAGGCGACCCCGATCTGGCCGCTGGTCAGGGCATTGCCCAAAGCAGTGTTGCTGTTGTAAATGCGCGGTTTCTGGGCGGCAATCTTTTTTGCGAGCTCCGCTGCCGTGGACTCGCCCCTGACTTTGGCGACACCTGCCAGCCACCGATTGCCCATCTGGGTCCGTCCCAATTTCCCTCTCAGGGCGGGACTCGCAAGGGCTTCAAGCGTGGTGGGAACGTCCCTCTCCTTGATCAGATCTTTGTTAAAGCCCACGATCTCCGGGACGTACCAACCCGTCGTCCAGTATCCTGCCGCGTCCTTGAACTCGGAGTCGAAATCCTTGCTTTCCGGCGAGACGTAGCGGGCGAGCATCTCTTTGCTCAGGAAAATTGCCAGCTCAGCGGCCGGCGGATTCACAACGTCGGCCACGGGGCGGCCCGCCTCCGACTCGTGAATGGCCTTTTGGAGCAGATCTTCGGTAGTCATCCGGACGAATTGGGAATCGATCTGCGGATATTTCTTCTTGAACAAAGCGTTCCAGTCCCTTAAGACATCGGGCTCGCCGCTGGAGTAGATGACGACCTTTCCTTCCTTAGTCGCCTGCTCTTCCAAAAATTTTTGCCGCTGCGCAGCGGGCATCCGGTTGAGCTGATCCAGTTTCCCTTGAACGCTTTGGGCTTCGGCCGGGCCGGACCCGATAAAAATAGAAAAGAGCATCAGCGGAACGAAGAACCGCAGGCCGCGTCTAATGCCTTGAAGGGTCTGATTCACACCGAACATACAACACCTCCTGTTTAAAATTGCGCGCGTTCGTTTCGCAAGCCCGACCGTCATGCCTTGGAAAGCCGTAACTGAAAAATTCGCCGAAAGATCCTCCCAATTAGCCCTATTCCACGCTCGCATTGGCGGAGGCAACAACGCATCGGGTCATCCGAATACAAAAACGGATAGGCTGCCCCACCCGCTCCCGGATCAAACAACTTTCCGGACTGTGCGTTAGGGATCGTCCCCGCAAATGGACTCCGTTGATTTCAACCCACCATTCGAGGATACCGCCGAGAAACGAGAGGCGCCTCACATGGCCGTCCAGGATCCGTCCCTCTGCCGGCGTGGAAGAGGTCACGACCGCGAGATCCTCGGGCCGGATGTACACCTGCACAGCCGAGCCTTCCGCGACGGCTGAGCCGCAGCGGCTCCAGAGATCGCCGATCGGGGTGCGCACCGATACCCTGCCGGAGGATTCGACGCCCACGATGTGGCCCGAAAGCCTGGCCCCAGCTCCGAGAAACTCGGCTCCGAACGCCGTTTTTGGGACCTCATAAATATCCTCAGGGCAACCCAGCTCAACCAGCCTCCCGCTATGCATAACGGCCACGGCATCGGATAATGCGAAAGCCTCCGTCTGATCATGAGTAACATAGATGGTCGTCAAGCCGAGTTTTTGCTGGAGATCGCGAATCTCCACCCGCATCTGTTCACGCAGCTTGGCATCCAGGTTGCTCAATGGTTCATCCAGCAGCAACACCGTTGGACTCTCCACGAGGGCGCGCGCCAATGCCACGCGCTGCTGCTCGCCGCCGCTTAAAAGCGGGGCGGGCCGGTCGGCCATATGGCCGAGCCCGACCAGTTGCAGGGCCCACGTCACCGCCTCCTCGATCTCGGCCTGCCTTTTCTTGAGGTTTTTCAAGGGATAGGCAACGTTCTGGGCCACCGTCATATGTGGCCAGATCGCATAGCTCTGGAAGACCATCCCGATGCGCCGGCGATGGGGAGGGACGCTGACCCGCTTCCGACTCGAAAAGACCAGCATGCCATCAATGAAAATCTCTCCCGCGTCAGGCTGCTCCAGCCCGGCAATGCAGCGCAGGGTCGTGGTCTTTCCACAACCGCTCGGCCCGAGGAGCGTAAAGAACGATTTCTCCGGAATTTCCAGAGAGAGATTGTCCACGACCGTGTGTTCGGTGGTAGAGTGAAATGTCTTGGAAAGGCCCTCGATCCGAAGCAAGTGGAAGCTCCTCGTTCTAAACCCTGCAGGGACATTCATAGTAAGTTTCCTTCGAGCCTGCAAGGGACGGCGGCGCATCGCGCCGCTCCGCTACGTCAGAAGCTCTGCTCGGACATGACGGGTATTTCACGATGGGAAAAGTTTTGGCTTATCGGTTGTATTCGACTATCCCAACCTGTATGGTACCTTGAGCCTAAATAAGCCGCTCGACGAACCGACCTAGCTGAAAACTTGACATAGCCTCAATCGGCATGGTCTTGTGACACTTCTAACTCTATTCTCTATATAGGGGCCGCATGCACCGCCTTTTCTACGGCCATGTGATTCTGGCTCTCTGCTTCCTCAACATGACCTTTGTGCGGGGGGTTTCCGGATCCTTCAGCGTTTTCTATGTGGCCTTGCTCGAAGACTTTCGCTGGTCGCACGGCGTAGGCGCCAGTATTGTCTCGATCAATTCTCTCGTCTACGCACTGGCCTCACCGCTGGTCGGCTGGGCATTTGACCGCTTGGGACCTCGCCTGCTGATGCCGCTGGGCGGGGTCCTGATCGGGTGCGGCCTCTTGACCTCGGGTCTGAGCCAGTCCCTATGGCAACTGTACCTATTTTACGGCTTTCTCGTCGCCATGGGCCAGGGGGCGCTCGGCTTCGTGAGTCACAGCGCGCTCATATCCCGCTGGTTCGTGCGCCGCCGCGGAACGGCGATCGGTCTGTCCTCGATGGGGCAGGGATTCGGCATGTTGCTGATCGTTCCTCTCGCCCAGCTCCTCATCTCGCTCACGGGATGGCGTTCCGCCTTCATGCTCCTCGGCGCTCTCGTGCTTTGCGTGCTGACCCCCGCCAACGCGCTGCTCCAGCGCCGTAGCCCCGGGGATGTGGGCCAGCTTCCCGACGGAGACATCCCCTCCGGGCCTGACGAAGTCGACCCTCACCCCCGGAGGAGGACTGGCGGGCGATCGGAGTGGACTCCCAAAAGCGCGCTGCGCTCCTTTCCTTTTTGGAGCATCACGGCGGGACACCTTGCCTTGGGCACCGGCCTTTTCATCATCTACACCCATCTCGTCGCCTATCTCATCCATGAGGGATTCGACCGGCTTTTCGCCGCTTTCGCCCTAGGCCTTACCGGTTTCATTAGAATTGGGGGCACATCGCTGTGGGGATTCGTCTCCGACCGCCTCGGGAGTGACAAGGCCTACGGTATCTCGACGCTGATTACTTTGGCCGGAATCTTATGTTTGGGCCTAGTCGGCTCGGGCTCGCCCGCGTGGCTAGTCTATGCTTCCATCATTTTATATGGGATCGGCCACAGCGCAGGGAATCCCGTCTACGGCGTGGTCATCGCCGATATTTTTGGGGGCAGCCATGTAGGCACCATCTTCGGCTTTCTCGAAATCGGCTTCGGGTTCGGAATGGCTTTGGGAGCGTGGCTGGGAGGGGCCATTTTCGACCTCACGGGATCCTACCGCTGGGCCTTCGCCCTTGGGCTCGCGACCTTCACTATTTCCTTTCTGGCCGTTCGGGCGAGCGTCCACTGGCAGCGTCGACAGGAGGCTTGGGGACATTGACAGGAAGAAGAGATTCCAGTTACTCAGAACGTTATTACTGAGCAGCCATCAGGCAACCGAGGGGCGAGTCGTGAAGAGCGCGGGCACAGGAACGTGGAGGTTGCGCTCTGGCCCCGGCTGTGCGAATAGCCACCGTTGGGGTGGACGGCGTGGTGGCTTACAAGGCACAGGCCCATTGACCGCGCTCGGAAGGGCTCGGCCCGATGGATGCCGGCTTTAACTTCGAAGAACGCTGATGATGCTAAACGAATTCGCTGATCGCGTCCGCGGATGCAGAGAGATCGTTTTCTTTACCGGCGCCGGCATCAGCACGGAGTCGGGCGTGCCCGACTTCAGGAGCCCGGGAGGAATCTGGACGAGGTACCAGCCCGTCTATTTCGAAGAGTTTTTGCGCAGCGAAGAGGCGCGGGTCCGCTACTGGAAGATGAAAAAGGAAACTATCGAGCTTTACAAAAACGTCAAGCCCAACATCGGCCATCATGCCATCAAGGCCTTCGAGGAGAGAGGGCAATTGCTCGGCCTCATCACGCAAAACGTGGACGGGCTCCATCGTTTGGCCGGGGTTTCCGAGGAGAAGATGGTCGAGCTTCACGGCACGGATCGAAAAGTAGTCTGCCTCGGTTGCGAAAAGGAGTTCGACGCGCAAGCGATCTACAACAAGATCTCCAGAGACCCGACCCCACCCCTATGCGATCGCTGCGGCGGATTTCTCAAGCCCGCCACGATCTCTTTCGGACAGCCCATGCCGGTTGTCGCGATGAGACGCGCCCAAGAGCTGAGCCAGGCGGCGGAAATCTTCATCGTCGTCGGCTCCTCGCTCCAAGTGCAGCCAGCCGCATCTTTTCCGGTAATGGCCAAGCAAGGCGGGGCCATGCTCGCCATCATCAACCGTGACCCGACACCTTTGGACTCTATTGCAGACTTCAATCACAGAGGCGCGATCGGAGAGTTTTTTAGAACGCTTCAGCCTCTCCTTACCAACGGATAATAGACAAGATCAACGCAGAGGAGATTTGAAGGGCGATCAATTGGAGGGCTGGTTACGTTAGTCGGAGCGTATAAGCAGAAGCGTTACAAGGTTGAAGCCCCAGATCCGGTTGAGGCCATAAAGTTCCGCATGGAACAGCTTGGGCTCAAGGCGTCGGACCTCGCTAAGAGTCTGGGCGGCCGAAGCCGCGTGTCGGAAGTTCTCAACCGGAAAAGGAAACTCACAGGTGATATGATGCGCTCGTTACGGAAGCGCTTAGATATCCCTGCCGAACCCTTACTAGCTTAAGCAAAACACCAGCCCATGCAGTAACCAGCGTGTCAGCTTTCGTTTCTTTATTTTGCCCTTCTGGGATCACCAGAAACCGAGAAAGCAAATAATAAAAGCCTGGCACTCCACGGCTCTTAGGAGGAATAAACCATGGCCATGAAGAACCCGCCCCATCCGGGCGAAATTATCCAGGAGGAGATCATCGAACCTCTCGGTTTGACTGTAACCCGTGCGGCCGAAATTCTCGGTGTTCGCCGTGCTACACTGTCCGACGTAACCAACGGCAAGGCGTTTGTTTCCGCTGAGATGGCCCTGCGCTTGGAAAAGGCATTCGGCGTCAGTATGGATCTGCTCTTGAAAATGCAGGCCGGTTACGATGCCGCCCAGGCCCGCATGCATGGCGACCAGATTAAGGTCAAGCGTTTCAAGCCCGATAACGCACGGCTATCCCTCAAAACTCCTTAAACCTGAACCGTACAAACCGCCGGATAACTTCAAAGTCCTGAGAGTTTAGCGTGACGAGGACAGCACCGATGCTCCGGCAGGAAAGGGCAATAAGAATATCGTTGATAAGGGCTATCTTCTTGCTTCTAAAATCAGGGCGCTTCAGCCCAATTTTAACGGCTATAAA
>JACPSF010000119.1 GCA_016193385.1 Deltaproteobacteria bacterium
CGGAAAAGACAAAAAAAGGACGGTCTACCTGAGGAAGGATCGAGGCGAAGCAGACACCCTGCTTATCTTTCCTCGTAAAAGAGGGCCATCAGGGACAACGCCGCCAGGGCAAGCCCAAAGGTAATGTAAGCGGTCTCAACGCCCGGATTGCCTCGCGCGGCGGTGAGGAGATCCTGACCGAAAAGATAATACCCCCAGTAGAGACCAAACAGGTAAGTTGTCAGGAGGCAATAGTTCAACTTCCGGCCGATCATAAAAAAGCTCACCGTCCCGATGTACAGGGCCATCTGCCACGCGGGAATGGTCAAACTGACGAAACCCAATTCATAGATGGATACCATGGCACTCCTCCAGACTCTACAGGGCTCGCTGGAAACTATTACAAGCAATTCCCATGCCATGCCTGATTCTGTGTTTATAGACGCCCAACCGGGGAAAAAGCTTACAGGAGCTGTCAACCACCCAAAAAAATACCGTGAAATGGTATCGGCTCGAGGACCGGTAGCTTTACTGCTACTCTCTCCGGCCCGGTCGGAGAAGCCGATCAAAGAGGGCCGTCGTGAGGGTCAACGAAACCACCGAGGTTAAGGCTAGCCCCAGCGCGGCTCCAAACAACGTGACGAAACCGCCAATAACGATAGAGCCGACCGATCGCATCCCCTGATCCAGATTGAAAATACTCATCACCCTCCCCCTCGACTGCGCTTGACAATAAGGAGCAAGTCGGCATAAAAATACCTCATCTCTGGTTCGGGCAAGCTCACGAAAAGGCATTCGGCCAGCCATGCGCGCCGGAACTCACCCTGGAACAACTTTTTCAAACGGGTGCGCATCTGGAAAAATATTTCTTTGGGAGGTCACCATGAGTCGGCCAAAATCGAAGACCATTCTCTTAGCGGTGCTGGCGCTGCTGCTTGCGGTGACCCGCCCGCACTGGGCGGGAGCGCAAACCCGGGTTTCCGTCGGGGTCACCGAGACTATGGAGACCTACAATCCCTACGGCGATAGCGTCTCCCTGCTCTACGGCATATGGAGCGAGATCACCGGGCCTTTTTGCACCTATAATTACGAAAAGGGAGAGTTCGAAGGTCGGCTGGCGAAGCGTTGGGAAGTCAAGGACCCCAACACCTGGGTCTTTCATCTCGACGACAGGTACAAGTTCAACGACGGTTCACCCGTGACCGCCATTGATGTCGTGCACTCTATGGACCGGGTATTGAAAGATCCCCAGAGCAAACAGAAGGCCTCTGTTGCGGCTCCTATCGACAGAGCTGAAGTGGTCGACAAGTACACCGTAAAGTTCATCACCCCGAAGCCCACAGCGCCTGTGCTCTCTTTTGTTTGCGACCGTCTCATCGTCACCAGCAAGGCAACGTATGACAAATACGGTCGCGACGCCGCGGACAAGGAACACATGATGGGCGGCGGGCCTTATCGGCTGAAGGAGATGATTCCCGGCCAGCGCATGGTGATCGCCAAGAGGCCGGATCATCCGGAGGCAAAGAAAAATGCCAAGGCCCCCGATGAGGTGATTTATCGGGTCATGCGGGAGACAGAACAGAGAGTTACCGGCCTTTTAAATAATGAAGTCCAGATCGCTCAGTTTATCCCCCCTCACCTGCGCAAGCGCGTGGAGGCCTCTCCGAGTCATAAGATCGTCTCTACCAGCGCTATCGAGATCATGTTCCTCGCCATGATGCCGAAGCCGCCTTTCGACAAGAAAGAGGTGCGGCAGGCAGTCTGCTATGCCATCGACCGGGACAAAATCATCAATACCCTGCTCGAGGGCTTCGCTACCCGTCTCGATGGTCCAATCGGACAAGGTCAGTATGGCTATGACCCCAATCTGAAGCCGAGGTACGAATACAACCCCGAAAGGGCTAAGAAGCTGTTGGCTCAGGCCGGATACCCCAATGGCGTGGATGTGGAGCTTCAGACCCCGGTCGGACGCTACATCCTGGACAAGCAGATCACCGAGGCCATGGTCCCCATGCTCAATGCGGTCGGGATTCGCGCCAAGCTGCTCACGCCGGAGTGGCCTACCCTTTGGGCGAATGTTCAGAAAGGCAGGGTCCCGTTTTATTACATGGGCAGAGGCTCCGTGCAGGATCCGAGCGCCGCGCTGCACCAGTATTTTAAGACAGGGGGATCCCCTCGCATTGGGTACTCGAATCCGAAACTGGACGAGCTTTTCGATAAAGAGCAGCGGGAATTCGACGCCGGGAAGCGAAAAAAATACCTCTCCCAGGCGATGAGCCTGCTCACCGAGGAGGCGCCGGCCTGCTTCATGTGGAGGCACAAGGATCTCTGGGGGGAGGCGAAAAATCTCGACTATCAACCACTGCCGGACGGGCGCATCTATGGCCTGGATATGAAGGTGCTCAAGTAACCAGCCGAGTAAGCAAGCCAAGCCGGGCGGGCACGGGCACGTAAATCCGCCGCGTAACTCCAAGGAGTACAGATTCGTGGGGACCTACCTTGTCCGAAGGCTGATCGGGACTATCCCTGTGCTCCTGTTAATCAGCCTTCTCGTCTTCCTATTGATCCAGGCCGCCCCCGGGGATCCGACCCTGATGTTACTCGGTGAAGATGCCACCCCTGCGGACATCGCCGAAGCCAGGCAACGCTGGGGACTGGACCAACCGATCTATATCCAATATGTCAAGTTTCTCAATTCCGCGGCTACCGGAAATCTGGGCAAATCGTTCCGCTTCGGTCTGCCGGTAATAGGAGTGATCAAAGAGCGGCTTCCGGCTACGATCGAGCTCGCCGCCTTTTCCATCATCATTGGAATTCTGCTAGCCATCCCGCTCGGCGTCTGGGCCGGCGCCAAGCCGAATTCCTGGATCGACAACCTTGGAACGACCTTCGGCCTTTTCGGAATCAGCATGCCCAGCTTCTGGCTCGGCATCATGCTCATTCTGCTTCTTGCAGGGTTCTTGCACATTTTACCATCGGCCGGTCGCAGCACTTATGGAGTGGCCGGTCCCCGAGAGACCGGCTTCTATTTTCTCGACAGCATCAGGCAGGGCAACTGGCCAGCCGTCAAAGACGCCTTCACGCATGTTCTCATGCCGGCCATAGCCCTGGGCAGCAACATGGTTGGAATACTGATGCGCGTGACCCGCTCCGCTGTGCTGGAGGTCATGAATGAGGAGTATGTCGTGACCGCCCGCGCCAAGGGGTTGGCGGAGCAACGAGTCTTGTGGCGGCATGTGTTGACCAATGCGCTGATTCCGATCGTGACCGTCGTGGGACTGGAGTTGGGAACGCTTTTGAGCGGCTCGATCATCGTCGAAACAGTCTTCGCCTGGCCGGGAATAGGAAGCTTGCTCATTACCGGCGTCACCTCCCGCGACCACCCGCTGGTGACCGGGCTGGTGATGATTTATACGGTGGCCTTTGTAACCATCAACCTCGTTATTGACGCGCTTTATGCCTTCATTGACCCTCGAATCCGCTATTAGCCGCCCCTTTCAGCTCTCTTGGCTCCGACCGCTCCTGAACGTCAAGGTGCTGGCCGGAGGAACCATCGTTTTAACCCTCGTCGTGGTTGGCGTGTTCGCGCCCGTTCTGGCTCCTTACGACCCTAACGCCCAGCAACTCCGCGCCATGGTCCAGCCGCCGCAGTGGTTGGGCGGGGATCACTTTTTGGGGACGGACAACCTCGGGCGAGACATCTTAAGCCGCATTCTCTACGGCGCAAGGGTCTCGCTTCTGATAGCCCTGGCCGTGGTCGTGATTTCCGGTTTCGTCGGTGTCAGCCTCGGCGCCATCTCCGGCTACTTCGGCGGTAAAGTCGATTTTACCATCCAGAAACTGGTCGAGGTGGTGTGGGCGTTCCCGCCGCTGCTGCTGGCGATTGCCATCCTGGCTTTTCTGGGCCAGGGCCTCTTTAACCTGATCTTAGCGCTTGTGGCGCAACGCTGGATTCAGTACTGCAGGGTCGTACGGGGCCAGACCCTCTCGCTCAGAAACCGTGACTTTGTCACCGCGACCCAGGCGCTGGGCGCGAGCGACAGCCGGATCATTTGGCGCCACATCATCCCAAACATCATCCAGACCTCTTTGGTCATCGGGACGTTTGCCATGGCCTCAGCCATCATCTCCGAGGCGAGTTTGAGCTTTCTCGGTCTCGGCGTTCCCCCGGAGATCCCCACCTGGGGCACGATGCTCGCCGACGCGCGCATCTACATCAGCACCGCGTGGTGGTTGGCGTTGTTTCCAGGCCTCTGCATCTTTCTCACGGTTCTGGGGATCAACCTGCTCGGCGACGCGCTCCGGGACCTGCTGGATCCCCGCTTGAAGCGGACTGGATCGGGTTTGTGACGCTGCCGTGAGAATGTCGTAGTCTGCCAACAGGTTGCGGGCCGATGAGCTGCCCCACATTCATGGCCCCAGCAAAACCGCTATCGAAGTGGACCCGCGGATCAACTGGCTGCTCTTGGCCAACGCCATGCTGGGAAGCTTCCTCTCCGGGACAGCTTCCAGGATATTCATCATCTCCTTGCCCACTGTGGCCAACAGCCTGGGAACAGACCTGATCGGGATCTCGTGGGCCTTCCTTGCCTACCAGCTTTCGAATATCGGCCTTTCCCTCGTCTTCGGCAGGATCGGCGACATCTACGGCAGGGAAAGAATCTTTGCCGGCGGTCTTGCCGTCTTCTCCCTGAGCTCCCTTTTTTGTGGCTTATCCCAAAACGGATCCCAACTCATCGCTTCCCGCTTGCTCCAGGGAGTGGGCGGCGCAATGACCCAGTCGGTGGGCCGGGCTTTGGCTGCGGAGGCTATGCCGGAAGAACTCGGGGGGCGCGCCCAGAGCTACGTGACCACGGCTTTCCACACGGGATTCCTGCTCGGGCCGACCCTTGGCGGACTGATCATCGACTACGCCGGCTGGCGCTGGACCTTTTTCTCCCTGGTGCCCCTTGGAGTTGCGGCGACCATTCTGACGCTCTCGAACGTGAAGCGGAGGGAGGCGCCGAGCCGTCACGGTCCGATCGATTATCTCGGGGCATTTCTTCTCTTCGCGATAGCGAGCACGCTGGTTATCCTCCTCGACCGGCGCTCTCTCCAGCTATGGGGCGCGGGAATCAGGAGCTCCGTGAGCGTCATTTTCCTGGTTTCTCTTTCCGGCCTCTTTCTGCACGAGCGCAGGACGCCGAACCCGATGGTGAATTTCACGCTGTTCAAAATTCGCATGTTCACGTTGAGCAACGTCAGCCTGTTTATCATGGCGATCGGCTACACGATCACCAGTTTTCTTCTGCCCTTTTACCTTCAGGAAATCCTTCACCTGTCACCTTCCTTCATCGGAGTCCTCTACGTGGTCCCGCCTGTCCTGACCATATTGTTCGCCCCGGCAAGCGGCTACATGACCGATCGGATCGGGCCGCGTCTGCCTGCCACTCTCGGCGTCGCCACCCTGAGCTTCTCGCTCCTCGTCGGCGCGTTCTTCAAAATCGATTCTCGCTGGTTGCTGCCAACGCTCATGCTCGCCCTCAGCGGGATCGCGAACGGCCTCTTCAACACCGCCAACTCCTTCGGCATCATCAACTCGGTCCCTAAGGAGCATATGGGGTTTGCCTCCGGGACACTGATCCTCATGTTCGGCCTGGGCAACGTCTCCGGCATAGCCCTGGGGAGCTTTCTCATGACGACGGCGATGGAGCTTCACGGCGGGGTTCAGGCCACGATGACCACAACCGGCGATCCCCACGCCTTTGTGGCGGCGCTCAAGATCACGTTCCTGGCAGCCATGGGTGTGAGCCTGGTGGCGATTTTGACTTCTGTGGTGAGAGGACCGAAGCCTTCCAGGCCAGCGGCGCGCGTGTCAGAGACGCCGGCGTAAGCTATTGGCGCGAATAGACACTTTTATGTCCAATCAACGGTTCCCGATTGACCTCCGTCACCACCTCCCGCAACCTGCGACTGGGAATGAGACAGCCCCGCTCCAGTCTTGCAGGATTAAGTGGGGCTGACAATCTCCAGGCCGAATCGTTTATGACGACGAATGAGCCGAAAATCCACTTCGTCCTTCGTGCATACGCTCGCGCCGATCTGTAAGGCACAGAGAGCAATTAAAATATCGTTGAATAAAATAGGATACTTGGATTTGAACTCAGGCTCTTCCCTGCCAATCTTCGCTAGAATCCCCCCCGCGTCATTCCAGGAAGCATGGGTCGGTGTAACGATTCGCCCGACCCTTTCGGACCGCGAGACAAAGCCTTGGACCAGCCGGACTCCCAAAGAATCTAAAGCCCCAAGATAAAGTTCCGCTGAAACAACAGAGGAAAGATAGGTAAAAGGCAAAGAGTCGACTAGAAGCTCGTATTCCCTACTGGCAGGGCCTCTGCGAATGGCATGGATGTAAATGTTGCTATCGAAAATAACCTTACGACCGGCCTGAGGCGGCATCGGTGATATGTCCTCTTCCCTTATCCAGGAGCTCTTTCAAAGCCTCTGCCAATTCCACCTCATCAGCCGCCAAATCCAGGGCTCTATGGATGGTCTCAGTTTCAGTCCTGGTGTGGAGGCGCTTTTGCGCTCTACGCAGTTTAGCCACATCCAGCCGATAGTTCTTCCTCAGAAGGTTTTGCTTCATCTCTCATCACCTCCGACGATGATACAGATGGTTACCATCCTAAATCTGTATTGTCAAATCACTTCTGGACAGCGGCGAAAATGGACATGGGCGTCCTCATCCACTCCTGAGCTGTGCCTTCAGAAAGGTTTTCTTGGAACGCCAAAGAGGCAAATGTCAAAAACTCTCGCCAGGCCCCTCATCAACAGACGGTTGCTCGGAGACGGGCAGAAAACCACGAACCTATTGGCTCGGGAAAATCTTGAGTGGTACGGAAGCTGGGAAGACGACTAGCCCAAGGATAGCAAACGATAGGGAAGGCAAAGGCTCTCCCCTTGGCCCTTTCAGATTGAGTTGATGGAGAATACAATCGAATCTCACGCACGAAGTATTTGTCAACAAAAGACTTGACCCGTTTGCCAAAGCGGTTGCCGGGATCGCCTCTAACCGCGTATGATAGCTGCAAAAATTGAGCGAGAGAACCTGGGATCTGGAAGATTCAGGCCGGGTGGAAGGATACCGTCGCCTTTGCTGTCTTAATTGTTTTCTTGCTGTGTCGCCCCGACGGGATAGTCGGCGTGAAGGCGGAGCCGGAGAGACTTTAGGACTTACGTGAAAAGCGTAGAAACATCGAGTATAGTGGTGCCGTAAAGGAGGCCTTGAATGAAGTACTACCACGAGCCAAATGACGCCTACTTCACGAAGCACCTGCAAAAGCTCGTTAAGGCTCACGGAGGAAAATGGGTCGTGATCGCGGGGGGTCGCTTAATAGGAGTCGGCTATGAACCAGAGTTAAAAAAACTTACCGCGCTAGCCCGAAAGCGTTACCCCAAAGATATTCCGTTGGTCGCCCCGATCCCACGAAGAGAAGAACTTGAATGCATTCTGTGACCTTACGGTATAAGCTTCTATACAAGCGTTGGATGCCCATTATACCGGTAACCTGAGAGACGGGAACTTCAGGCGCCTTTGCGCTTTTTCAACTCGTCAATGAGCTGCGGGACCACCTTGAAAACGTCGCCGACAACGCCCAGATCGGAGACCTGGAAGATCGGCGCTTCGGGATCCTTGTTGATCGCGATGATCGTCTTCGATCCCTTCATCCCGGCCAAGTGCTGGACCGCGCCTGAAATGCCGCAAGCGATGTAGAGCTTCGGCTTAACAGTCTTTCCCGTCTGGCCGATCTGCAGGGAATAAGGAACCCAGCCAGCGTCCACCACCGCCCGGGTCGCCCCGATGGCGCCGCCGAGCATCTCGGCTAACTGCCGCAGCTTGTCAAAATGTTCCGCCGCCTTCAGACCTCGCCCGCCGGCGACGATCACGTTGGCCCCTTCAAGCTGCGGCCCTTCTTGCTGGACCGTTACCCGCTCGGCCACGCGGACTTTATGGATGGCCGGATCAGAAGGCGGCACGACCTCTTTGACGATGGCCGTCTGATTACGCGGTTTTGCCTCAAACGACTTCTGTCGGACCAGCAATATATTCGTTCCGGGGCTGTCCAGCGTGCTCACGTTGAGATAGCTGCCTCCTAGGGCCGGGATCGTAGCCTCGACCGAACTACCTTGCAAGGCAAAATCGCCAACGTCGGTGATCGCGCCCGAGTCAAGCACCACGCTCAGCGCGGCGGCCAGGTCCCGACCGGCATAGCTCGAGGCAAAGAGCATCACGGCAGGGCGATATTTCTGTATCAGTCCCGCGATGGTCTCTACGGCCGGAAGCGTCAAGTAATCGCGAAAAACCGGATCGTCCGATCGATACACCTTGCTGGCGCCGTGGTTGGCGAGTGTCTGGACGGCATCGCCCGGCGCGGGTCCGAGCAGGATAGCCTCGGCCGTCCCCACCTCGGCCGCCTTTGACAGCATCTCCAGGGTGGTCGGAGTAACCTTCTCCTCGATCACCTCGGCATAGACCCAAATCAGAACGGCCATTTAAATAACCTTCAACTCGGCGAGAAAATCCGCAATCTGCTTTCCGCCATCCCCTTCGTCCGTAATGACCTTGCCAGCCTGACGGGCAGGCGGTCTTCCAACACTCAACACCTTTTCTCTGGCGCCGGCCCCGCCGACCTGGTCCGGTCCCAGACCTAAATCCGCAGCGGTATACTTCTTAATTTCTTTTTTCTTGGCCGCCATGATGCCCTTGAGCTGGGGATAGCGAGGCTCGTTGATGCCGCTGGTAACCGTGACCAGCGCCGGCAACTCGGCCTCGACGACGTCGTAGCCGCTCTCGCTTTGCCGCTTGATAGTGATCTTGTTGCCCTCAACGGCGATCTCTTTAGCGAAGGTGAGGGGAGCAATACTCAACAGCTGAGCGATTTGTCCTGGAACGATTCCGGAATAGCTGTCACTGCTTTCGGCAGCGCAGATAACCAGGTCAAAGGGCCCTTTCTTAATGGCTGCTGCAAGCACCTTGGCAGTGCCCAGCGTATCGGAGCCGGCGAGGGTATCATCCAAAATGTGAATCGCAGAAGTCGCACCCATGGCCAAGGCGTTCCGAATGCCGATGGTAGCATCATTGATACCCATGGTAACAACCTTGACTTCGCCGCCGTGCTTTTCCGTGAGCCGCAGCCCCTCCTCGAGGGCGCTGGCAGCCGCAGGGTCCAGCTCATGGGGGATACCCTTGCGCACCATGCATTTAGTGGCAGGATCGATTTCTATGATAACCGAACTAGCCGGAATAACCTTGGCGCAGATGATGACGTTCAATGTTCCAGCCTCGTTAGGCAGCGATCACAAAAAAGTTCCATGATAACAGAGGCGCCCCTGTGACGAGTGCGCCTTTCGAGAACGGCTTCCTTCAGCAACGATGCAGCGAACACTCTGATGGACCGGCAGGCCTGTCTATTTCAGCCAGTCGGAGACCTTCCCCTCCATCACGACATCCAGAATCTCTTTGCAGTCCTGGATCGCCTTATCCACGATTTTCGGGTCGTTCATGTGCGGCATCGCCCAATTGACGGCACCGTGAAGCGCCTGGACGACATCTTTGAGATGCTCGTCCAACGCCTCGGTGTTTGGTGCTTGCGGCATAACTGTTTCTCCTAATAATACAGCCGGCCCTTGTTCGGATCGGGGACTTGAAGACTCATCTTCTCGATCAGAGGGTTCACTTCCTTGATGTATTCGTCTCTGGCTTGGGCATTGGTCCGGCGCTTTAAACCCCAATGCCGATACCGCTCAGAGCGGTACGAATCCGAGCGGCCAAACATGTCCAGCGCCTTGACATACCAGCAATCGAGGGCCTTCTGGACCTTCGACTTTGAATCTCCGCCTTTGGCAGCTAGCTCGGCTGTCTTAGTAGTTCCAAAATCGATGTGACCTTCTTCCTCTCTCATGACGTCCGGGAGGATTCGGTCCAGCGGCGCGTAGCTGCAGCCCATAAACTCCTCTAGCTGGTACTTGCCGATACGATCGATGAGGAACCCGAATGCCGCGAAATCTTCCCAGGTCGTGATCCTGCCCCGAAAGGCCTCCACATAACGTTCCTGATTCGGGCGACTGAGCACGTAAGAGACGTCGGCACCGATATCGCCGGCGAGGCGCGCTATCTTGCGATAGTGGTCAATCTCCTCGGCAGCCGTCCTGGCAACGATCAGTTGGTCGAGCTTGGTCGGTGCCGTCGGCAAAATGCTCTCCACGTAGAGATGGGGCCCGCCGATTTCACAATCCGCTTGAATAGCCAGAACGCGCCTCAAAAGGTCCTGGTATTCTTGATCCATTTTTTCGAAATCTCTAAGCTCGATCTTGTCCCTGAACATCAACCTGCCTCCTGTCCTTAGCGCTTACGCCCTACGATCTACAAACGCTTAACAAATCAGGCCCGTAAAATCAACAGTCCCACACGCCTAAATTCCGCTTTACTTAGTGTCGTTTCTACACTAAACTAACTGGCGACATCTCGCACCAAGGAGTCTCCGTGAATCACGCCAACAACCTCGCCCTGCTAACCGACCTATACCAGTTGACCATGGCCCAGAGCTATTTCCAGAGCCGCAAACTCGAACCGGCGACCTTCAGTCTTTTCATCCGCAACTACCCTCCGCACCGGGGCTATTTCGTCTGTGCCGGCCTAGAAGACGTGCTGCGCTACCTGGTCGACTTTGCCTATGACGGCGGGTCCCTGGACTACCTCCACTCGTGCGGGCTCTTCGCCGACGAGTTCCTCGACTTCCTCAAAGGCCTGCGTTTTAGCGGAGAGATGTGGGCGATTCCGGAAGGACGCGTCTTATTCAAGGAGGAACCGATTCTCGAGATCACCGCCCCCATCGTTGAGGCCCAGATCGTCGAGACCTTCATCATCAATCAGATCAATCTCCAAACCCTGATCGCCAGCAAGGCCGCCCGCTGCGTCCACGCGGCTCGCGGCCGCGCTTTGGTGGATTTCTCTTTGCGCCGCACCCACGGAATCGACGCGGGACTGAAGGTCGCCCGCTGTAGTTTCCTGGCCGGCTTTAGCGCCACGAGCAACGTTTTGGCGGGCCAACGATACGGTATTCCCATTGTCGGGACCATGGCGCACTCGTTTGTGTGCAGCTTCGAGCGCGAGATCGACGCCTTCCGAAGCTTCGTTTCCAGCTTTCCTGACAACTCGACCCTGCTCATCGACACCTACGACACGCTGGCGGGTGCCCGCAGCGCCGTGGAGGTAGCGCGCGAGATGGCGGCGAGAGGAGGTCGCCTGCGTGGGGTCCGCATCGACAGCGGCGACCTCGCTTCCCTGGCCCGCGAGGTCCGCAAGATCCTGGATGAGGCGGGGCTGTCTGATGTCAAAATCATCGGCAGCGGCGGATTGGACGAATACGATCTGGCCTCGCTTTCGGAAGCAAATGCCCCCTACGACAGCTACGGGGTAGGGACGAAAATGGGAGTCTCGGCCGATGCCCCGTGGTTCGACATGGCCTACAAGCTGGTCGAATACAACGGCCGCCCCGTGTTGAAGCTAAGCACGGGTAAGGCAACTGTCCCGGGAAAAAAGCAGGTCTTTCGCTTCGCTGACGGCCAGGGTCGGCTGAATCGGGACATGATCGGGCTGCGCAACGAAGAGGTCGCAGGCTCCGAGGCTCTGCTGCAAAAAGTCATGGAGCACGGCGAGCCCGTCGGGCCCCGCCCATCGCTCAAGGAGATCAGGGATCGCTTCCTGCAGGAAATTAGCCGGCTTGACGAGAAGACCAGGGCCATCTGCGACCCGAGCCCCTATCCGGTCGAATTGACTCCTAAACTCAGCCATCTCAGAGACGAGATCGAGGAGCAG
>JACPSF010000279.1 GCA_016193385.1 Deltaproteobacteria bacterium
CGGCTCATGTCCCGCGAAGGCAAGATGGTACATGTCGTCAGCGAGAAAATTCGGGAGGAACTGTTCCCTCTGCTCGACGGTCATGGCCCGGTCGAACCAGAGGTGGCTGAAGGTCGACGTCTGGTCCAGTGTCGCCGCAATACCGATATCTCCTACCGCCAGCTCCTCAGTCACTATGCAGCAGGTCAAATAATCGGCGCCGCTCCCCCCGTTCTCTTTGGACAGGGCGAGGGTGCGCAACCCGAGCTGGGACGCGTTCTTCAGCACGTCCAGGGGCAAGCGTTTCTCGTGATCTTCCAGGCGGTCCAGGTCCAGGGCTATCGGTTTAATCTTCCGTTTGACAAAGTCCCGCACCATCCGCTGAATGGCCACTTGCTCTTCGGTCAAGCGCAGTTCCATTACAGTTCGCCCTCCTCGAGCTTCATCTCCCTGATCTGGCGCGTCCGGGTGCTCGACCGCTGGTAGCCCGCTACGGCTTCGGCAATACGCAGTGCCGACGGCATCTCGGACGTACTTCTGCATAGGCAGCTCCGTTAGGATTCCCATGCCCCCAAAGAGCTGGAGCGCCCGCACGGCGATATCGAAGCCGACCTTGGAGGTGAACAGCTTCGCCATCAATCCAAGCGGAAGGTCGGGCACCCCTTCTTTGCCTAAGGCCTCGGGGTGGTCGCAGGCCCAGGCCGCCTTCCAATTCATGGTGCGAGCAACTTCTAGGTTCACGGCCATATCGGCCAAAGCCAGGCCTACCAACTGGTGCTGGATGATAGGCTTACCACCTTGAATCCGCCGCTTGGCGAACTCCACCGCGGCCTCGTAAGCCGCGCGCGCAATCCCCAGGGCCATGACCGAAAACCTCGGCGTCCCGACGCCGATACCAATGCCCATCCCCAGGCCCCCGGCCGGCTTCCCGGGCTCGCCCAGGATATGGTCCGGAGGCACCCGAACATCGTTGAAGAAAAGCTCGGCGTTATCTCCCAGCCGGCGCCCCACTTTATCGACCGGACGGCGGCTGATTCCCGGGGTGGAAGCAGGCACCAGGAAGGCTGAGGGACCTTTCTCTGTTTGCGCCATGACCACTAGCAGCTTGGCAATGGTCGCGTTCGTCTGGAAGTTCTTGGCACCGTTGATTACCCAATATCCCCGGCTGTCTTGCGCCGCGGTGGTCTTGTAGCCTGTGTTAGGGATATGGTCGGTAAAATAGTCATAGCCCATATCCGTGTCGGGCTCATGGCTGCAGAAGGCCAGGTAATAGTTGGCGTCAGCCAGAAAATCGGGCAGGAAACGGTCCCTCTGCTCAGGGGTCATGGCCCGGTCGAACCAGGTGTGAGCGAAACTAAAAGCCTGGTCGATGGTGGCGGCGATGCCGGCGTCACCCACCGCCAGTTCCTCGGTGACGATGCAGCACGTCAGCGTATCGGCGCCTCCCCCGCCATTCTCCCTGGAGAGGGCCAACGTGCGCAGGCCCAATCGAGATGCCTCCTTAAGCACGTCCCAGGGAATTCGCTCGCCCTGGTCCTGGATACTGTCTCGCTCAAGAGCGATAGGCTTGATCCGCCGATTGGTGAAATCGCGCACCATACGTTGGATAGCGACCTGCTCTTTTGTGAGCTCCAGATCGAATATCGATTGGCTTCCTGTGGGCTTCGTTACGTTGTCGAGATCGATTGCCATAAACTCTTCCTCTGGCCGTTAAATGTGTGAGCGCAGTCCTCGAACTTTTCAGGGTCGGCACGCAATTTCCATGCCACGGGTAACTGCTCAGCAATTCGCTGGTGAGCGTGCAGGGCTTACAACGGTCGTAGGCTGGGCCTGACAAACAGGGTCTGTGCTATCCAAAAGTAAGAAATAGCAGCCTCTTTTTTCTAATTTTTGGGAGGCATGGTTCTATCTCAGGAGCAGTGAGGTTACCTTTGGCTAGCCTAACGTAGTCGTGACAGCAGCGAGCGGCATAAGCCTTTCTATCTCGCCTATCCGTTATGTTAACGCTCTCACCGGACTTCCACGTGTTTGTTTGGTCGAGCTTTAGAGCAGTGGACTAAGATTGAGCGCGAGAGGTTATACCAAGGAGCTCTGTCAACGGCACAGGATTTGCTTGTTGTCCCGACGGGGCTCTGAGTTACTGTCACCGTCAATGTTACTCCTCACACTTGCCCGGCATCGGTCGTTTAGGGGAAATCGTATTGCGGATGTTTCGATCCCGGTAGAGGAGGGGGCGTGCAGGACGACTTAATGCAACTATTAAAGGAGGGGCTGCTTATGGCAGTTCAGTGGAGGCTCTCTTTCGCTAGTCGGCTATCCGCGCTCGGGTGCGTTTTTGTTGTGCTTCTTTTAGCGGCCACCGCAGAATCAGCGGCACGCTCTCCGGCCCTCCAGAAGG
Organism: Deltaproteobacteria bacterium; assembly: GCA_016193385.1. The sequence continues at coordinate 2,378 of JACPSF010000279.1, forward strand.
TAATCGAAGGCGCGAATAAAGAGGGGAATCTGCTGATCGAATGGTCGGGCCCCCGTATGGGCGGCCATGCTGGTTTGACCGCGATGGTAAATGCGATGAACAAACGATACGGCACGAATATCCGTATCAGCTTCACGCCAGGGCAGCCTTTTCCCCAGATGCTGCACAAGCTGACCCAAGAGTGGAAGGCGGGGCAACCAGCGAGCAGCGATATTTACCTGGGCACCTCCACCCATATCGCTACAGATTTTAAGACCGGCATGCTGAGGAAACTGAACTGGGCGGCCATCCTCGAGCGCCCGGTCCCACCCGGGGCGGACATTGACGTGATCGCTGCGGAAGGTGTAGCGGTAGCTATGTCCTCGCGTGCCGTTGGGATTCCCTATAATACCAAATTGGTCAAGGGTGATGACATCCCGAAGAGTATGGAGGACGTCTTCAAGCCTAAGTGGAAGGGTCGGATCGCAGCCCCCCCGTATGCCACCGGCCTCTATCAGTTCGCAGCGGCCGATATTCTGGGTTACGAGTACATGAAGAACTATACCCAGCGGTTGGCGAAGCATATCGGCGGTCTGGTGCGCTGTTCTGACACCGACAGGATCGCCAGCGGCGAATTCGCTATGTTGGTTTTCGACTGTGGCCATGATGACATCCTCAGGCTCAAGCGCCGCGGTGCTCCAGTGGACCATGCCGTGATCAAGGAGGTTGCGCGGATCAACATCCTGTACTTTGGCATACCCCAGCATGCCCGCCACCCCAATGCGGGCATTCTGCTTACCAATTTCCTTCACAGTGAAGAGGGACAGAAGCTGCAGTGGGATTACTCAGTGTATGACCTGCACATCTACCCTGAATCCCGGGTTGCTCCGATGCTTCAAGGACTCCGAGCCGCGCGCGGGAAGCTCTATAACGAAACCGTGGAGCGCGAGCTCAAGACGGGGAACATTGATGAAATCAACCGGATCGCCGACGAGTTCGTGAAAATTCTACAGGCGGGCGGTCGTTGAGAAGCATCGCGCGTATGATCCGCGCGCAATCACTAGATGGCTTCTATGCAAGCTGCCTTGAAGACCCTCAGACTTTGCATGGCGCCAGGCCGGGTGGGCTTTCGCGTCTCGCCCCTGGTACCCATCGCCCTGGCGCCGATGCTGGTTCTGGTCTCCTTCGTTTTCGTCGTCATCTGGATCAGCTTCCAAGCCGGATTTATCGGTAGCCCAGAGGTACGTTACAGCCTTGCGAACTACCGCATTGTATTCGCGGACGCGTTAGCCTACCGGGCTGCCTTCAACACGCTGGTCTTCGCCCTTGTCACCACGTTCTTCGCTATCGCCATCGGCGTGCCGATTGCTTGGCTCACCGAGCGAACTACGATACAGAGGAAGACCCTCATCTATCTCATCATGACGGTCGGACTCTTGATTCCCGGCCTGTTTGTCGCCATGGGGTGGACCTTCATCGCTCATCCTCGCATCGGGTTTTTGAACCTCTGGCTGACAGACGTGGTTGGGCTCGAGCGGCCGCCGATCAACATCGCAACGCCGGTGGGTATGGGTTTTGTACAGGGGTTGAATCTTGCTTCGCTCGCCTTCATCTTGACCGTCCAGATGCTGCGATCGATGAATCCCGCACTGGAAGAGGCTGCGCGCATCTCAGGCATGGGCTTTCTTGCGACCCTCCGGCGTGTCACACTCCCTCTGGCCATGCCGGGGCTTCTGGCTGCTGCCGTCTACGTATTCATTGTCGGCATCGCAACGTTCGATATCCCGGCAGTGCTCGGACTTGGGAACCGTGTCTACATGCTGAGCACGTACATTTACATCCAGGCCTTCCCCCCGGATTCGGTCCCGAAATACGGGATTATCGCTGCGCTGGGTACGGGCATGATGGTGGTGGCCCTATTGCTGACGGTCTGGTATGGGCA
>JACPSF010000324.1:0-1776 GCA_016193385.1 Deltaproteobacteria bacterium
GTCCATATCCTCCAGCGACTGGGCCATCTTCTGCTCCCAGGATTGGGTATCCGCCACCACATGGCTGATGTGACACTTGGCGGGATCGGTGGGATAGACCGGCCGGGTGGTGTCGAAGTCTACGTAGCGGGTGGAGCCGACGGTGTCGTAAGGTTGCAGGATAGGTTTGAGGGCCTTCTCGCCGTCGTTGGACTGGACGATGGCCTTGTAAATGCGGTCGGCGGCATCGTGGGCAAACTCAATCAAGAGCAGGAGTTGAGGAAAGGTATTGTCTTTGAAGACGACGCACTCGGAGAGCCAGCGTTTAGCGACGGCCAAAAGCTGCGGGAAGAGCCAGGGTTTCACATTGCCGTCATCGTCGCGGAAGTATTTCTCCAGCGCGAGCTTTGCGAGGAGGAAGGCTACTTCCTGAGGCCGCCGGCGTTTGAGGTCATCCAAGGTATGCTCGCTGGATTCCCCAACAATGGGATCGAGTTGCACCTTGGTGGGAATGTCGGCTGTGGAGAGCGCCAGTTTTGATTCGTCGGTAAACTTTACCGAAAGTCGCTCGCCAGGCAGGTCGTAGCGGTAACCGAGAAGTCGCGGGAAGGCGATCTCACAAGCGATGCGCTCGTCCAAAGCACGCACACGAGTGGGCGGAGGGCCGGGCTTGGGATCGCTGGCCGAGCCGGAACAGGGAATAAAAGAAAACGGCACGCCGTAAACCTCGGCGTACTCCGGCTCGAACCGGCCTTCAGGGTTAGCAACATAGGACACGCGGCGCAGACCACGGCCAACCACCTGCTCGCAAAGTAGTTGAGTGCCGAAGGCGCGCACGCCTAGGATGTGCGTGACGGTATTGGCATCCCAGCCTTCGGTCAGCATGGAGACGCTAACCACGCACTTGACCTGCTCGCCCAGCTTGCCGGGCTTGCCAACGGTGTTCATGACCTCGCGCAACAGGTCTTCATCCGTGAGGCCTTCAGCATCCCGACCGGGAAAGCGGGCGCGATACTCAGCCTTGAATTCCTCAATCTCAAATGCCGCTAACTTTTTGAACTCAGGGCTCATCCCCTCGCCACTCTCTAGCTGCTCACTGTCGATAAGGATCGTGTTGGGCCGGTTGCGCCATACGCCGTTTTCCTCGTTGCTTAGGATAGGAAGTTGGCCGGGGACCACGACGGCAGAGTCATTCGGCAGCGGCTTTTCCCATCCGGCGATGTAGTCGTAGACCAGCTTGGAAACGTTGGTGTTATTGCAGACTACAATGAATACCGGCGGGGTCTGGCCTTTGGCGCGCGCCTCCGTGTTGTTTTCCCACTGGCGGTAATATTTCTCGTAGTTGCCGTAGAGGCTGTGGAGCGCACCTTGCAACTCCTTGGGGGGCTTGGGCTCGCCCTCGACGGCGTCCGTCCCGCGTCCCTTCTTGGGCAGATGCTCGCGGATGCGCAGCCAGAGGTCGCGGTAAGTAGGTTGATCGCCTATCATCGAGTCATCTGCCACTGGCACGCGCGGCACCTTGACGATGCCGCACTCGATGGCGTCAATAAGCGAAAAGTCGGAAACTACCCAAGGGAAAAGAGTTGCCTCGGGGTATCCAGAACCGCGCAGGAAAAAGGGAGTGGCAGAAAGGTCGTAAACTGCCTTGACACCGATCTTTTCTTTGACTGCCTCCAGGCCGGAGATCCAGATGCGGGCTTCTTCTTCGCGCTTCTCGGCTTCCTTACGCTCGTCGCCAGTCAATTTGATTTCTTCATCTTCGGCCCGGCGGCGGTAGCAATGGTGTGCCTCGTCGTT
>JACPSF010000324.1:1848-6294 GCA_016193385.1 Deltaproteobacteria bacterium
CCTCGTCGTTAATGACGATGATGTTCTTTTTGTTGCCCAGTTCTCGGCAGACCCGGCGCACCATCTGGTCGGGTGTCTCGGTGAAAGGGTTTTGGGGAAGGATACTTTTGGTCAACTTAGCGACATTCCCCAGCTCACGGGGTTTGAAGGCGTGGAAGTTGGTGATGAGAATCTTGGCTTTGCCTAGCTCAACCTGCTGTTTTGAGTCCAGAATGTCCCATTGGCGGTAATAGTTCTGCGGGTCGTTGGGCAGAAGCACCCGGAGCCGGTCGCGAATCGTGATACCCGGCGTAACGATAAGAAAGGTATCGGAGAAACGGGCGTCCTGGGGGCTGGCGAGCTTGTTGAGCACGTGCCAGGCGATGAGCATGGCCATGACCACCGTCTTGCCGCTGCCGGTAGCCATCTTGAAGGCGATGCGGAACAAAAGCGGGTTGGCATCCTCGTTGGAGCGGCGCAACTCGTTTTCGATCCACGTGTCGCCGTACTTGTTCGCCACCTCGGTGATATAGACGGCGGTCTCCACCGCTTCGATCTGGCAAAAGAAAAGTTTTCGGTCTCGGTCCGGATTGCGCCAATAGTCAAGCAAGGGGCGGGTGGTCTTGGTCACTCCTTGATAGCCGCCTTGTCTCCATATCGCGACACGGGAGCGGATCTGGTTGATGAACTTGTTTTCCTCGACTCGATCCTGAGTCCATTCGGTCTCGAACGTAAGTTGCGCTGATTTGCCTTTCTTCTTCGGCCTGGCGATGGGAACGAAATAGGAACTAATTCGGCGAGCTTCTAGAATCTCGTCGGTGATGCCTTCCTCAGAAAACTTGAAGTGGCGAGCAGGCTCGACAAAGGGGGAGTTAAGGATCGGGTTCTCAATAACGACCTGCATCATCCTAAATCGCTGTGTGCTTTCGACTTGAGCTTGGAATTGGTCCAAGCTCATCCGTCGGAAGCCAGAGCCTTTTTTCTATTTCGTTGTGCTTCCGCAGCATGCTCTGTGTAAGACCTCAAACTTCTAAGGATTTTAAGCGATTTCGCGGCACCAATACAAGGATGAATTATGAAAGATGAGTAGGAGCAGGATGGCAGATAGGACTCTCCCGATCATCTATAGTGACGGAATTAAATAAATTGACATCAAATCCCCCCTCGCTCTCCTAAATCCTCCTCGATCCCCCTTTACCAAAGGGGGAGAAAGGGGGATTTGAGGGAGGATAGGGGGATTATGGTAATTTTCTTTTTTCCTTCCCGCATCGCGCGCCAACCGTCCTGAGCCAGCGTGCCCCAACTGGTGCCCCATGGGCTGTAAGGATCGTTGATCCCCAGACCGATGAAGCTCAAAGTGGATTCGGCCAAAATAGCCGCAGGAATACTGAAGGTCAAGGTGACCAGTATAGGGCCGGCGACATTGGGTAAGATATGGCGCAGGATGATCCGGAATCGAGAAGCCCCGATCGCCCTGGCACCTTCAATGTAAAGGAATTCTCTGGCCTGCAGAACCTGTCCCCTTGCGATGCGGGCAAACCTCACCCAGGTCACGAGTCCCAGGGCGACGAGGATACCCCCGATGTTCCGTCCGAAGACAAGCGAGAGCAAGATAAAAATGAGCAGGTCCGGAAGGCCGTAAAAGACATCCACGATGCGCATCAAAAGATTGTCTAACGCGCCGCCGATATAACCTGAGACGAGCCCGTAAAGACTGCCGATTACCAGAGCGATCACGGCGGTGCCGATCCCGACGGTCAGAGAGACGCGCGCCCCGTAAAGAACGCGGGTGAGGAGATCTCTTCCCAGACCATCCGTGCCCATCCAATGACTCCAACTGGGACCTTCCAAGATGCGCGCCTCTTCGAGCCCCGCCGGGGAGTAAGGAGAGAGCAAAGTAGCGAAGATGCCGGCGCAGGTCACTGCCACAAGGAAGGCCGAGCTCGCCACGAGCACTGTGTTCTCAGCTCTCGACCGGCGGCGCGCCGAAATTTCGCTTGGCGACGGCATAAACGGTTTTATCGGGTCCTGATTCTAGGGTCAAAAAATGAGTAGAGCAGGTCCACGAGCAGGTTCGCGCTAACCAAGAGCGCCGTATAGACAAGCGTCACTCCCATGATCAGGGGATAATCCCGATCGGTCACCGCGGTGATGAAGAACCTCCCCATTCCGGGGATCGCAAATACGTACTCGACCACGAAGGAGCCGGTCAGCAGGGCCGCGGTAAGCGGCCCGAACACTGTCAGTACGGGAATCAGCGAGTGGCTCAAGGCATGCTTGAAAAGGACGCCGGACTCTCTAAGGCCCTTTGCCCGGGCCGTGCGGATGAAATCTTCGCCCAGTGTATCGAGCAGGGAGGACCTGAGGAGATAGGTCAGATACGCGGCCGGGGCCGCGCCCAGGGTGAAACTCGGCAGGACGGCGCTGCCCACTTCACCCCACCTTCCGGCCTGGAACCAACCGAGCTGGAGAGAGAAGACCCAGATCAGCAGCGTGCCCAGGATGAAGGAGGGAAGGGAGATCCCCAGCGTGGCGAGGAACAGGCAGAGGCGGTCGGTCCACGAGCGTTGGTAATAAGCCGCCGTAAGACCCGCGGGAAAAGACAGGGCCAAAGCCAAACCCAGGGCAAGCAATCCCAAAGTGGCCGAGACCGGCAAGGTATCGGCGACGATGTCCCTGACGCTTCGATCGAGATATTTGTAGGAAGGGCCCAGATCTCCCCGCGCGATTCCCTTGAGGTAGCGCGCATATTGGCGCCACAAGGGTTCGTCGAGGTGGTATTTGGCGGCGATGTTCGCCAGCACCTCAGGTGGAAGGCGGCGCTCGCGGTCGAACGGCCCGCCTGGAGTGATGTGAAGAAGGACGAAGGTCAGCGTGGCCACCACCCACAGCACGGCAAGAGCATGAAGAAGTCGCCTGATGAGAAACCGCAGCATAGCTCCCTACGAGGCAACAGGCATTAGGCAACAGGCAACAGTAAGAATTTTTCTCTTCTCTTTCTTCCTGTGCTAATGCCTATTGCCTGCCGCCTATTGGCTCGCTCTGGGGCTGACGTGGTGCAGGAGCAGGCGGCCCATGGAGTTATATTCCAGGCCGGCAAAGCGGGAACTTAAAACCGTGCTCTCCGCGGTGGTGAAGAGGGGGACGATTGGCAGATCGGTTTCACAGAGTATTTTTTGCGCCTGATTGTAGAGCTGGATCCGCTTTTCCCCGTTCCATTCCCTCGCCGCCGACTCTATGAGCTGATCGTAGCGCGGATTTTTCCAGCGTGTGTTGTTGTTGCCGCTGAGGGAGGTGAAAAGTCTCATAAAGTTATCCGGGTCGGGAAAATCGGCCCCCCAGCCGAGGCGGAAGATGTGGGGAGGATCGGTTTGCAGCTTGTGCAGATAGACCTTCCACTCCTGGTTTTCCAGACGCGCCAGCACACCTAAATTCCGCTTCCACATTCCCTGCATCGCCTCCGCCACGATCTTGTGATCCTCATCGGTGTTGTATCCCAGAGTCACCGGGGGAAAACCTTTGCCATCCGGATAGCCGGCCTCGCTCAAGAGCTTCCTGGCCTCGGAGGGGTCGTAACTCAGGCCGATCCCGGGGTTGTGGGCCAGCATTTCCGGGGGAATCCAGGAGGTAGCCGGTTCCTCTCCGCCGTGGAGAATTTTGGGGAAGACGCTGCGGTCGATGGCGAGCGCGAAGGCTCGGCGCACCCGCACGTCGTCGAAGGGCCTCCGATCCGTGGCGAAGCCGTAGTAATAACCTCTGAGCTGCCGCACCCTGCGGAATCCCTGACGCTCGGCCAGGCGCGGCTTTTCAAAAATCGGGATGCTGTGGTTATCCAAAAAGTCGAGCCGGCCTTGCTCATAGAGGGCGAGGGCGGTGGTCTTTTCGTTGATCATGAGCATCTCGACCTTTTCAACCGCCGGCTTGCCGAGGAAAAAGCGGGGGTTGGCCCGAAGCTGGATTTCGTCCTCGTGTCTCCACGAGGAGAGCAAAAAGGGGCCGTTCGTGACGATATGCTGCGGCTCGGTCCATTTGGGGCCGAAACGCTCGACGACGTCGCGGCGCTGCGGGTAGGTGACCTCAAAGGTGGTGAGCGAAAGGAAGTAGGAGGCCGGATGCTTCAGACGCACTTCCAGGGTCCGGTCGTCCCGGGCGGCAACGCCGATGAGGCGATCATCGTCGATCTTACCCCGGTGAAAGGCCTCGGCGTTGACGATGTCGAACAGGATGTAGGCGTACTCGGAAGCGGTCTTGGGGTGGAGCAGCCGTTTCCAGGAATACTCGAAGTCCTGGGCCGTAACCTTTTTTCCGTCACTCCACAGAACGTCGTCCCTGAGATGAAAGACGATGGTTTTCCCGCCTTCCGAGACATCCCAGGAGCGGGCGATCACGGGAGCCGGTTTGAGCTCTTTGTCGAATTCCGTAAGCCCCACCATGAGATTGGCAATCACGTTAAAGGAGACATGGTCC
>JACPSF010000325.1 GCA_016193385.1 Deltaproteobacteria bacterium
AGCGACTACCCGGCTCGTTATGGCGGGGACGAGTTCGTGCTCATTCTCCCCGAAGACAACATGAAAAGCGCTTACCAAGCAGCCGATAAACTCCGCGTGCAAATCAAGGAGTTCAACTTTAAGACATCCAACGGAGCCTTCTCCATAACCGTAAGCATTGGGATCAGCTCAACTTCCGAAAAATCGTACTCAGATTGCTGCCCCTTGGTACAAGACGCTGACCAAGCCCTTTACCTAGCCAAAACGAACGGCAAGGACGAAGTCCAGACCGCCTTGCCCAGAAATTACATCCAAGCAGTCAAACGGTAATTGGATAGCGCTATGCGGTCGCATTTTAAGAAGAATTCGATATACTATATATGGAAGCTTAGAGTTTTTCTGGTCCGGGGTTGAGCATTGCTCGGGGTCGGTGTCTGGCCTTGCAATTTTGAAGATCTTATCTCACAGGCCGCAAGCTGGTGACGTCCACTTCTACATGCAAGCCGATCTCACGTTGACATAACGTGCCGTTATCGGATAGTTTCCCGTACAAATGAATAGAGGGTAAATAGTAGAGGGGTCAAGTCCGCTCTTGGCTCTTGATAGATCCAATAAGATCGACTAGACGGTGTTGATGGCTCGTCCACTGCGCATCGAGTACCCAGGGGCCTACTACCATGTCATGAACCGTGGCCTTTCCCGCAGAGACATTTTTTTGCAAGACAAGGACCGACAGACGCTTTTGAATTTACTGTGCGACATCTCACGGCTGTGGAAGATAGAGATCTATGCCTACGGTTTGATGGACAACCACTACCACCTGCTGCTCCAGACCCCTAAGACAGGACTATCCCGGGCGATGCGACACCTCGATGGGATCTACACTCAAAGGAGGTAGTGGATTTTTACAAGGCAGGGTATCGCAGACCGATCTTAGGGGATAAGGGGTTTATCGAGTGGGTGAGGGAGAGGCTTGGTGACAGGGCCAGAGTGGAGGAAAAGCCCGAGTCCCGGAGGGTATTTGGGCTAGGGATTGAGGAAATTGCTCGGGCAACAGCCAGGGTGGTGTACGGCAAGCGGGTGGAGGAGCTAAGGAGAAAGCGCCGAGGGGCGGAGAACGAGGCACGGTCCATGGCGATGTATCTGTGTCGGACCTTGGGGGGACATAAGCACGGCGAGATTGGTAAGGTGTTGGGGTTAGAGAAGACCTCATCGGTCAGTTCGGTCTGTTTGAGGATGAAGGCAAGAGTGGAAGCGGAGAGGAAGATAGGCCGGAGGGCGGGGAGGATTGAAGAAGACTTCCAAAAGAGCCAAGAGTGGACTTGACCCTTTATACTCTGCGTATATCTGCGATCTGCGTATCTGCGACCCCAACACGCTTTTATTCTTGGTAGGCAAAGGCTGCTTGCTGCGCCCGGCGGGCATGGAGCTGACAGGTAGCATTGGGAGAGGGCAAGAATCCCTCCCCCAATGCTAACGCTGGGGTTTTCATTCGCTGCCGTCATTGCCACCGTCGCCGGCTGTAGTAGCCTGCAGGCGCTGTACAACGATTTCCACTTTCCCTAGTGGGTCATGGTCGCAAGGACCATGGAAGTCGATGATGTCACTGGTGTCCGCGCTCTTCAGAACCGGTTGGTCTGAAAACAGCGTAAGCTCTTCAATCGCCGGAAACTTCATATGGCAATAATCGATTCCGTCGGCACGGACTTTGGACAGGACGTCGGCCTGGACCGAAGCGGCCAAAACCGCCGTCAGAAAAAAACCAGCCAAGAGAAACCCACGAATCTTCATCCGTCGTACCTCCTTTCTAATAGGATTTACTTCAGCTCCTAACAGGAGCAACGCGCGCGCGACCTAATGACTATTCGCTCGGAAGCAAGGAGTGTGCCATTCGTAGGACTTCAGGCCCGATTCGGTTAACATGCTGGATTCACACAATGTTTTTCGGGAGGAGGCTGGACTCAGAGGAGGCTGGACTCAGAGGGAGGAGAGCAAGTGGACAGTTTTGGCCACAGCCACGGACAAAAAATCATACCGTTATGCTCAAAATCATACCGTTATGCTCAAAATGATACCTTTACGCTGCCCCGCAATAGAGAAGTGCAAAAGTGAAGATTTGATCCCATGCACTGATTGTTTTGACCTGTTTCTGTCATCCTTAGGTTCGCTGCCACAAGCCATTGCTAGATCCCGAGCCCGACTTGTGAGTTCTTAAGTTGTTTATCTCCTCCTTATCACCACAAGGGGTTCTCACGTTGACATAACGTGCCGTTATCGGATAGTTTCCCGTAAAACTCGGCATGCGGAGATACTTCTGTCCTGTCTGTTAACATTTTTTGAATTCTTTAAGTTTGATCGGCGCGGGGCCGCCGTATGAGCGTGGCTTCGCACCGCGAGTTGGTTATCGTCCACAGTTCGGACTTGCATCTGGGGTCCGACGGCACCTTTGGACAGTCCCGCTCCTTTGATCCGTTGTCACTTCTGCGCGAGGTTCTAGAGGCTGCTGCGTCGGTGCGTGCGGATCTCGTGATGCTGGCCGGCGATACATTCGAGAACAATCGCCAGCCATCTCAGCTTCTTGATCGAGCCGCGCGAACCATGAGCGAGCACGGCGCGCCGATCGTGATTCTGCCCGGCAACCACGACCCGCTGACACCCGACTCGGTCTACCGGCGTGCCGAGCTGGCGACCGGTTCGAACCTGTGTGTGCTCGGGCTCACGGTCGACGACGCGGTAGTTTTCCCCGGGCTCGGCCTGGAGGTCTGGGGCAGAGCGCACCTGGACTACTCCGACATGTCACCGCTCTGCAACCCACGACCTCGTTCGACGCGCTGGCAGCTCGCTGCAGCTCACGGCCACTACCTCGAAGGACCGGACGAGCCGGGCCGCTTACTTCCTTCCTGGCTGATCCGCCGCGAAGATCTTATCGCGGCCGGCGCCGATTATGTCGCCCTGGGACACTGGAATCGTGCGGCGCGTGTGGGCGACAAGCACATCAACGCCTACTATTCGGGCTCCCCTGAATATGAAGGCACCGTCAACGTCGTTCGGCTACGGCAAGATGGCGCGGTCGAAGTGACACGGGCTCCCCTGCGTGCCTCGGCAGCGCGGGCGGGAGTGGAATTGGATAATGCCGGCGTTAATCAAAAGAATAAAAGGGGGAATCTGTGAAGTTCGTAAGAATCTATAGCGGTGACGACGGGCGGTCTCACTTTGAAGAGCTGGATGCCAGTGAAGGTTCAGCTCTTTTCTCGAAGGCGCAGTCCGCAACTGCGGTTGTTTTCAAAAACGACCCGGCCACACACCTCCTCGATTGGCATCCAGCGCCACGGCGTCAGTATTGCATTACTCTAGCCGGCTCTGCGGATATCCGTACTGGAGACGGCACGGTAAAGACGTTTGGACCGGGTGACGTCCTTTTAGCCGAAGACCTCACCGGCCAGGGGCACACGGTTGTGCCGAAAGGTAACTGGACAAGAGCGTTTGTTCACATCGAGTAAAACACAAGGGGAAGCAGGAGCCTGGAGAGGCAGGTGCGGGTGTTTGGAATATTGATCGCAACTCCAGAGCGCGAAGGAGGTTAGGATTCCATGGCCAAAGATCTGCGTGGTTTCATCGCAGAGCTGGAAGAGAAATCGCCCGAGGATGTGGCGCGCGTCAAGAAACTCGTTTCTCCCCGCTACGAGATGTCGGCGATTCTCACCCACTTGGAAAGGAAAAAGCGCCTTCCGCTGCTGTTCTTCGAAAACGTCCAGGGAGGCAGGGCCCCCGTGGCGATCAACGTCATGGCCAGCCGCCGCCTGATGGCCATGGCCATGGAAACAAAATCTGAGGATCTGGCCAGGAAATTTCTGGAACGTCAGGCAAACGTGATTCCGCCGCTGGAAATGAGCGACGGACCGGTTCAGGAAGCGATCAGAGCAGGCGATGACGTGGATTTGGCGGAGCTCCCAATGCTGACCCACTACGACGTCAACGCCGCACCCTACATTACTGCGGGCATCGTCGTCGCCCAGGACCCCGATACCGGAGTAAGGAACACGAGCTACAACCGGCTCATGATGGGGGGTAAGCGGGAGCTCAGGATCTTCATGGCCATCGGGAGACACCTCTGGACCCTTCACAACAAAATGGAGCGCCGGGACCAACCCCTCCCTGTCGCCATCGTGATCGGCGTCCATCCCCTCTTTGCTTTAGGGGCTCAAGCCTTTACACCGGCGGACGAAGACGAGTACGCGGTGATCGGGGGCATGATGAACGAGCCTTTGCGCCTGGTCAAAGCCAAAACCGTACCCCTGCTGGTGCCGGCCGACGCGGAGCTCGTCGTGGAGGGGCGGATGCTGCCCCACGTCCGGCGCGAGGAGGGGCCGTTTGGGGAGTTCACCGGCCATGCGGTCGAGAAGGACGACCGTCAGGTCATCGAAGTGACCGCCGTCACGCACCGAAAGAACTACATATTTCAGGACATCCACGCGGGATACACCGAGCACAAGTTGATGGGTGCGGTGCCCAGAGAAGCCGCGCTCCTAAAGGCCGTGCGCAACTCCGTCCCTACAGTGAAGGACGTCTGCATGCCCGTTTCGGGAAACTGTCGCTTTCACGCCTATATCTCCATCGCGAAACGCACGCCGGGTCAGGCGAAAAACGCCATCTGCGCCGCTATCGCTTCCGATATGTTGCTCAAGCATGTGGTCGTCGTGGACGACGACATCGACGTCTTCGACGAGGAGGCGGTCCTCTGGGCCGTCTCCAACCGTTTTCAGGCGGATCGCGGCCTCGTGGTGATTGCCAACGCCCAGGGAAGCGAGCTGGATCCTACAGCAGGCCGGGACGGTGTGAACGCGAAAATGGGTATCGATGCGACCAAACCTTTGAGTGGTTTCCCGCCGCCGCTCCGGGTCCCCGATGAGGTCATGAATCGGATTCGCCTGAAGGACTTCCTGCCGCGGTTCTCGAAGTAAGCGTGCCCGTGCTCGGTATTCGTGCTCGCTCACGAACACGAGGCCACGAACACGGTTTCTCCGTCGACATTGACTCCCCGATCGCATTATGTTTAGAGAGAGCAGAGCCGGTTTGAAGAGGGTAGATGACCATCCCAGAATTCGAGCTTCTGAGGCCCAGGACCCTCGGCGAGGCGAGCGAGCTTCTCTTAAAGCACGGCGATGAGGCCCGGCTGCTCGCCGGCGGAACCACGCTGGTGATCCTCATGAAGCAGCGCACTGTCTATTACCCGTACCTGATCGACCTCCAGGCCATCGCCGGGCTCGACCATATTACGGTTGACGGTGACGGGATCCGGATCGGCGCCATGGCAACACCGCGCGCCGTGGAATGCTCTCCGATCATTCGCAATTCCCTTCCGGCATTGGCCGACGCTTTCGGCAAGATCGGCAACGTGCGCATTAGAGCGACCGCTACCGTGGGCGGAAATCTGGCGCACGCCGACTACCGCCTCGATCCGCCTCCAGTGTTTCTGATTCTGCGTGCCGAACTGGTTCTGGCGGGGCCGAGTCAATCGCGCACCGTCCCGATCAAGGACTTCTACCGCGGTCTATACGAAACGGCGCTCGAGCCGGGAGAGATCCTGGTCGAAGTGAGAATTCCGACCGCGCCCAACGGTAGCCGGACGCTGTATCTGAAATTCAGCTCGCTTTCCGCCAACGACTGGCCCTGCCTGGGGGTCGCCGCCCTCCTGAAGCTCAGCGGGAACCGATGCGATGAGCTCAGGCTTGCCGTCAGTGGTCTGGCCATGAAGCCGCTCCTGATCCATGGGCTCGAATTTGTCCGAAACGAAGCGATCACGGACAGTCTGCTCGATGAGGTCACGCGAATCGTCGACCAACAGATCTCTCCGATCGCGGATCTGCGCGGCTCGGAATGGTACAAGCGCGAGATGGCACGGGTATTCGTCAAACGGGCGATTCGCGAGCTGGAAAAGGGCCGATAGGCGCAAAGAAACCGGGAGAGGCGATGTCGGATTACGCCGTAGTTGGGCATTCGGTTTATCGGAAAGACGCGGTGCAAAAAGCCACCGGACAGGTCCTCCATGTGGGCAACATCGAGATGCCTGGCATGCTTCACCTCGCCGTTCTGCGCAGCCCCTACCCGCACGCTCGTATAACCGGCATCGATAAAGCGCGCGCTCAAGCGCTCGACGGCGTGGCGGCCGTGCTCACGGGGGCGGACGTCGCCGCCATGCCCGGCGTAGACCCTTGCTTTGGCCCCGCATTTCGCGATCAGCCCATTCTCGCCATCGACCGCGTCCTTCACATCGGCGATCCGGTCGTGGCCGTCGCCGCATTAGACCGGCGGCTGGCGGAAGACGCCCTCCAGCTCGTTGACATCGACTACGAGCCTCTTACACCTATTCTGGACGTCCTCGAAGCGGTAAAACCTGAAGCCCCTGTCCTGCATCCGAAGCTTAGGCCCGCCGGAACCTTCGCCGATCTCGCTCACGTTCGAGCGGGACAGAGCTCCAACGTTTGCTACCACTTCAAGCTACGCAAAGGAGACGTGGAGAAGGCCTTTGCCGAAGCCGACAGCGTCTTCGAAGACACGTTCCGCTCGCCACCGGCCCAACACGTGCCCATGGAACCTCATGTGACCCTCGCCTACCTCGACGAGAACCAGCGAATCAATGTCTGGTCGGCGACCCAGACTCCCTCTTATGTGCGCACCGAGCTCTCGGCGATTTTCGGCCTGCCCATGAACCGGATAAGAGTCCGGGTTCCCTACCTCGGTGGCGGCTACGGCGCGAAGCTCTACGCGAAGCTGGAGCCGCTGGTTACCGCCGTCGCCCTGTTCACGCGCCGCCCCGTGCGTTACGCCCTGACCCGGGAGGAAGAGTTCGTCACGATCACGAAACACGGCGTGGTCGCGAAGCTGAAAACGGCGGTCAAGGACGGCACGATCACGGCGCGAAAATGCGAGGTGTACTGGGATACGGGCGCGTATGCCGAGATCGGTCCCAGGATCGTGCACAAATCCGGCTATACCTCGGCAGGTCCCTATCGAATGCCCAACGTGTGGATCGACGGTTACTGCGTCTACACCAATAAGCCGCCGGCCGGGGCGTTCCGGGGCTTCGGTGTGCCCCAGGTCATTTGGGCCTATGACTCCCAGATGGACATCATCGCGCGCGCCCTCGGAGCCGATCCGGTGGAGTTCCGCCTGCGCCACGCCTTGGATGAAGGCGAGGAGTTCGCGACCGGCACGCCGGTGCAGGCTTTCGGCCTCAAGCCATCGATCAAACAGGCAGCCCAGGCGATCGAGTGGTCGAAGCCGAGGCCGGCAAAAAGCGGCACGAAAGCCCGCGGCAAAGGGATCGCGGCCGGGGTGAAGGCCGTCCTGACTCCTTCTATCTCCGGCGCCATCGTGACCCTGAGCGCCGACGGCAGCGTCAACATTCTCAGCAGCACGGTCGAGATGGGCCAGGGGGCGGAAACCATGATGGCCCAGATCGTCGCCGAAGAGCTTGGTGTCGGCTTCGAGCAGGTGCACATCGTTCAACCTGACACGGATATCACGCCCTACGACACGATCACGGCGGGGAGCCGCTCGACGTACCACATGGGAAACGCCGTCCGCATGGCGGCCGCGAAGATCAAAACCGAGCTGTTCGCGATCGTCGCCTCAAAGCTGGAGGTCAATCCGGAAGACCTGGTCGCCCGCGGCGCTCGCATATACGTCAGGGGCAGCCCGGAGCGCGGCATGCGGATCAGCGAGGCCTTTCTCGCCAAGTTCGGCAGTCTCGGAACGACCCTGACCGGAGAGGCGATCTGCCAAACCACAGCCATGCCCATGGATCCCGAGACCGGCCAGTCGGAAAAATGCACGGAATACTGGTTCCCTTCGGCGACCGCGGTCGAGCTGGAAGTCGATACGGAAACCGGGCAGGTCAGTATCCTCAAGTTCTTCGCCGTGGGCGATGCCGGGACAGCGATCAACCCGAAGCATTGCGAGCAGCAACTGCTGGGTTCGGCCATTACCCACCTCGGCCTTACGCTGTTCGAGGAGATGGTGTTCGATGAGGGCCGTCTTCTGAATGGCTCTCTACTCGACTATCAAATTGCTTCGGTCAAGGATATGCCCGAGGATTTTCGTTCCATCGTGGTCGAAGTCCCGCACGAAAGCGGCCCGTTCGGAGCCAAGGGGGTAGGCGAGACCGGGGCGCTCACGGTGTCGGCAGCGATCGCCAACGCCGTTGAGGATGCGACCGGCGTCAGAATCCGCGAGCTGCCCCTGACACCCGAAAAGATCCTGCGTCATCTTTCCACCATCAAACCTCCAAGGCCGGCAGGGAAAAGATAACCATGAGCCGAGAACTTTCACTCAGCGTCAATGGCCGACTCGAAAAGCTCCAAGTCGAGGACGCCGACACATTGCTTGAAGTGCTGCGTGACCGGCTCAAGCTCTGGAGCGTCCGCGAGGGATGCGGCGTCGGGGCCTGCGGGACCTGCACGGTCCTGATCGATGGAAGGCCCGTGAGTTCTTGCCTCCTGCTCGCGACTCGCGTTGCGGGCCGGGAAGTCGTCACGGTCGAGGGAATTTCTCAGGACGGCAGGCTCCATTTTATCCAGGAGGCCTTTATCGAACAGCGCGCGTTGCAATGCGGCTACTGCACTCCGGGATTCATCCTCTCGGTCAAGGCGCTCCTCGAAGAAAACCCGGATCCCACAGAGGCGGAGGTGCGCGAATATCTCAGCGGGAACCTTTGCCGCTGCGCGGGGTACGGGGATATTCTGCGGGCGGTGCGCGCGGCGCAGGAGAAGATTCGTTCCAGGACAACAGGAGACCAGCCAAAAAAGCAGTAAAATCCCGACGCGGACTGCGTCGAGCAGGTGGTGAGATCACCGGGACCGGCCCCGCCGTGCGCGTTGACACGCCATGGCGGGAAGCATAGAATCGCCTGTTGCCTCAGTCGCGCACGCGCGGTTAATGGACATCAGCGCCAACACAGTGATCACAGGGAGGCCCTAATGGCGAAGCTCGAGAAAGCACTGGTTGCCGAGGGTGAAGTCGGATCAGCCGTAAGCGAGGGGAGCGCGACCGCTCCTCGACGCAAGGCAGGCCCATGGGGAGAGGCCACGCGGCACATCGGGCTCAGCGTGGGCTCGGTTGTGGCGCTGATCTTCGCCTGGTGGATATTGAGCCTGATCTTCCCCCCTACTCTGATCCCGAAGCCATGGGAAACCTTCTCCGAGGTTATGTCGATTGTCACGACAGGGGACTTCTTCGTGGAGATGGGAGCCACCCTGCGCCGGGTTCTGGTCGGCTTCGCCATTGCCATGGTGGTCAGTATACCCCTCGGCATTATCATGGGGACGCTGCGAAGCTTCGAGAGCTTTTTTGAGCCGCCGGTGATTTTGGGACTCACCATGCCCGGGCTGATCTGGGCCGTCCTTATGATCATGTTTTTCGGCCTGACCGAGACCAGCGCCTATGCAGCGGTGGCCGTAACCATCTTTCCCATGCTCACCATCAGCATCTGGCAGGGCGCCAAATCCATCGATAAGGACCTCATCGATATGAGCCAGGCCTTTCACGCCAGCCCCTGGTCCAAGGTCGTTGACGTGATCCTGCCTCAGCTCGTATCTCACATGCTCGCGGCGATCCGCTACGGTCTGGGTTTGGCCTGGAAAGTGGTGGTCGTAGTGGAGATGTTTGGCTTCAGCAACGGGGTTGGCTATCAGGTCGTGCGCGGGTTCAACACTTTCTCTATGAAGGCCGTGCTGGCTTGGGCGATTACGTTTCTCGTGGTCATGATCGTGATCGAATTCGGCTTTATCGGCTGGCTGGAAAGAATCGTGACCCGGTGGCGCCCCAAAATAGTGACGTGGAGGCGGTAGGTGGCATACGTTCGCGTCGAAAAGGCGGTGAAGTACTTCCCCCGCGAGGACGGCACGGACATGCTGGTCCTGGACGGCGTTTCCTTCGAAACGAAGGAATACGGGATCACCTGCCTTTTGGGACCGTCAGGCTGCGGGAAATCAACGCTGCTTAACGTCATCTCGGGGCTAGAGCCTTTGGAACGGGGCCGCACGGAGGTGGTCTCGAATCACCGAGAAGCGGAAAAGGAAGAGCCCAGACTCGGCTACGTATTTCAGGATCCACGCCTGCTCAACTGGAAGCAGGTGGAGGATAATCTGACTTTCGCCCTGAAGGGAATGGGGATACCCAAGACCGAGTGGGAAGAGAGGGTACACAAATATCTGAGTCTCGTGGGCCTTGTCGAATTCCGCAAGCAATATCCCCTTTATCTCTCGGGCGGCATGCGCCAGAGGGTGGGACTGGCCCGCGGGCTCGTGATCGAGCCCGAGGTCCTGCTCATGGATGAGCCTTATAGCAAGCTCGACCACCTGACGGCGCGCAACTTGCGCGAGGACACGCTCGAGATCTGTGCCCGCCTGAAGCAGACCGCGCTGCTAGTGACCCACGACGTGGAAGAGGCCGCTTACATGGGGGACCGCATCGTCATTCTGTCGCCCCGCCCGGCGCACATTACGGATATCTTTGACAACCCGCTTCCGCCCCTGGAAAGAGATATAAAGCTGCTCCAATCGGTCCTGAAGCTAATAAAAAAAGAGGAGGTGTAACCATGGTAAGGTCGCGCAGCAGGCTCATACTGCTAATGATCCTTATCTCTCTAGGCGCCCCTTCTCACAGAGCCCTGAGCGTCGGAGCGGCCGAGCTCCCTACGATCGAAGTGGGGTTGCCCGATGATGGAGTCTTCGGCCTCGGCGGCCACTATCTCGTGGACAAAGGACTGGACCGCAAAAATGGCTTCATTATGAAGGCGCGTTGGTCAGGAGTCGCTGAAATCGAGCGTCTGTTGGCCATCGGCGCGATTCCCGTGGGCCTCTCCACCTCGGAATCCGCGGTCAGGGCGAACACCAGGGCTATTCCTATTCGACTGATCCAGCCTTTCATGACGCCGCACAATTCGGTTCTCGTGCGCAAAGAGTCTCCCTATAAGAATATCACGGACTTGAAAGGCAAGCCCTTTGCTGTTCCCGGAGAGGTCACCGCAGCCTATAACAATTTCGATTATATTATGCGCAAGCAAGGGATGCAGATCGAAAAGTATTTTCAGCTTAAGAAGCTCGGCGCTGCCGGCATCAGCACCGTCCTGGAACGAGGCGAAGTCGAAGCCGGTTACAGTTGGGAGGCCCATGCCTCCAAGCTCCTCGCCACCGGCAGATACAGGATCCTCATGGTTCCTAG
Organism: Deltaproteobacteria bacterium; assembly: GCA_016193385.1. Next base: position 11,203 of record JACPSF010000325.1, read on the forward strand.
AGACGAATTGAACAGACTCCTCAACACCAAAATCAAAATGTTCGGCTGGTTGGGAGCGATAGATTCTTGGGTCGGCAAAAACCGCGAGCTGATCCCAAAAATACGCAGTGCCTGGCAGGAAGCGATCGGCGGGGTTCAGGGAGACGAGGCGCATTTCCGCAAGCACGCCAAGAACCTCTTCGGCCTGGAGAAACCGGAGGAGATCGAGATCGGCTGGCCGCGCACCCGTCAGTTTTTGCTGCCCCCCGACTTTCCTTGGCCGGACAGAGCCAACCTCGAAGTAGAGCTAAGGTATCTCAAAGAAGCCGTCGAGCTGGGAATATTCCCCAAGGAGGGGATGGCGGTCATCGACAAGCTGTTCGTGCCGTAAAGTTATAAACCAGGAGGAGGTGCAGCAATGAAGAACCGGATTTTGAAATCAACCCTGATGGCCGTTCTCGTTTTGGGCGTAGCCATCGCTTCTGTTCCCCGCATTTTGCTAGCGGCAGAACTCCCCACGGTGGAAATAGGGTTGCCGCAGGATGGAGTGTTCGGGCTGGGAGGTTATTACATTCTCGACAACAAGCTCGACCGCAAGAACGGCTTCATCATGAAGCCCCGCTGGGCCGGGGTTGCAGAAATCCAGCGCCTCATGGGCATCAAAGCGGTCTCGTTGGGACTGGCGGTTTCCGAGGTAGCACTCAGGGCAACCCTGAAAGACATACCGATCCGCCTGCTCCAGCCATATCAGGTTTCGCACAATTTCGTGCTCGTTCGAAAGGAATCGCCCTATAAGGACATTATGGAGCTTAAAGGGAAGGCCGTTGCGTTAACCCCCGAGACTACCGCGCTTTACAACCTGTTTGATTATCTTATGAAAAAACGAGGGGTGAACATCGAAAGCGATTTGAAGCTCAAGAAGTTAGAATCGGGCGCCATCATCGCCGTCCTGGAGAAAGGCGACGTCGAAGCGGCGGTGCTTTGGGAAGCCCATGTCTCCCGACTCCTCGCCACGGGACGATATAGGTCGATTATGGGCTTTCGCGAAGAGCAGGACAAGCTGTTCGGCGGGAAGCCTGTATTTTTGAGTTATATCGGCGTACTTGACAACTGGGTGAAGCAAAACCCCCAATTGGTCCCCAAGGTACGTGCCGCCTTCGCTGAAGCTTCGAGAGGGGTTCAGGACGATGAAGCGCATTTCCGCAAGCACGCCAAACAACTGTTTGGCCTGGAGAAGTCCGAAGAGCTTGAGCTCGGCTGGAAGCGGACCCGAACTATCCTGGCGCCAAAAGATACCCATTGGCCAGACCCTGCGCTGATCGCCGTGCAAAAGAGATACCTGACGGAAGCCACCGACCTTGGGATCTTCCCGAAGGAAGCCAAGCAATACATCGATACGCTATTCGTGCCGTAAATCCAGGGGCGGCACTCAGCGGGGATTGTCGAGCAGGCTCTGAAAACGCGGCGGCGGCGAGCCCTCCGGGAGAAAGTCTTCGAGGCGAACTGTCTCCCAGCCCATCGGCCGCAAGCGCTCGAACTCGAAGCGCCGCTTCGGGTCGCAATCCGGAGGCTTGGTCGCGTCGATGATCATCTTCCCGCCGATGCGATGCCACCCGGGAGCACCGGTCGACCCGAATTCCCGGCACGAAGCATCCATCGCATGGATCTTGGCTCCCGGTATGATGACGATATCCTCCTGGGGGTTGAC
>JACPSF010000134.1 GCA_016193385.1 Deltaproteobacteria bacterium
CCGGATCAAGCACACATCAAAGCTGGTGCCGCCCATGTCCACGGAGAACAGGTTGTTGCTGTGGATGCACTGGCCCAGACGGATGGCGCCCGCCGGAGCCGCGGCGGGGCCCGAGCCGATCAGGGAGACCGCCCAGCGCGCCGATTCCTCCACGGATTGAACCAGGCCCCCGCCCTGAACCAGGTAGAGCGTCCCCTTGAATCCAAGCTCCCCCATCTTGCCGGTAAGGGTTTTGAGGTAGCGCTCCGTAACGGGTCCCACGGCAGCGCTGACCACCGTGGTGCTGAAGCGTTCAAATTCCCGAAAAACCGGAAGAACTTCGTGGGAGGCGGTCACGTACGTCCCATTCAGCTCCCGGCGGCAGATCTCGGCAGCTCTGCGTTCATGTTCGGGGTTGATGTAGGAATGCAGAAAGCAGATGGCCACCGCCTCCACCTTCTCCTCCTTGAGCTGGGCAATTGCCGCGTGGACGTCCTCCTCGCGTAAAGGGGTCAGAATTTCCCCCGTGTTGAGGGTGCGCTCCCGGATCCCCAGTCTCAGGTAGCGGGGCACCAGGGCGCGGTAGGGGGGGACGAAGAGGTTGAACCGGGTGGTGCGAATGTTCTTATAGCCCCGGCGGATCTGGATGGTGTCGCGGAATCCCTCCGTGGCGAGAAGTCCCACCTTGGCAATCTTGCCGGTCAGCAGGGCGTTGGTGGAAAGGGTGGTGCCATGGGCAATTAGAAGCCCGATGTTGGCCATGAATTGTCGGAGGTCGAGATGGAAGTGATGCGCTGCTTTGTTGAGGACCTCGATTAATCCTGTAGTCGGGTCTGGCGGGGTCGTCGGCGCCTTAAACTCGTAAATTTCGCCGGACTCGTCCAGAACAAGACAATCTGTAAAGGTTCCTCCCACGTCGACGGTTACTCGGGTCACGGTTTATCTCCCGGCTTTATCGCTCCCGTTATGTTACTCATAAGGTTCGCGGGCAGGAACGAAGTTACCCGGTCACCAACGGGTGCCCAGGAAAGCTCCCTCCGACTCCAACCGTCGCTGAAGCGCGCCTACATCGACCGCGCGGGGCCGAACGCCTGCTTTCAAGGCAAGATCAGCCGCGGTTCCTGCGGCCTGGCCCATGACGAAGCACGAACCGGATACGCGCGCGGACGATTGGCCTTCGTGAGTCATGGATGCGCAACGCCCAGCGACGAACAGGTTGTCGATCTCGAGGGGCACAATCATTCGATACGGCAAGTGATTGAAGCCGCGCGACTCCGGAATCGGCTGCCAGCGAAAGACCACATTGCCGGCGACATGCGCTTCAACCGGCCATCCATTGACGCCGATGGTGTCGTCGAAGCTCGCGCACCCGAGAATGTCCTGCTCCGTGAGCAGATATTCTCCGGTGATCCGGCGGGTTTCCCGGATGCCGATCTGGGGAGCGATCTCGACGATGTAGGCCTTGTCGAACCCCGGCGCATTTTCACGTATGAACTCAAAGGTCTCCCAGCACTGACGTCGGCCCTCGATTTCTCCTCGACTCAGCTGCTCCACATCCGTGCCGTCCACCGCAGAACCGTCGGGATTCTTTATCTGGGTGACATTCGCGCGCCATTCGATCGGGTTTTTCTGCGGACGTACGATCGCGCCCTGGCGCGGGAAGCGGCGCCCTTGCGTACGCTCGGTTTCCTCCATGAGTTTCGGGAGCGATTCCCAAGCACGACCGGCCTTGTCGGGATCGACCCCGTTGATCCTGAACATGGTGGACGGATAGAGCATGTTTCCCTGGCCGTCGCCCTTTTCGAACGGCGCGCCCACCCAGGCCGCCAAGTCGCCATCGCCCGAGCAGTCGATAAAAATCCGTCCGACGATCGCCCCCCGTCCGGATTTGCTTTCGACCAGCAGGGCGTGGATCTCCTGATCGGATCGCTTCACCGCGCCAACGGCGAAGGCATGAAAAAGTATCTTGACTCCTGCCGACAGCAGCAGATCGTCGGCGGCGATCTTGTACGCTGAAATGTCGTAGGCCTGCGCTTTTATTTTGTTGGCGAAAGACAGGGGTGCATTGAGCCCTCCCATATGGTCGAGCCGCGACAGAAGTTCGTCAGCGACACCGTGAACGACTTGCCGGATGTCACCATGAACGTTCGCGTGGAGTCCGCAGAAGTTGCTGAGTCCGGCCGCGGTCCCCGCCCCACCGAGGAAGCCGTAGCGCTCGATCAGGATCGTGGACCGGCCGGCTCGTCCCGCCGCGAACGCTGCCGCGATCCCGGCTGGCCCGCCGCCCAGGACAACAACCTCATACTCGCCGAGAATCGGCGTCTTTCGGCTTTGCTCCACAATCGTACAGGTTCCGTTGGTCATGTCCTCACCTCTTGGTCAGGGTTCAGCGTTATTTTTTGGGAACGAAGTTTCAAAATGTTGAAGTATGGCACGCGACGTCAACATTTGCCGCTGGATCGGAGCCTCCTATGCGGCGAAGCGGCGCAAAAAAACACGTTCCCGGAAGCGACGGCCGGATACCGTGTCGGCCCTCGATCGCGGCATCGCGCTATAGCGCTGCGTCGAGGCGAGCGCCGGGGAATTCCCACGGCGCACTGGAATCCCCGAGCTCACCGTGACGCGATTGGTGACCATGCTGGTGTCACTCGGCTATCTCAAGCAGGCTCGCAAAACCCGCAACCATGCCCTGAGCGTTTGATAAGAACTCGCTTTTTGTCGGATGAAATATAGGTAGATTTCCGTTGTGGGTCAATGAAAAAGAAAACGCAACATATGCGGTATCTGGGCCGGGTAATGACGCCGAGGCTTGGGAAGGGTGCTAGCGGTAATGAGGCGCCCTTAAGACGATGGCATTCTCTGGAAGCTGACTCCATTAGGGCTCAATCGGGCCAAACCCATCCCTTGGATCCCGAGACTGTCTTTAAAGGAATTATGAGGCTTAGGTTTCGATCGAATAATCAGGATTAAGGGGTTTGATCTAGTGAAATGATGCAAACAATCCATAGATAATCTAATAGCTCCAATGATAACTAGACCTATCACGCCAACAACTAGGAGCCATGCCTGGGGGAGCCACTATTTTACGTCTTTGGACCGGTTTGCAGCACGGTGAACGTCACGAAGGGTAACCTTATGGGTATTTTGGAAGGGCGGGTGAAGAAATTAGTGAAAGAGCCTGGCCGGTTTGAAGTAAGGAAGGAATGTGTCTGAAATCGTCCGCTTTGAGGATGTGGGGAAAGCCTTTCGGAAGAACGGGACCCCGCTCCCCGTGTTGGAAAACATCCGCGTTGGGGTGGAAGAGGGGAC
>JACPSF010000231.1 GCA_016193385.1 Deltaproteobacteria bacterium
AATACTCCCAGAAAACAGAAGAAAAGGTTGGTTAAAGTGAGCGCAACACCGAAACCCAGAACCAGATGGTGGATGATATCCACAAGGCTAAATACTTAGAAACCCGCGGGGTAATTGCTGGGACAGCAACAGGACAAAGAGGATATAAATGCCTACCGTAGTAACGACAGCCATAAAAACGATCCTTTTCCAGCTTTTTAATTCAGCCACGACCATTGAAAGGGCAAGTAAGAGAAATACGGTGATGAGCAGGCCTAGCTCCTCAAAGAAAAAGCCGAGGACCAACAGAATCGAGGCGATGTAAGCTACCTTTTTCAATCCCCCTGGCTTAGAGAAAGGGATAACCTGCTCTATATTTTTGAGCGAGTTTAGCCCTTGCGCTAATATGACCAGGGAAAAGACAATGAGTAGAAGTCCCACTCCCAAGGGCAAGAAGCCGGGGCCGGGTTGAGTGACGCTCCCAATTTGATAGCCCGTTGCCAAGATGGTGAATACGCTCCCAAAGACCAGCCAAAAAATCCCGCCGATTATTTCTGAATATTTCATCTCGCTTCGCTACTCGTTTTAGATCACTTGACCAGGCCCATCTCTGTAAGAATTTTTTCATAGGTCTCAACACCACGGATGACGTACTCGCTCAGATCTTTGCTGTTCCGATAGAGGATAGGGAAGCGGAGATTCTCCTTCATCCCCTTTATGAAGCCCGGCTCCTTCATCGCTTTGGTGAAGGCATCCTCAAGCTTTTTGACAATTCCGTCGGGTATGCCCCTCGGTCCCATAATGCTCAAGATCATCGGGGTAGGGATATCGTAGCCGAGGTCCTTTAAAATGGGAATGTTTGGGAACTCCTCGGGATGCTGGTCGTTCAATATGAGCAAAGTTCTTTCCTTGTCTGCTTCCACCAGCGGGTAGACGATGGTATCGACGATAAAATCGATATGTCCTCCCAAAAGCGATACATGCCCCTCAGGGCTTCCCTTAAACGGAATATGGGTCACCTCCACCTTTTCCTTCTTGAAAACCTGGTTGACAACGAAATATTGCATGCTGGTCGTCCCGGTGGATGCATAGGTGAGCTTTTTCGGGTTCTGACGAGCATAGGAGATGAGGTCCTTAAAACTCTTCAAGGGGGAGTCCGTTCTAACCGCCACACTGAATAATGAATTTCCAAATTGCATGATGGGTTTAAGGTCCTTTAACGGATGATAGGGGAGTTTTTCCAGAAGTGGCCCGATGAATACCCCACTGTGCGCGCCATAACCGATGGTATATCCGTCCGGTTTTGCTTTGGCGATGGCAGCAACCCCGATGCTTGTGGCGCCACCGGGTTTGTTGGCTGGCACAATCGGCTGTCCAAGGATTCTTTCCGCGTCTTTTGCTATGAGCCGGGCGGCTATGTCTCCGGGCGCCCCCGCGAGAAGCGGTATGATGAGGGTTATCGGCCTAGTGGGATATTTGGCCACATCCTCCTGCTGTGGATACCCCGATCTTACAAAGAGAAGGGCAAGGCCAACGCCTAAAAAAACAGATAGCTTTTTCGTGCATAGAAGCTGTTTCATATTTCCCCCTTTAGAAGTGCGCTCCGGGATTTTTGTTCGGGCCGGAAAGTCTATGTTGCCGATTTAGCGCAGCAATTCGCATGCCAAGCAACGAGCATGCCTATTCTTTGATCGGGAGGAGGAGCTAGGTAGCTTTGGCCGGAGTGGCGGTCGCACAAAAAGGAGACCACCCGCCGGTTTCATTCACAAAACTTGGAAATAAGAAGAAGCGTTTTCTTATTTCCGGGAATGAAAACCACGGAGCTCCTTATCGACTGGAATCGAGAACCGGCAAGGATTTGTCAGATAATGCGGCAGAACCTCTTTGGAGTGCAGCGGGTGGCCAAGGCACTTTTCATCGCTGAGATTGAGAGGTTCTCCTTTAACCCTTATTCCGGCTATAGTATGCTCGGTCAATCTCTTCGGGAGGTGCTCTGTGAAAACTCTAGCCCAGCGGCTTGCAGAGTTCGTTGTTGAAACACAATATGAGGATCTGCCACCGGCGGTGGTGCATGAAGCCAAGCGTGTGCTTCTGGACTCCGTCGGATGTGCCGTGGCTGGAATGACTGCGGAGAAAGGTAGGCTCTCGGCGGCGCTGGTCAGGCGCCTGGGAGGCCCACCGGAGTCTTCGATCCTGGGCACCAGAGACAAGGTTTCCTGTGCCGCTGCTGCTTTTGCCAACGGCGAGCTAATTAACGCCCTGGACTTCGATGCCATTCTGGCGCCGGCCATTCATGTCTCACCCTTTGTGCTGCCCCCCGCTCTGGCCCTGGGCGAGAGCAGGAGGACATTAGGCAGGGACCTCATCGTAGCTTCTGTCCTGGGCCATGACCTGAGCTCCCGGGTCGCCTCCGCCCTTTCCAGTAATAGAACCATTGTGGCTGAAGGGCCGGACAGGGGGAAGGTCCTCTGGCCAGCGATCCACGGATACAGCGCCAATGCCTTTGGCAGCGTGGCGAGCGCTGGCAAAATGCTTAACCTGGATGCGGAGAAGATGGCCAACGCTCTGGGGATAGCTGGCTACCTTGCCCCTATGCAGACCGGGTCCCAGTGGCACCATTCCGGGACCGACGCGCTGCTCAAATACTCTTCAGCGGGGTGGATAGCCCAAGGGGGCGTCACTGCTGCCCTTCTCGCGGATATGGGCTACACGGGAGACGTGTCCGTGCTCGATGGCGATCACAGCTTCTGGAGATTTTCGGGATCTGAGAGTTGGATGCCCGAGAAAGTATCCGGGAATCTGGGGCAGGATTGGCATATTCTTAACATGCGATACAAGGTTTATCCCTGCTGTGGGATTATCCAGGGTCCTCTGGAATGTTTTACCGCCATCGTTGATGAGAACAGGCTGGCCCCGCAGGAGATAGAGCAGGTCAAGGTGTGGTTGGATCCCCTTTCCGAGGAACCCCTATGGCATAGCCGCCAAATCGAAAACGAGGTTGAGGCACAGTTTAGTGTACCGTATGTCATGGCCGTGGCCGCTCACGGTTTGGAGTTAGGGGCTGAGTGGCAGGATCCCAGCACCAGGAAAAATCCCGCGGTTAGGGGCTTCATGGATAAGGTGACCTTTGCCTCGCATCCTGATTATGGCAGGGCTGCCCTGGAGGATCCCAACGCCCGGATGGCCAAGGTCGACGTGCAGGCGAGGGGTAGGACTCATTCCGTGGAGAGGAGCCACACCCGGGGCGCGGCCACGCCGGAGACCGCCAGGCTCAGCGATCAGGAGTTGGAGGAGAAGTTCAGGCATAACACCTCGGGCCTGCTCCCCCAGGACAAGGTAGATAAAGCAGTAAGATTTATCTGGGAGCTCGAAGAGCTGAAAGATATATCTTATCTCATGGATGACCTCGCTGGATAGCTCCTCACGATCTGTGCCCTTCCTCAGGGATATGAGGCGGTGAGCAGGCGTTATCAGTTCTTTCCAAAGAGCGAGGCGATGAATCCCGAGGCCTCGATTTCTTTGACGACGCTGTTGTCGTAGAATTTTTCCGGATCCGCGTTGCGCGCCGCCTCTCGCTTAGAAAGTTTCAATGCCGCTTCGACAATTTCCTTTTTAACATAAGGCCGCTCCGGAATATGGGGAATGCTGGTGCGATAGCTCTCTAGGAGGATCTCCCGGTCATCGATCCGAGAGAATTTGCCGATCAGCCGAATGGCATACTCGCGATCTCTGCGGCAGAGCGCTAACCCCTCCAGATAGCCTCTGAGGAAATTGCGCACCGCATCAGGGTTCTGCCGCACCCAGGAATCCTTCGCCCCAATACCAATGTAGCCAAAAGGAAGCTTCATCTGCATAAGATTCAGCACTTCTTTAAATCCAAGTTTTTGAGCAATGAGGCCGTTTGGAGGAGAGATGATCGAGGCATCGACCAGCCCTTGCTGGAGGGCCTGCACGCGGGCATCTGTGCCGCCGACATAGACGATCTTGTAGTCGCTCTCTTTGAGCCCGTAATAGGCCAGGGCATCGCGAATCCCATATTCCGAGGCGGCGCCGGCACGGCTGGCGGCTATGACTTTCCCCTTAAGCTCCTTCGGGCTTTGGATCGTAGGTTTACCAAAGATCTGGAAATAGTAAACATCATAGACAGAACCGATAATAAGCATGCCTCCGCCAGCTAAGCGGGCCTCGACACCTGCGCCGACATTGAAGAGGCCGATCTGAATCGAATCGGCCTCAATCCCCAGAGCCACCAGAGACCCTCCTGCGAAATAGACCAGCTCCGTTGCCAGGCCATGCCTTTTAAAGAATCCCCGCTCTTGCGCCGCCCAAAGCGGGGCCACTGCGGCCGAAATGGCGCTATAGCCAACATGGAGTTCTCCCGCTGCCAAAAGTGGCGTAGGAAAGGTCAGGCCCACCAATAGGGCCGCTGAAAAACCACAGACACGAGAATAAAGCTTTTTCATTTCGGCGCTCCTTTCACGCTGTCATCATTATTTTGTTCCTTCCCCTCCATTCTCCAAAGATAGATTGCATGCTGGTGTAACCATCCACCCGTTATCTTTTCCACCTTGGTTGGAACCCAACCTTCGATGTCGAAATCGTGGGAGACGATCCGGGCGCCGAGCTGCAAGCTCTGTAGACGCGGGCGCAGCTTCGCGTTGAACTCCGGGAGCATATAGAGCGTCACCACCGTAGCCCCAGAGAGGTCGACCGTGAGAGCATCTTGTTCCCTGAACTCAACTAAATGATCCACTCCCTCCTTCTTCGCTCTATCCTCAGACAGCCGAACCAGCTCAGGATCGATCTCAATTCCAACTCCCCTCGCGCCGTACTTTTTAGCCGCCCGGATAACGATCCGGCCATCGCCGCTCCCTAGATCGTAAACCGCGTCTCCTTTTTTAACTTCGGCCATCTCGAGCATGCGATCAACGACCTCGAAGGGTGTCGGGACGAACGGCACCTCGCCTGTCGTCCAAACGGCCGCGCAGCCGCTAAAAAGGACGCATGCTGCGACAATAATAGCAGGCTTTCTCACCGTCCTCATAGCGCCCTTTTAGCACGGATCGAGCTGCATGCACAAAGCCTGGCTTTCCGTCAAAAAGCTTGGTCGAATTTCACTTTTCCTCGGGGAAGAAATCCCTCCGGCGCTCCTCACTTTGCACCTCGCCTTTCGCAGTAGAGCCACTTAGCTCTTGACATAGCTTCGCCATTTGTTATCTAAAGGAGGACTCTGAAAAAGCGTCTGAAAAGAGAGGAGAAGGCCATGGCGAACTGGGATGACGTCTTTACGGAAAGGGACAAAGCGGTATTTGCCAAGTCCGGCTACGGCAAGAAGGGCGGCTTCGGCCAGCGACCCGCTGTCCTGGTAATCGACATGAACTATAATTTCGTCGGCGACAAACCCGAGCCGATCCTCAAGTCTGTCGAGCGCTTCCGCAATAGCTGCGGCGAGGAAGGCTGGGAAAGCGTTCACCGCATCCGCGAGCTGCTCGATGTGGCGCGCAGAAAACACTTGCCGGTATTTTACACGACGGGCAACGAAGATCGCACCAATGTGGTCGCCTTCGGCCGCTGGCAAGCGAAAAATGCCCGCTCCCAAGAAGACCTGACGGAAAACTGGACCAAGGGAAACGAGATCGTCGAGGAGATCGCGCCGCAGGACGGCGACATCGTGGTGCGTAAACAGAAACCGAGCGCCTTCTTTGCGACGCCGCTCGTGAGCCATCTCGTGGATCTCGGCGTCGACACCCTGGTGGTGACCGGATGCACCACCAGCGGCTGCGTACGCGCTAGCGTCATCGATGCCTTTTCCTACAACTACAAAGTCTCGATCGTCGAGGAGTGCGTCTTTGACCGCTTTACCACGTCGCACAAGGTCAACCTCTTCGACATGAACGCCAAATACGCGGACGTGGTCTCAGTGAGCGAGGCGGTAGATTACATCAAAGGCCTGCCCGACAACCTCTACGCCCCGGGCCTCTAACAAAAGCACTGAGCTGAGAACGATGAGTTCTGAATCTTAGGCTCATCCCTCTGCTCTCAGTACGCCGAGGCGCGCTTGGAATGAAAAATACAACGGAAGGCTTCATGAAGATCGCCGTAGCAGAGGCCCGCAAGGGGATGAATAAGGGTAACCGCCCCTTCGGCTCGGTCATTGTAAGGAATGGGAAAGTGGTCGCTAGAGCGCATAGCACGGCTTTTTCGGGTCACGACGTCACCGCGCACGCGGAGCTCGGTGCGATTAAAAAATTTTTTAGGACGGCCAAAACGCGCGACCTGAAAGCCTGCGCCATTTACGCCACGGGTGAGCCCTGCCTCATGTGCTCCGCCTCCATTGCTTGGGCCAATCTATCGGAGCTGTTCATCGCTGCAAACCATACCGACGTGCCTGCAAGCATGCAGGCGGCGAGAAAAAGGCCCCGCAAGGTAACATACAAAGAAATATTCAGGGAATTCGGATCAAACATAAAGGTGACAAAGGGAGTTCTCAGAGAAGAGGTCATTAAGTTGTATCAAGAGTTCGTTAAAAAGCAGGCTTGATCTGGATAGTTGACAGTTACGTGACTCTTGACGTAACTCTTCGACC
>JACPSF010000251.1 GCA_016193385.1 Deltaproteobacteria bacterium
CTATCCCCGAGTGGATGGCAAGAAAAAGCGGGACATGAACCCGTCCTTCGTCTACCGGTCGGAATTCAGAGAATACGGAATCGGGGCGCAGATCCTGCGGGATTTGGGCGTGAGAAAAATGCGCCTCATCACCAACAACCGCAAAAACCTCGTCGGGCTATCGGGTTATGGCCTAGAGGTCACCGCCAACGTGCCTTTCCCGTTGGAGCTGCCCTATGGTAAAGAAGCCGGAAAAAGGCAAAAAAGAAGGCTGAAAGCCTAAGCGAAGGAAGAGACCATGCCTATTTACGAGTTTAGTTGCTGCCGTTGCCAACACAGTTTTGAAGAACTCGTCCTCTCGGCGGGAGAGGTTGTCGCCTGTCCCGAGTGCGCCAGCCCGGAAGTGCAGAGGGAACTTTCTGTTTTTAGCTCCCCCGGTAGCGGTGGGGAGAAGGCGGCAATTGGAGGTGGGTGTGGCTGTACGCCGCGCACCTGCGCGTGCCATTGAGGTACTGAGTAATAAGGACTGAGCTAACTCAAACCTCAGTCCTGAGATGCTTAGTCCTGATACGGCTCAGGCGGGTCTAAGTAGCGGGAGAGCGCTCCCCGGAGCCTCTTGAGCGCCTCGTCAACGTTGGAAAAGAGCCTCTCCTCAATCAGCTCGCCTTCCAACCAGTAATCCAGCGACGGGGCGTCGGTAAAGTTGATATCCAGCAGCCTCTCCCCGACCGGTTCGCCTGTAATCAAGACCCTAAGCGAATATCCCGCGTCGATCAGCAAGCCCCGTGCGTTAGGCGGGAGTTGAAGCGAGCCCTTGATCTTGTTCAGCCGCTTGACCGGATAGGTCCCCACACCCAAGGAGTGGTAAAGCCATTCTCCTGGCTTCAGCGAGAAATCGCGCAATAGGCGCGTATTGATATCGACGACGTCTCGTACAGCCTGCTCTTGGTGGTAATCTTTCAATAAGCCGTAGACCCATTTTTCGATGATCCCGGCGCCGAGCCCGGTGTGCCTCTCCCGCTCCTTAACAGGACCCCGATCAATCCACCACTTGACCTCTTCAACCGGCCTGTCTTTTTCCTCCGCCATGATTTTCGCCTATGCTAAATCTTAAACTCTTCGAGAGTACCGGGGGCAAAGAGGCTTTCCAACTCGGGCCGCTTTTTGATCAACCCCTGCTCATGGGTGTAGCCGACGAGGGTCTCAAGAACATGCCGGTTGGCCTCCAGTCCGTAGGGCCACGGATCGCCCCCGAAGATCTCCCTTTCCTCCTCCATCTCGGCGATCGACCAGGCCAGCATGTATTTGAGGGCGGAGAATTCATACATCGATTCCTCACAGATCCGTTTGGACTCGGCGAAAGCCTTGCAGAGGCTTTGGGCAACCCAGGGATTCTTCTCATGCACGCCCTGGCGCAAAGCCACCGTGTGCATGATGGGAAAAATCTTGGTGCGGCGGTAATAGTCCTTTTCGACTTCCCGAAAATTGGGGATGAGTCTGCGGACCTTCGCAGAGCGCCGGACAAAGGGAGAGGGCATGTGCGCGGAGATCATCGCGTCGATCTCCCCCCGCTCCAGCATGGAGGAGAGGGTTTGGTCTGGCCCGATGGGTCGAATGTCGAGGCTTTTGGGCAAATCGTGCTTGATTTTATCCTCGCGCCCCGGATGCTCCTCGCCGCCCGTGAACCATTTCATCCTCTCCGGCTCCACCCCGTGCTCGTGTTGCAGGATCCCGCGCACCCAGGTCGCCATGGTGATCTGATACTCCGGAACCCCGACCCGCTTGCCCGCAAGGTCTTTCGGCTCCCTGATGCCCGAATCCGTGTTGATATAGACGCAGGAGTGGCGGAAGGCCCGCGAAGGGAACACCGGGAGCGCGATCAGCCGGGGATAGCCCTTTTCCCGGGCCATAAGATAGGAGCCCATGGAGAGCTCTGCCGCATCGAACTCTTGATACCGTAGCATCCGCCAGAAGGTCTCCTCCACCCTGAGCGGCAGATAGGTAAGCTCTATCCCTTCGACCTCCACCCTTCCGTCCTGAAGCGCGCGCGTGCGGTCGTAATCCCAACATGCCAGGGTGAGATGGATCTTTCCCATCGCCTACCTCATCAACGCGTCTCGCTCGTTTCTTCCTCCAGGTCGTCGCTGCCGCACTCGGGGCAGAACGGCTCCCCGGAGGGGCCTTCGTCGGAGTCGAACAGCTTGCCGCATTCATTGCAGCGGTAACAATAGCTCATGACCCATCCTTCAGCGGTTTTCTTTAACCCCGGCAAGAAAATTTGCCGCGCCGATCACAAACTGCTCTCCCTCTCTCTGAAGCTCCAAGGCAGGCTCCCCCGAGGCCAGCGTAGTCCGGTTGACGACGGTGTAAATGCAGCCGTGAAACTCGACCTGCTGCCCAGGGGCAAAGCGGCGGAGCTTCAGATGGTCCGCAACCGGGTTGATCCTCTCCATCGCAACTCTCTTTCATATCACATCCGCTCTCAAAGCTTAAATCCAGAAAAGAAGGCAGCAGGCAAATGAGAGCGATAGTGATGCCTTGAGACGGAATTGACAACGCGCCGCGTTCCCCATTAGAGTTTCGGGTCATGGTAGATAAACAAATCCGCATCGCCGTGGTGGGAGCCGGGGTGGTGGGCGGCTATTTTGGCGCCAAGCTGGCTCACTCGGGTCAGGAAGTCGCGTTCATCGCGCGCGGGGAACACCTCGAAGCCATGCGCAGGGCCGGGCTGAAAGTCAAAAGCGGAGCGGGGGACCTCCAGATCCGCGCGTGCTTTACCGCGGACCCGGGGGAGGTTGGAGCGGTGGATCTGGTTCTCTTCAGCGTCAAGTCCTACAGCACCGAAGAGGCGGCGGAGAGGCTCGGCCCTCTGCTGGGAGAAAAGACCACGATACTATCTCTGCAAAACGGCGTCGATAACCCCGATAAGATCGCACGGCTCTGGGGTAGGAACCGGACATTGGCCGGCGTCGTCTATATTGGGGCACGCGTCTCAAGCCCCGGGGTGATCGAGCACAGCGGGGGCGGGCGCATCGTCATGGGGGAGCTGGACGGTGGGGTGGGCGAGACCACGGAGGCGGTTCGTGAGATGCTCTCCGGGGCGCAGATCCCCTGCTCCATCAGCACGGAGATCCGCAAAGTCATGTGGGGAAAGCTCGCATGGAATGCACCGTTCTGTGCCATCGCGTGCCTGACCCGGGCGACGACGAAAGAGATCGTCGAGTCGGAATCGCTCAGGAAGCTGGCGGTGGATGGCATGGCGGAGGTGATCGAAGCGGCTAAATCTCAAGGGTTTGAGCTGGCGCCGACGATTGTGGAGGAGACGCTCAATCTCTCGCGCGGTCTCGGAGATTTCAAGCCCTCCATGCTCCAGGATCTGGAGGCGGGAAAACCGTTGGAATACGAGGCCTTCAATGGAGTCGTGGTCGACGCGCTCAGACGGGCGGGAAAGGCGGCGCCGATCAACCAGCTCTTTTACGGCGCGCTCAAATTCCTAGACGGCAAAATTCGCGGCGGAGGGGTTGCTTGAGCAAGGCTTATTTTATTCTACGCGGACTCGATCGAAGCCGGTTTTCGCCGCTAGATTTTTTAGAGGGTTATGGGCCAGAGGTATCGCCTTTGATTCGTAAAGTCTAGGGTGGTGAAAGGGGCGGTTCTATCTTGATTGGGAATGGGCAGAGGGGGATTCTGATCGTCGGCGCAGGGAGCGCCGGGTTAGCTGCAGCGGTCCAAGCGGCAGAGACTGGCGGAAAGGTTACCGTTGTCGAGATGCACGACAAACCGGGTGGAGTCAGTAGACACTCTACGGGATTGATACGGGGCTCTGGAACTTTTCTTCAGAAGCATCTCGGCATCAAGGATTCTTGGAGAGATGACGCTCTTGAGATGATGGAGCAAGCTAGATTTACAAACGATCCTGCCCTCATTGCCAGACTCGCTGAGAATAGTGGCAGGACGGTTGATTGGCTGAGGGGACTCGGCGTAGTCTTTAAAGAGCGGATTATTGATATGCCCCGAATTCATCTGATCCTGCCTGACGGCAGGGGTCTGATTGATGTACTTTACAAAGCAGCAGAGCAGCAGGGTGTCGAATTCTTGTTTGGGGCGCGGGCTGTGGGCATTATTTTGGAAAAAAATAATGTGGCTGGTGTAGAGGTTGTCAGAGACGGGAAAAGGATAGAATTCAAGGCTGACGCAGTAGTGCTCTGTACGGGGGGGGTTTGGCAAGGCAGGCTTCTGAAGAAGTATGCAGAGGATTTGAAAGACCTGATCGTTTCCTATGGACATCCCGCGGGAGGATTCGGTGACGGCATCCAGATCGGAAAAAGAATCGGGGCCAACGTGGTGGATTTGGACAGGATCATTCCAAATGTGGCGACGTTTCTCGACGGAAAATTACAACCCGCGCCACTTGGGGCTTCGTCTTCACTACGGCACGGCGGAGGAGCGATATTCTTAAACCGAGCCTTAGATAGGTTTGTCAATGAGGATCTATTCTATGTCGATTTTGCCCATCAGGTCGTGGAGGAGCTAAGGAGAAGGAGAGAGAAGTGGGTGTGGGAAATATGGGATGAAAATGCAAGAGAATTGGTCCCCAGGGTGGATGAATACATCAAACTCGGTTATGTTGAGAAACAGGTATTGATTCTCACGAAGAGTTTAAAGGAGCTGGCTCAAGCCATGGGTGTTGACGCTCAAAAGCTGGAGAATTCCGTCGGAAAATATAACAGCTACTTTGAAAGCGGCATTAGGGTTGACCCAGAGTGCGGAAGGCCGTTAGATGATCTACGCCCATTAAACAAGCCGCCTTTCTATGCAGTGAGAGTGGGAGTCGAGTGTCTGTCTACAAGAGGCGGCCTTAAGGTCGATACGGAAGCGCGTGTGTTGCATAAACGAGGGAGTCCTATCCCAAATCTGTTCGCTGCCGGTGATGACACAGGCGGCATGCACGGTGAAGGTTACATGACTGGCGTCTCCTTAGAGCGTGCAGTTGTTTATGGCCGTATCGCGGGCGACAACGCTGCCACGGGTAAACTCGGAGCCTCGATCAAGCTCAGTTCGGAGGCCTAAACTTACGAGAAGATCAATGGAAAGGAAGAAGATGATGAATACAATGAAACGGGGTTTTTTGACGTCGTTGATCGTCACGGGGATTCTGTTGGTGGGATTGGGAGAGGTCAGATCTCAGGCGAAATATCCAACAAGGGCCATTGATGTCATCGTGGCGTTCGGTCCCGGCGGGGGGATAGATTTAAATACCCGAGTGACTGCATCTTATATGACGAAAAAGTGGGGTCTTCCTGTGAATGTGGTCAACAAACCGGGAGGAAAGAATATCCCAGCGACCCTGGAGCTCTATAAGGCCGTTGCGGATGGTTATACCATGTTCGGTGATAACTCGGTAACGAGCTCCTTGATGGGCGCGGCGACTAAGGATTTGCCCTTCGAAGTCAAGGACCGGACGTTCGTTGCCACCGTTTCTGCAATTCCATACGTGATTTCGGTACCTTCCACCTCCCCGTACAAAAGTTTGGCAGAATTTTTGTCCGAAGCTAAGAAGAATCCCGCCAACGTAACCTTTACGGCTGGTGATGTCGGTATAGAGTATGGCATCAGGCGGTTTCTCCTTGCAGTCGGGTTGGACATTTCAAAAATGAAGCCAGTAATGGTCAGGGATGCAGCCCAGGCAGTCGCTATGACTGCTGGTGGGAACGTATCCTTGGGTGCCTCAATGGCAAGTTCAAGCCTTCCTGCTATTAAGGCAGGGAATTTGAGGCCGTTGCTTGTCGCGGATAAAAGCAGGCATTCAGACTTGCCGGAAGTGCCCACCTCCGTAGAACTTGGTTACCCGACCTTTCTCTATGTGGGATGGGTTGGTATATCGGGTCCGCCAAAGCTACCCTCGTTTATCGTTGACATATGGGACAAGTCTTTGGAAGGGATGGTTAGAGACCCGGATGTCGTTGCTCAATTCAAGAGGATCGGGGCGAGCCCGTTTTACCATGATGCAAAAGCAACAAGAGAGTATGTCTTAAAAGACCTTGAAGAGATGAAAAAGATACTCGGTAAGTAAAAAAGCGTCACAACAGGCCTCCTGCCAGTCCAGCCCAAATCATAATGACCACCCTGAGCAGAAAAGTATTCTAAGGGCTACATTGGCTTTCCCACAAAGGGTCACCGAAACACTGTGAACAGAAGAGTGCTTATAGAAGGGATATTACTCTTAGCTATCGGCTTTGGCGGTACAGTGGAAGGGCTCCGTTTAACATTTCATAGGGATCCAGGTGTCCTCTATGATTTGCTGGGACCAGGTCTGTATGTCGTTGTCATCGGCCTCGGACTGGTGGTTACAGGTACTGTCCACCTTTCCATCAACTATGGAAAGGTTTTAAGGACCGAGGAGGCGGTGGGGGACGGAGAAATGAGAATGCGTTTGATCGGTACGGTTTTGGTCTGTGTCCTCTATACCGCCCTTATTAATATTGTCGGCTACTTAGTTTCAACCATCGTGTTTTTTTTGCTCGAATTTAGGATTGTGGGTGTAGACTCCTGGAAAGTTAATGCCGTGCTGACCATAGTTGTATCGGTAGTCAGTTATATAATTTTTATTCAATACGGCAACATTGCGTTTCCAAGGGGGATATTCTTCAGATAAATTTTGGTTTAGCCCGAGGGATCGGAAGAAGATGGATCTCATTAACGGGATAATAAATGTATTTACGCCGCCAAATTTACTATATTCTTTCCTTGGTTGTGTCCTGGGAACATTGGTAGGTGTCTTACCCGGGCTAGGCCCCTCTTCGACTATCGCCATACTGTTACCATTAACCACCTACTTGGATCCAACAGGGTCCATCATTATGTTAGCGGGAATATATTATGGGGCGGCTTACGGAGGCTCTACAACCAGTATCTTGGTGAATATTCCCGGGGAGCCCTCAACCGTGGCGACCTGCTTTGATGGGTTTCCAATGACGAAGCAGGGCCGGGCGGGAGAGGCCTTGTGGATTGCGGCTGTGGGCTCATTCATCGCTGGTACCGTAGGGACCTTAGCGTTATCTTTTATCGGTCCAGGAGTGGCAAGGCATGCCCTTAAATTTGGTCCGCCGGAATACTTCGGGCTGTTATTTTTTAGCCTAACAGCCATCATCAGCCTTTCTGGACCCTCACTGATCAGGGGCGTAGGAGCAGGCCTAGCAGGAGTTCTACTTGCAACAGTAGGCATAGATCCCCTGACTGCCACCCCGCGGTTTAATTTTGGAACGACAGCGCTGATGAGAGGATTTGAACTTATTCCTGTGACCATAGGACTCTTTGGCATTGGAGAGATATTTCTGAGTGCAGAAGCAGGCATCGGCAAGATTTATGAAGGTCAACTTGGCCGAATGATGCCTAGAGGGGAAGATCTCAAGAATGGTCTCTTGGCTAGTATTCGTGGAACGTTAG
This sequence comes from Deltaproteobacteria bacterium, assembly GCA_016193385.1. Next base: position 7,426 of record JACPSF010000251.1, read on the forward strand.
TGGGTTTTCCGCTTGGGTTACTGCCTGGAATGATGCCAGCCCTCACTTCATTTTTATCTTATGATTTGGAAAAAAGGATTTCTAAGCATCCTGAAAAGTTCGGGACTGGGATGATTGAAGGCGTGGCAGGCCCGGAATCGGCTAACAACGCTACAGCCCAGGCTGCGTTTCTTCCCCTTATGGTTCTGGGCATCCCCACCGGTCCAACAATGGCCATTATTCTCGGCGCCTTGATGATTTATGGGCTTCAGCCGGGCCCGGTCCTTTTCCAGACGAATAAGCTATTTATCTGGACTGTCATTGGAAGTATGTATATTGGAAATGTGATATTGCTGCTCCTCAATCTGCCTTTAGTGGGACTTTGGGCACGTTTGAGCCTGATTCCTTACAAGTATTTGGCTCCGATCATTTTAGGGATTTGTGTCGTTGGCGCTTACGCACCTCGGAACACGCTTTTTGATGTTTGGGTTGCCATTGGGGCTGGCGTGGTGGGTTATATGATGAAAAAGACCGGTTGGCCGGTAGCCCCGCTGATATTGGGGTTCATCTTGGGGCCGCTGTTCGAGCAGGCGCTACGGCAATCTCTCTCTATGAGCGGGCCCGTGTTTCTATTCCATCGTCCCCTGGCTTTATTTTTCTTCTTGTTATCCATAGTCATACTGGGGGTGTCATGGAAGTACTTGAAACGTATCCCGAAGGTCATCCTGGAGGATGACTCGGGTCCCTAGGGTTTGGCATGTTTTGGAATTTTTGCTGAGAGGTTTTCAAAGTTGATTGTCGTAGGGGAGCTGTGAGTGAATAAATTCGTTTGCCTCAACAAAAAAGAGGTCCGTCAACTGGTCACGGTTAGAGACGCGAGATTATTGATGGCCCATATCCTAAGGCACAACAAAGATGGTGCCCGGCTCAGCAATCCTCCGCGTATGGTCTTGAGTCTAAATAATGATTGCGCTGACACCTATCAAATTAGAGCGGGCTATGTAAAAGAGATCGAGAAAGTAGGGTTAAGAATCGGGAATCTCAATAATAGCGACGCGCGCTACGTTCTTTTAATTGATGCAAAATCTTCACAGCCTCTAGGTTTGGTCAATGAGAGTGAGACATTTAAGTTGAGGGTCGGTGGAACGGTTGCGAACATCATTGAGAGTTTGGCGAAGAAAGATGGCTCGGTAGTTGCATTAATCGGCGCGGGAAAAGTTGCGAGAAGTGTCTGTTTGGCAATAGATGAACTGGGCGTGCTCAAAGAAGTGAGGGTTTTTGATAAGTATGATGAGGTGAAAAATAGTTTTGTTAAAGATTTAAAGAGAAAAACCCAGCTAAAAATAACGCCCAGCTTGTCGGTTCAAGAAGGGGTTGAGAATGCTGATGTTGTCATTACAGTAACGACAGCCAATGAACCGCTGGTAGAAAGGAGGTGGGTTAAAAAGGGATGTCTGGCTATCTCCCTGGGTGGTGGACAGGAACTTGAGTCGCAACTCGTTTGCGAAGCGGATAAAATTGTCATCGATGATATGGAGCTTTGTAAGAGCATCGGGGATATAGCGTATTTAATTGGTCATGGCTTAATGGCGGAGCATCAAATTTATGGAAACCTATATGAAATCTTCGAAGGAATCAAAAAAGGGAGGGAGAACGACTCCGAAATCATCGTTGTTGTGTCACAGGGTATCATTGCTGGAGATATAGCTCTTATTAATTTTGTATATGAACAAGCCGTGAAAAGGGGATTTGGAAAAACAGGGAGACTATGACAAACCGCTGCGCAAAGCTGTTTTTGCCCTCTCGGGAATTTGTTGCGGATCGGCTTGACTTGGGGGTGCAGAGGGTCCTTGTGGCGGACTTCCTTACTTGAATAATCTCCAGGGCTTGATGGAGAAGGTTGTTGAGGCTGGAGTCGACAGGATGGAGCGCGAAGACGCCCTGGCTATCGCGGACTACCTGAAGTCGGCCCCGCCAATTAAGAACAAGATCAAATAGCTTTACAGTCACGAATCGGTTCTGCATCGCGCCATTAAGGCGGTCAGGCTCTGGGCAGGCATTTTCAAACCTGCAAGTCGTCACACCCTACGCGATTTTTCGCCACTCACCTGCTGGAGGACGGCTAGGATATCCGAACAGTCCAGGAACTGCTCGGGCCCAAGGATGTCACTACGACCATGATTTACACGCATGTGTTGAACCGGGGCGGACCGGGGGTGAATAGCCCTGCTGATCGCCTATGGTGGTTTGATCTTGAGTCGAGTAAATGGCTGCGGGTTGTTAGGGAGATAGGCCGCCATCCCCGGCGTTGTTTGGCGGCCACAAATTTCTTGACAAGTCAGGCTAGGTGGCGGATATTTCAACTGATTCCGATTTGAGTGGTGGAGCCGTCTTGGGAGATCGGCCGCCGGCGTTTGTCGCCGCCTAAACGGCTCACTTAATAGTTATCCGCACGAATAGATCGCTGATCCGGTTGACCAAGAGCTCGAGGAGTATGTAGCGTGTCGGACGAGCGGCCTCTGATCGAGGTGGCCGGGGTTACCCACGAGGATCCCGTTGGCGCGAGGAGACTCAATGGCTGGCTGGGAGGCTTGGGCTTCGGCACCAGATCCATGCCAGCCTTCGTCGCGGTCGAATACGACTCCAGCCACTTGCCGCAAATCGTCGCGCAGAGGCCGAGCTTCCGAAAGCTCGTGGAACGGGAATGGTCGTTCCTCCTCCGCGAGGATCACGCCGAACTCGAAAGGTCGTTGGGGTACGAGGGTGATGCACACACCGAGATCTTCCCCGATTCAGAGACGTTATGGCTCGATGAAGGCAGACAAGGCGTTCAGAAGGCGGTGACGGAGTTCGCGAAACAAAGGCTGGATGTGCTACGTCACAGTGCTGAATCGATTTCGCAGGACTGTGACCGGTTCCTCCTACGGCTGAGTCGGCAAGTCTGCGAAGAGGCAAAGACGAATCGACTACCGACGGCGGACGAGCGAGATGAGCGCTTTGCGTCCCTGGTTATAGCTCGCACCCGCCGCCAAAGCTGGCGGCGAGCGGTGGCGATCGTAGGTGCGAGTCATGCTCGGCATGACGTGGAGGGCTCGTTCGTGCGGCTCGTCGAAGCCGGCGGAATCAGGTGCCGGATTACGATGCTCGATGCTTGCAACGGATAGATCGGGCCGGGGCACGAGTTGTCTGCCGCAAATCGCGGCGGCTAACTCGCGCATGAAGCCGACGGCGCTTCGCGCCGCGGCTTATCCGCAGCGTTGACCCTGAAGACATGTCCTACACGCCAGAAGATGCAGCACAGGACCGGTTCTTCGATGAACTCGAGAAGGAGTTATACCCGCAACACAAAGAGCAGGCGATCGAGGAGTTCACTAATGAGCGGTTCCAGTCTGTCTACACCAAGAACCCTGAGATAGCGAAAAACGCAGCCCTCTTCTATAGAGAAGCAAAAAGTCTGTTGGATCACGGCCATCCGTCTGCTTCGTTCGTCTTCGCAGTTTCGGCTATCGAGCAGCTCTTAAAGGCAACGCTATTGAAACCCGTCGTCTATGGCTTGGTTCACCATGATCCACTCGCTGAGTTAATCGTCGAATTCACGTTCGGCCAGACGGGCTTCGACCGTTACAACAAGCTTCTCGCGAAGTTGTTTGAGAGTCTCGCTGGCATCAATCTTGACACCGTGCAACGCCAAGGTTCCGCGAAGAAGCTTCTCGATGAGGTATCCGACCTTCAGAAACTTCGGAACAGAATCATTCATCAAGGCCTCCAAACGCAGGATGCCGAGGCAAAGAATGCGCTATCCATCACGGAGGCGGTGTTCTCACAAATCGTCATCGAAATGCTGCGCGCCCTTGGGCTAAGGTTTGAGAAGAGCGGAAAGATTGTTCCAGCAGCTCGGGTCTAAGCAATGGGGTCTAGCATAATAGCACGGGCTGTGGCGTACTACCCATGGCCAAACCGCTGTGAATCGAGTTTGCGCGCGCTTTAAATTGGGTTTTTCACAGCTTCGTTAGCGCCCGCGGAGAGTGTCGCGGCGTTCGATTACGCTCCCGAAGACTTGGACCAGACAGATGTATGAGCATCACTCTGAGCCGTTGCTTCCGAAGGCACAGTTCGTCCGTCGCCTGGTGGTTCATGGTCTAGCCGCTGGTGGGGTCATTGCACTGTCGCTGGCTGCAGGTATCTTCGGGTATCACTTCCTGGAAGGGCTGCCGTGGTTGGATGCCCTCTTGAATGCTTCGATGATTCTGGGCGGAATGGGGCCGGTCGACGCGCTGCATTCGACGGCGGGGAAGCTGTTCGCCTCTTTTTACTCGTTATTCGCCGGGATCGGGTTTCTGGTGATTGCGGGGATTCTGGTAGCGCCGATTGCCCACAGGTTTCTACACCGGCTTCATCTGGACGGGGACGAGGAAGACAGAGGAAGCGGATAGAATGGCCTCGTCCACGGTAAGTGTGCTGGTCCGAAGAAGGACTGGTCGGCATGCGACCACATTTAGACATAGATCGATACATCACCGCTTTCCCTTTCGGCTTGACAGGGAAATTCGCCTGGTGCTAGCGTGCATTCGCTTTGCCTTGGCGGTGGCGTACGCGGGTGCCGCTAGCCTCGTTACAAGCTGTCATTTAAAAGGGAGGAAACATCGATGGCAACGCTCAGGGTAGCCGCGGTTCAAGCCGCGCCTGTGTTTCTCGACAGGACCGGTTCGGTTGAAAAAGCATGTCGTCTCATAAAAGAAGCTGGTGGGCGCGGGGCCCGTATTATCGGGTTTCCAGAAGGCTTTATTCCGGCCCATCCCTACTGGTTTCATTTTGAGCCAGCGATAAGTAGACGGGCCCAGCAGTTCAACCAGGAGCTACTCCGTAACGCTATCACCGTTCCGGGGCCGGAGGTCGATGCGCTCTGTGAGGTTGCCCGTGAGGTGGGGGCCTACGTGGTTATGGGAATATGTGAGCGCAGCGCTGACGCCTCCAGCACTCTTTACAACTCGCAGCTTTTCATTACACCCGAGGGCGCTCTGGCGGCAAAACACCAGAAGCTCGTTCCCACCCACGCCGAACGGGTCGTCCACGCGCCTGGTCTGCGACGCTATGCATTGGCGTGTATCGATACTCCCTGGGGAGGGCTCGGCGGCCTGATCTGTGGCGAACATTCCAATACTCTCGCTCGTTTCGCTCTCATTGCCTTGAGAGAGCGCTTCCACGTAGGTAGCTGGCCGGCAAATTTCGCGGCCGGCAGCGCGCGGGCAATGTACGAGACCAAGAATATCAATGCGAGGGCTCACTGCCTGGAGGGAAACCTGGTGGTGATCAATGCAGCCGGCGTGTTGAACGACAAGATCAAGGCCATGCTGTGCGACAGCGAGGAAAAGGCCGCCATCTTCGGAAGCAATGGCGGCGGCTCAGCAATCGTAGGGCCCGGGGGCGAGTATCTGGCCGGGCCGCTGGCCGGCGAAGAACAGATCCTCTATGCGGAGGCAGATCTGGAGGGATTCGACGAAAGAGGCCTGACGCGTGACATTACCGGTCATTACCAAAGGGCGGATGTGTTCCACCTAACGGTAACCTGTGAAGATACGCCGCTGATGACAGTCACGGGCGCCAACCGGAAGGAGGCGGCCCCTGGGGCACAGGAAGCTCGACCTCCCGCGGCTCCGTCCGGTGAGAAGCCTCGTTGACGCGCAAGCGCTCTGACCCGCCCCGGCGGCGCCGGCAGCGCCGCCGACCGGGACGCTAGTTAATCGTTGGCTGCTTCGGCGTTGGTCCGGATCCAGTCCTTGAGGCCTTTCTCTTCGTCGTCTTTGTGATCATGATGCATCTTCGCATGCAGCCATCCCAATTCCACGATTTCCTCCAGGGAGCCGGTGATAGCCACGGTGCATCCCTTCTCACTGGGATATTTTCTGCAGTCGACCTTAACCCGTTTCGCCATAAAAGCATCCTCCTTGCTTGTTGGTTTCTACCTTATTTGAGAGAGCAATTCATATGGCATACTTTATAGGGTCTTTGCAACCAGCCTCTTTAAACCCATTGAGCCTTAGCTGGCAGCTATCGCAGAGGCCGCAGGCAAGGTCCCCTGGCGCCGGGTCGTAGCAGCTCCAGGTGAGAGAGTAATCCAATCCCAGCTCCATTCCCTTTTGGATGATTTGAGCCTTGGTCATCCGGATCAGGGGCGTGTGAATCCTGATCTTCGTTTTGCCCTCGACGCCGGCTTTTGTGGCCAAATTGGCCATCTGCTCGAAGGCTCGGATGTACTCCGAGCGGCAGTCGGGGTAGCCGCTGTAATCGAGCTGGTTGGCGCCGAAGAAAATATCTTCGGCCTCGAGTCTTTCTGCCAGAGCCAAGGCGAAGGAAAGAAAAATCGTGTTTCGCGCCGGGACGTAGGTAACCGGGACGCCGTGGGAGATTTCCTTTGGGTTTCGCCCCTTGGGGACATCAATCTCGTCGGTCAGGGCCGACCCGCCGATGGCCCTCAAGTTGAAATCGATGATTAGATGACCTTGGGCGCCGAGAAAGGCCACCACTTTTTTGGCCGCCTCGATCTCACGCTTATGCCGCTGCCCGTATCGAAAGCTCAGAGCATGTAGCTCATAACTTTCTTTTTTGGCGATCGCCATGGCGGTTGAGGAATCGATCCCGCCGCTTAACAACACGACCGCATTCCCTTTCGACATGTTGGTTAAGGATACTGTTTCAAGAATCTTGCTTGAACCCGCTCAGCCTCGCGAGCTCCTGTAAGGACAGGAGCCCCTCGTGGCGTTGCCCGTTTATGAACCATGTCGGATAGACTTGGATACCGGCCGTGTTGCAGATCGCGGCCTGCGGGGCGCTGCGGCCCCCAGGGCTGCATTCGATGTAGGGCAGGCGTTGGACCGAGGCGCCGAAAAGCTCTTTTTGCTCCTCGCAATGGGGGCACCAGTAGGCGCCGTAAAACTTGGCCCCTGTTTTGTTTAGGTGCTCCGCCAGGGCGCGCACCTGGGGATCTTCCGCAGCGGCGCTCTGATTCCCGGACCCGGCGAATTGGAAGTGAAGCGCGGCGACGACGATCAGCCCGCCAGCGGCGGTCTTCAGGAGCCAGGGGCTCCAGGAGAATTTCACGAGTTCTTTAGGTCGCTGTACCGCCACCGTCCCTAGAATGGCGAGGAGCAAAACCACAGAGGCAAGACAATAGGGACAGGCGGCATTCAGCACGGTGAGAGAGACTACGCTCAGATAGAGACTAAAAAGAACCCCGAACAGCGAAACTCCCCAGGCGAGCTTCCAATGGATGTCAGCACGCTTCACCCACGCGATCGCGGCAAGGCTGGCGTAGGCAAGCAAACCCCAGAAAGAGGTCGGGAGTCCGAAGAGCTTCGACCAGCGGCTGCTCAGAACCAGATCACACGCGCTTCCCGCAGTGCAACCCGCCAGGGCTTGGCCCGCCCAGTAAGAGGCGGTGAGGTACGCGGTAAGGCCCACACCGATCAAAGCCAAACCAAAAAGCGGCCAATTGGGACCAGCTCTCATCAAAACCTGCTCCTCGGCCCTTTTTTTCCCGCCACCTTTTTTTCTGGATTTTTTACTCACGGATCCTGTGCCTCGTTTTCGCGAAACAGCTTTTTCACCTCCTGCCTGAGCCGCACCAGGGCGTCTGCGTCCTGACTGTCGAAGTAACCGCGAATGCGGGCTTGCCCATCGACGAGCACGAATCGGGAGCTGTGCAAATGATCGGCCCGTTCTGCCCAACTCCATCGGACGCCGGTATCGCGCTCAAGCGAAAGCCCTCTTGGGCCAGGCGGCGGATCGCTTCTCCTTCGCCGGTCAAGAAGAGCCAGAATTCGGGCTGCGCATGGAAACGCTCGGCGTAGCGTGAAAGGACTTGAGGATTGTCACGCTCGGGATCGACGGAAATCGAGACCAGGCGAAGGTTTTCACGCTGCGCCATCTCTCCCTGCAACTTGGCCATTTCTGCGCTCTGCAGGGGACAGGTATCTTTGCAGGAGGTGTAAATGAAATTGGCGATCCATATTTTCCCTTTGAGCTCGGCCAAGCTAAGCTGTCTCCCGCTCCTTTCGGTCAGGGAGAAATCCGGCACCGTGCCGAAGCGGTCGAGCCCCTCAAGGACCCTTTGTGCCGACCCTTCGCGTTTCGACCCGCTTCCCAGACCGGCCCAAAGGCCCGCGCCGATGATCCCGGCTGAGACAAAAAGTAGGATTCCCCAAAGCAGTCGACGGGAAGTGTGCTCCCTCATGATCAACCCGGTGGTACTTTATCTAATAATTTTCCGTCCCTGTAAAGCTCGTACCCTCTCAGATGGAGCTCATAGCCTCCCCCGGAGTGATCGCTCATGTCCAGCACTGTGAGGTCGAGGACAACCAAGGTCTCACCTTTGGAATCGATGGAAAAGGCGAGCTGTATAGGGGTGATCGCGTTTTTGAGCGCGACTTTGCTTTTGGTTTTCTTCAGCACTCCCTCTACTTCTCTGAGCTTTAGGTGGATCCCTTCAAAGGAGCCCTGCGCTACCTCGCCTCTGAAAACCGCGGCGGAGCGCTTCCCCGTATACTTCGTCAGATCGACCTTATCGAGGGTAGGGCTTAGATCCTTCCAGCCGATCTGCCAAAACTTAGCCCCGGCCTTGGAGCTGATGCGTACCCGATCTACAACGATCTCCAGCTTGGAAAAATCATCTATGGCGTCTCGATGGTCTTTAACGCGAACCTCCAGAGTCCCCGCGGAAAGAGGCGCCGCGCCCGGCGTCAGGACCGAGATGCCTAGGAGAGCGACCATCAGGGCCGCGCGCAGCCCGTCCCTTTCAAGCCGCGCCGCCGGATTCTTTTTCGAGAAATTTTTCGATCGGATAAAAGTCATAAGTGACGCGGAATTCCTTGGCCTCTTCGGGCGCGTCCCAGTGAACCCTGAAGACGAGCGGCAGCTCTTTCTCCTCGCCCGGGGCGAGCGTGATCTGGATGAAACAGAAGCATTGGATAATCTCTAGATACTTTCGCGCCTGCTCTTTAGGCTCGTCCAGGTGGCGCGCCTTGGCCGTGATCGGCCTGTTGGAAAGGTTCTTTACTTTGTACAGGGTTTGGAGGGTCTCGCCCGGTCTCGCGAGAACGGTCTCCTGAACGGGACGAAACTCCCACGGCAGTCCCTCCTTGACCTCGGCTACGAATCTGACGCGAAGGGCGCCAGCCCAGTCCAACGATACACGCCACTTTCCGCGCTCCCGCACCAGCCCCAAGGTGTCCTCCCCCTCGATCAACGGAAGGTTGCCCTGGCTCTCCATCGCGGCGAGTCTGTGTTCGATCTCCCGCTTCCTGGCTTCCGGAAGAGGCGCAAGACGATCGGGATCGAAATTGAGAAAGAGATCTTGCAAGGGTTTGGCGTTTGCGTTTGGCACGCGGACCGTGAAGCGCAGCGTTGCCCGATCTTGCCGGCTTTCGAGCTGGATGTCTTTGAACTCGATCTTCTCGGCCAGGCGGCGGGTGAGCTCCAGAGCGATACCCGAAAAAGCGGGGTTTTCTCTCAGGTAATCCGACTCGCTCTTGTTTTCTCGGTCCACTTGAGAGATCCATTGATAGGCGGTGCGGTAATCCCGCGCGTAGACCGCTTTGAGATAACGCTTGACCAGCTCGCGTGGCTCATCCTCCGGAGCAGGGGGCTTGCCTCTTGTCAGGTAGCTGGCGGGCAAGATGAAAAGCGCGACGAGGGTGGCGACAAAGAGGAAGCTCTGGCGTAAACCTGCTCGGGTCATGCTCTCATCTAACCACAAATTCTACCCTGTCGACAGCATCCAGCTCCGTTTGGTGGTCTTTAGCCACTACCCTGACTTCAAGCGTATGACGGCCGGGCCGGATCCCCGTCAGGGTTCCCCTTTCGCTCTGGAACATCCCCATTAACTCGCTGTCGACATAGGCGTGAACATGACTCCCGATCTTCCCTTTAGTCAGCTTGAAATGAAGCGGGACCTGGTCACCTTTGAACACCTGCCTCTTCTTCGGCGAAAGGATCTTAACGCTGGCTCCCTGGGCCGGATGGAGGACGGTTTTGAGTGGCTTCTTTTCAGGATGCGGCATCGTTTCGTGGCCCATTTTACCCCGATCCGGCTCTGGGCTACTGTCGATTTTCGTCTGGCCCGCGCTGTGCCCCTCGTGCTGCTCGCTGCTGGATTGGGCTGCGATGACGATTTCACCACGGCTATCGTGCCAGACCGGCGGTGCTAAAGTTAAAAACAGTAGCGCTGGGATGATCAAACCTACCTGTTTCATATTGGTTTCCGTTGCGGTCATTCGCATCCGGCTACCATGGATTTTAATCAGCTGTCAACTATGGCTAGGGCTTTTGCCCTTGCTTGGCAGGTGTCGAGGGCTGTGGTATGAAAAAGTTTAAGGATGTTTTCCGCGCGCCTGTTACCCGGCTTTTTTGTTTCTTTATTGCTCGCCGCCTGCGGCCCCAGTGAGCGGATGGAGATCCTCTATGCTCAGAGGTGCCTGGGATGTCACGGCACCTCCGGCAGGGGAGATGGTCCAGTCACCTCTGCTTTGCCGGTGCGGGTTCCCGATTTCCACGACACGGTGAAGGCGAAGAACGTTGTGCAAATCCGAAAGGTCATCAAAGATGGTAAGGGAATCATGCCGGCCTTTTCCCCCGCGCTCACGAATTCCGAGGTCCAGGACATGGTTCGTATGGTCCGAGTGGTGAGCCAGCAAGGGCGGGAGATCCCATGGTGGGAGAAATTCGAGCCGCTGGTTTGGGCCCACTGTAGCGTCCCATGGGAATTCGTCCTGGGATATGACCAGCCGCCGGAAGGAGAAAAATCTAAATGAGTCAAACGTTGCGGGGGTGGCTGGTAGGCGTCGCGCTTGCCGCCACTCTGGCTCCCCATCCGCAGGTTTTTGGCCACGACCATTCGGCGCCAGCGGCGGCCAAGGGAGCGCTGCGGCGCGAGGTCCGGATCCCCATTCAAGACTTTTCTCTCACCGATCAGGAAGGAAGGCCCTTCCGCTTTCAATCGTTGAAAGGGAAAGCGGTTCTTGTGGGCTTTATCTATACCAGCTGTCCCGATGTATGCCCGCTGATCACGGCGAGCATGCAGTCGGTGCAGCGCAGCCTCAATGGCAGGGAGCGTAAGTCCGTTCGTTTCCTTTCGATCACGACAGACCCCGAGATCGATAGCCCGGATATTTTGAAGTCATATGCCGGACGGTATGAGGTCGATTTTTCCAACTGGTTCTTTCTTACCGGAGATGTCAAAGCTTTGCAGCCGGTCTGGAAAGCGTTCGGTGTGAAGGTGGAGCGAAAGGC
>JACPSF010000252.1 GCA_016193385.1 Deltaproteobacteria bacterium
CTGGCCGAGGAAACCATACGCGAGAAAGACGAGGGCCGTAACCACCAGAGACCAACCCACCGCGCGGCGGGTTGCTTCAAGGACATAGACAATGCAGAGGAGACCGAGAACCAGATCCGCCTGCGTGACCAACCCTGACCGGAAAACGATATCCTCGTGGTTTAGCACCACATAGCCAAAGATAATGATTCCAAGGGCGCACCAGGCGAGATCGACAGCTACTTGGGCGAATCGCTTCCGGTCGCATGCTTGCCGCAGGAAAGCCAGCGTTAATACAAGCAGCAGGAAAATCCCGCGCTCCTCCAGCGGAGGCATGGGATGGAACGCGTTAAACAGGACGTATCCGGAGAGCCCGATCGCAAGAAGGCGTACTGAATATTTTCCTACCGCTTCCAGAAACCGGCCTCCTTCCAGTAGCGTATCGCCCCGGGATGATATGGCAGACCGTTATCCACAGTAAGCCTTTCGGGATGCGCTTGCGCGTATTGGAAATAGCGAATGTCCTTGGCCAACTCTCCGAGATTCTGATGCACCAGCTTGGTGATGCGGTAAACCAGCTCCTCGTCCATATCCGCGCGCACATAGAGATTGGGGCCACCGATGTCAACCGTGTCGAGGTCCTGCTTGAAAGACGGCGTATCCTTCGTGATGCGAATCAGCGACATGAAAGGGAGTTCTTGCACCACCTTTTTTGCCGGCGCGGGATCAGGGCCGAAGTACTGCGCCCCCTTCGCTGAAGCGAGCTGTAATGCGCCGGGAATGGGGATACCACCGGACACCGACACCACCGTCGCGACAATCGCGCCGTCCCCTACCTGGGTAAACAAATCGCCGAATCCAGCATAAACCGGCGTGAAGTCCTTGTTGTATTCCATGCCGTGCGCCTTGAACAAGGGCTTCATGAAAGGGTCCCAGGTCTTACCGGACCCCACACCTACTCGCTGGTTTCTAAGGGAGGTAAAGGACTTGTAAGGTGTCCCAGGCAGAGCCATATAAGCCAGGGCATTGGGGAAGAGACCTATTAGGGCTCGCAGGTATGTGTGTTTTTTTTCGTATCCTAGAATGCCGTGGTAGGCGGGGTAGGCGTTGTTGGCGGCGACGACGCCGATCTGGACCTGTTTACGGTCGAGGAGCCGGACATTCTCGTTTGACCCCTCGGTTACCGCGGCCGTGACCGGGATCTTAAGATTGTCCTCCAGAACTTTGGCAACGCCGCCTGCAACGACGTAAAAGGCCCCGCCGATCGAGGCCCCTCCTACCTGCAAGCTATCCGGTAAAGATGCCGAAACTGCCGGCCGATTTGTCGCCACTGACAACGCGGCTCCTAAGGCAACTGCCGCCATCATCGAAACCCAACGATTCTTCATGTCACACCTCCTTGTTCTATGATGAGTAAGCGATCGCTCAGCCCTTTACAGGTATCTTCTGGGTTTTGTCTCCCATGGGTGAGACGGTACTCGCAACGACAGCGCTTGCGTACGAGCAAATTCATCGAGCACTTGAAAGTCGCCCGTGGACCCTGTAATTCCCCGCCTTCGAATGTATCGGTGGATGCAGGGTAACCACGCTCTGCCGGCGGCGCCGATTCACATAGAGACTATACGGCAAGGGTCGCATCTGTCAATGCAGAAACGAGGACTTGCGCTGGTGAGGAGAAATTTTTTTATCACGAGTCCCCGACGGCCCTGGGCCGCAGCCCGACAAGAATCCCGTCCCTTATTTTGTAAATCCAAGAATTTTCCCGTACGCTCTGTCGAGCCTGTCTACGATCTCGGCTTGATCCTTGGACATATAGACCATCTTTTTACCCTGCACGTACTGGTACGTGCTTGTTCCGGGGACGAACGCGGACGTCTGACCGTTATACTTCTCCCAAATCCGCTGCGCCTCCGGGCTGACCAAAAAGACGCCGAAGAGGTGGCCAACATTGGGATGCGCGGCCCCTTTAGGGACACCGGCATGCCAAGCCGGGGAGATGACCGGCTCAATCCCCTCGGCGTGCACGATCGGCGCGCCGGTCTTTTTGGCCGTATTGATGAAGGTATCCGTCAAGGTGATAGCAACCTGGATCTCGCCGATCTGGAGCCGATTAAAGATATCGCCCAGACTCCCCAGCACCGGCTTGAGGCCGGCCAGCGCCTTTACAAACGTCGTCGCCTTCTCCTCTCCCCAAGGGCCGGCGGCGAGCCGGGCCAAGTGATGCGTCGCCGTTCCCATCCCCAACTTCCCACCCGCCCACTTCGGATTGACAAGGTCCTCCCAGCTTTTCGGGACATCCCGTGACGCCAGAAAATTTTTGTTGTACGCGGGCAGAACAATCTGATTGGCGATCGCAATCGTTCCGTTGTCGTAATGGATCATCTCGGACTGGATACCCAAAGCCTTATAGTCAAACGGCTCGAGGAGCTTTCTGAGATACAACCGGGCATGGTGGGCATCCGTCACTACCATCAGGTCCCACTCGGGGCGCAAACCCGCGGCGTTTCGGCTTACGACCTTGGCGATGTCTCCGGCCATGTTCCCGCCGGCGGTATAATTTAGCGCAATGTTCAGCCTGTACTTTTTATTGAAGGCCTCCCACAACTCCTGAGCACCCCTCGGAGTCAAATTGCTCGTCGCATAAAACTCAATGGCGCCTTCATTTCTGGCCGCCGCCACCAGCGGCTCAGGAGAAGCGGCAAACGCGCCGTGTCCCCAGAGGGGGAGAAGAAAGATGTTCAGAAAACCGGTCACAAAAACTTTTTTAAGTCTCATAAATCACCTCTGGAGAATTTCGACGTTGCAGCGTTCTATCAAACAATGGCAAGGGCTGGCTTCACTACGCGGAAGAGCAACTAAAAACCCAAAATCTTGCCATACTCTCGCTGCCGTTTTTCGTCCTGCTCCAAATCTCCGAATGTGACGAATCGTGATCCTTTGTCTTCCATCTCTTTTTGGATTTTCTCGATCGGGGAGCCTGGCACAAACGGCGACCCATACTTCGCCAACTTGTAGATCAGCTGTTGGGCCTCTGCGGTGACAAGATACGCCAGCGCGAGCTTCGTTGCATTCGGGTGGCGGGCGTTTTTGGTGACAACTAGCATAAAGTACACGACGGGTTGCGGATTCAACCCCAGAACGGGCTTCACAGGAGCACCGCTGTCCTCGGCGTCGTTGAACCACTGGGGATAATCGCCGAAGTAGGCCAGTGGACGCTCGCCGGCAAAGAGCCTGCTCTTTGCCTCTGGCCAGCGCGCTTTCAGGAGATCCTGATTGGCCAGTTGCCGGGTAAATTCGGCGGTCTTTTCCTCACCCCACACTCGCGCCAAGAGAACCTGTTGATGGGAACCAAGCGGGTGGATTAGTTTTCCCTTCCATCGCGGGTCGAGAAAGTCTTCCCATTTCTTGGGCAGACTTGCGAGGTCCTCTTTGGAAGTGGATCTCGTATTATAGTATGGCACGTACCAGTCGACGCTCAGGATAATCCCGTCGAGCCCTTTCTCTGTCATCCGCGGGGTGATCTTGGGGAAAATGCCTGGCCAGTCTACGGCTTCAATGCCCCCTCTTTGCTTGAGCCTGTGAAGTGTCGAGGCCGTCCCAACCACAGAATCCCAGCTTGGCTGCCGGCCGGAATTGATCTCCGAGATGACAGTTGCTACGTCTGCATCCATACCGCCGCTGGGCACTATCCTAATTTTTAGATTTAAGCCCCACGTCTTGTTCACGCCGTGATTGATTGCGCTCTCGAACCCTTCCTTGGCGGCAAGGATCGTAGGCACGCGGACGACCGCCTGTCCCTCTCTCTTGGCACCCTCGATGATTTGATCGAGCGGGCTGGTGGCTGCAGAGGCCGTTGCCGCGTGTGCCCGTCCGTGGCTGCTCCGGTCGGTGTCAAGCGAGGCTTCAAAAGTCGGTATGAGCTGGAAAAAGATTAGCAACGCAGTAGTGCCCGTAAAAGGACGCTTCCACCAAGACTGTTTCATCGCAGCTTTCCCTCCTTCCCATCGATGGATGCTGCCGCACCCTGCTGGCGCATCATTTCCACCTGGATACAACGACTTCGCTCTTCGGCCTCCCGAATAATCTGGCCCTCGCGCTCCTGAGATACCGTAGAGAATCGACCATCCCGAAATACGATTGTGCCATTCACGAGGACGGTGGAGACGTCCGTCGCCTTGGCCGAATACACCAGGCTTGAAATCGGCTTGTTGACCACCGCACTGTATGGGGTGTCGAGGTTGAACACGGCGATGTCTGCCTTCTTGCCGGCCTCGATGGAACCCAGTTCGTCCGCCAGTCCCAGCGCCTTCGCAGCGTTGATCGTTGCCATAGCAAGAGCCGCCTCCGCATCCACAGCGCGGGCGTCCGAGTTGAGCAGGTTCTGGATCAGCGAGCAGGCTTTCGTCTGCTCAAGCATGTCCACCGAGTAGTCCACCATAGGCCCATCCGTGCCCAGAGCTACGTTGGCTCCCGCCAACCGCAGCTCGGGTATTCTGGCGACGCCACTGCCGCGGAAGGCCTCCGCAGTGGGACAGCTCACCACGGTCGCCCCGCTGTCCGCCACCATGTGGATATCCTCGTCGGTGAGCCCCGACCCGTGTGCCAGAATCCATCGCGATTCCAGGACACCCAGACTGTTGAGGTAAGTCACATCTCTCTGTCCAGGGCCCGCCCCGGCGTGGGAAGTTATGCACAGGCCCGCCTCTCTGGCCAACCTGGTACCTCTGGTAACGACTTCGTCATTCGTAGTGCCCGCGTTTCTCCACCGCGCATTTACCTCGATGGCCAACGCCATGTGGAGCATTCCACCCCTCCACCCGTCCCAGCGCCGCACCAAGCTCTCAACAGCCTGCATCGCCTCCATATGGTGCGGCCTGAGCTCCTTGGCCAGAACCTGTCTGAGGCCCACCTCACCGAAACTTTCAGCGAACGCGGCGATCATTGGCTCATCCGTGTCTGTCACGATGTGATTCAGAAAACACGTCGTCCCCGTCCGAACCATCTCCAGGCCGGCCAAAAACGACGAGGCACGCACGTCCGCAGGGTCTGTGACCCGCGTAGTGAGGGGCCAAAAAAAGTTCGTCCACCAGTCGGAGATCTTGCAGCCTTCGCTCAACCCCTTGAACAGGTTGTACCACGGATGCTGGTGCATGTTGATGAGACCCGGGATTACGATCGCCCCCGTAGCATCCACAACCTGATCGAAGGCGGCATCGGGCCAGCGTGCTCCGGACGGCCCCACCTCCGCGATTCGATCCCCCTCAATACAAACGAAACCGCCCGGAAAGACTTGCCTTCGCGCGTCCATCGTTACAATGTAGCCGTTCTTGATCAACGTTTTCGAACTCATTTGTTCCCTCCACCTCTGCGCAAGTGTCACGGGCCAGGCGAACGCCCCGCCCGGCAGACAGTACCCTACTCAATTCAGCGTCGCCATGTCAATCAGCGTTGACGCCAGCAAAGGACGAGGCTGCAACTTGACATGCGACGCCTTCCGTTATATTGGGTTGGCCTGCGCGGTCAGAGACAACGCTACGGAAAAAAGTCGAAGAGAAAGGAAACGGCTGTGATGATGAAACGATCCGGTTTCAAACCATCCCTTGTAGCTCCGGTGTTTGTGGCACTGCTCCTTTTGCACACTGGGTTCATCCCGCGGACAGCCGTCCAACACGACGTCGCGCATGCGGCAGCAGCATCGGCTCTCGATCAGATCATCCAGGCCGCGAAGCAAGAAGGCGAGGCCCTCATCCGCGTCAATACGGATCTGGCGTCGAAAGAGGGCTCCGAAAAGGCGATCAACGACGGAGTAAACAAGAAGTTCGGGGTGAATCTCAAGATCAAACTCCTGGGAACTCGGGGGATGGACCAGGATGCCGCCACGGTCATCTCGGAGCTGGATGCGGGCCGACAGCCGAGCTGGGACGCCGTGACTGGCACAGCGCCCACCCTTTTCCGGCTCAAGCAGCGCAACGCTTTCGAAACCGTGGACTGGTCGCGCATTTTTCCCCACGTCACGGCGAAGATGATCGACAAGGTCATTGGCTCCGTCATCATGAGCGTGAACTGGTACCTCCCCTATTACAACAGCCGGACGATCTCGAAGGACGACCTCGCCAAGCTGCCAAAGAAATGGGAAGACTTTCTCGACCCGCGCTGGAAAGGCAAGCTGATTCACCCGTTGGGAACACGCCAGGAAGTTCTGCTAGCGCGCGTGTGGGGCGAGGAGAAAACCGTGGAATTCGCCCGGCAGCTTGCGAAGCAAGAGCTGCTCATAGCGCGCTTTCCGGAGGCCAGAAGCAGGGTGTTTGCCGGGGAGCGGCCGGTCGCCTATTTCGGCGACTACCCTATCTGGCATACCGAGGCGGAAGCGCGGGGCGCTCCGGTTCAACCCATCATCGGATTGGATCCTCAGCCCACGGTCTACTTCATGCTCGGGGTGACGGCCAAAGCGCGAAACCCCAATGCCGCGAAGCTCGCGCTGGCCTATCTGGTCACGCCTGAGGCCCAGCAGTATATCTACTCCCTGGTCAAGTACGGGTCGCCGTTTGTCCCAGGTTCGCCGATTGAAAAAATACAGCATGAGATGGAGACAAAGGGCGCGCGGATGGTCACTTTCGGCGACCTCGAAGAGGATGAGAGGCGAAACCGGATCTTCAACAAGATACTTGGTTTTTAATCGACCCCGAGTTCCGCCTCCCATCCCCCGAGGCGGATAACTCTATGCTCACCGTCACCAAACTGGACAAGACCTACACGAGCGAGGAAAGGACGCACCAGGCCGTCCGCGGGATCAGTTTCGATACCCGCAAGGGTGAGTTCTACACGCTGCTCGGGCCGAGCGGCTGCGGCAAATCGACGACGTTGCGTTGCATCGCCGGCCTGGAAAAGCCGGAACACGGAGAGATCACGATCGGCCACGAGGTGGTATTTTCCGGGGTCCGGGGAATCTTCGTGCCGAGCTACAAACGCAACCTCGGGATGGTCTTTCAGTCCTACGCGATCTGGCCACACATGACCGTCTTCGACAACGTGGCTTTCCCGCTCGTGTCAGGAGAGCGAAAGCTTTCCAAAGCACAGATTCGCGAGAGGGTCACGAGCGCGCTCTCCCTCGTGAAGCTGGATGGCCTGGCCTCCCAACCCGCGCCTCTTCTGAGTGGAGGCCAGCAGCAGCGCGTGGCTCTGGCCCGAGCGTTAGCCCACCAGCCGGAGGTCCTTCTCCTGGACGAGCCCCTAAGCAATCTGGACGCCAAGCTCCGCGAGGAGATGCGCGTCCAGATCCGGCTGCTCACTCGCCGCCTCAACGTGACCACGGTCTACGTCACCCACGACCAGCTCGAGGCGCTCCAGATGTCCGATCGCATCGCCGTCATGTGTGACGGACAAATCGTCGAGGAGGGAACGCCCAAGCAGATCTATCTCTCGCCGCAAACAGCCTATACGGCAGGATTCGTCGGCAGGGTTAACTTCGTCCAAGGCTCGGTGAAGGCGTCTCGATCGGACGACGGCACGGCGCGTGTGGAGACTCTTATCGGCGATCTGGTGTGTCACGTTCCCGAGGGACCGCGGCATAGCCCCGGAGAGAAGGTTTTGGTCGCGGTGAGGCCCGAGGGAATCGTTTTGTCGGTGGACAAGCCTGAGGCCGGGGTCCACGTCTTCCGGGGAGTTATCGAAGCCTCGATGTTCGCCGGCGACACGCAGGACTGCATCGTCCAGGTGGATCACCAGGAGATCCAGGTGAAGGCGGATCCCCTCACGGACCTTCCCGCGAACGCGAGCGTCTACCTGCATCTGCCCCCCGCTCGCTGCGTCATCATCAGGGAGCTGGCAGGCTAACCCGAGGCTGAAGAGACCATCCATGAGCTACAGGGTCGCCGTCGCCGTTGCTTTTCTGGTCGCCATTCTCGTCCTGGCGCCGCTCGTGACCATCGGCTGGATGAGCTTCGTACCCGACCTGCCAACGCTGCGGGGGCCGTACACGCTTTCGAACTTCAGCGTCCTGGCGGAGAAAACAACCTACCAGCTTCTCCTGAACAGCGTCCTCTTTTCCGTTCTAACGCTGATCGTCGCTCTTTTCTTCGGCTTTCCCATCGCCTGGCTGGTCGAGCGGACCGACATCCCCTTCAAACTGACCATCCGGTCGCTCGTCGGAATGACAATCCTGATCCCGACGTTTCTCCAGGCCATCGGCTGGGTTCTCCTCCTCAGCCCGACTATCGGAATCATGAACCAGTTCCTCACAAAAACGTTGAACCTGCCCCTCGTGATGAACGTCTACACGATGCCCGGCATGGCCTTCGTCCAGGGCCTGAGCTTCATGCCGATCGCTTTCTTCATGCTTTCGGCGGTCTTCGCCAACATGGACCCGGCCTTGGAGGAGGCGGCTTACGCGAACGGGATCGGAGGTTTGAAGACGCTGTTCCGCGTGACGGTACCCCTGAGCTGGCCCGGCCTTTTGGCCGCGATCATCTACATGTTTATGCTCGGGATCGCGGTTCTCGAGGTTCCGCTGATCATCGGGTTACCGGGACAGATCCACCTTTTCAGCAGCAGGGTGTTCACGCTGACGCGGGCCTCAAGCAGCGTGCCGCAGTACGGCGTCGTCGGGGCCACCAGCGTCGTCTTTCTCGCCATCTCCATGGTGGCGGCCTATTATTATTCCAAAGTCATCCGCAAGAGCTACCGCTATGCGGTCGTCTCGGGTAAAGGGTATCGGCCGAGGCTCACCGAGTTGGGGCCATGGAAATGGGTCGGCGGGGGCTTCGTCCTGGTGTACTTTTCCCTGTCCATTGTCTTTCCTTTCATTTCTCTGATTTGGATGTCGCTCGTGCCCTACATCCAGGTACCGTCGGTCGACGCCCTGAGCAGTGTCTCGCTCGGCGCCTACCGCTACCTGAAAAATCAAATGGTGATCGAGTCCCTGGCCAACACAGCCATCCTCATCTTCACCGCGCCTACGCTGGTGATAGTCCTGAGCGTCCTGGTGTCGTGGATCGTCGTGCGCTCGACGATGCCCGGCAAGCTCACCCTCGACCGGCTCGCCACCATCCCCCTGGCCATCCCCAACATCATCATCGCGGTCGCCCTGATGTACATCGCGCTCATCGCCGGGCCGTTCTTCCCGGTTTACGGGACGGTGTGGATCCTGGTCGTGGCCTTCGCGATCTCTCACATCACCTTCGGCACCCGGACGCTCAACGCGGCGATGATCCAGATTCACAAAGACCTGGAGGAGGCGGCCGCAGTATCCGGTGCCCCGCCCGCCAGGGTATTGCGGCGGATCATGGTTCCTTTGATCTGGGGGCCGCTCATGGAAGGATGGATCTGGCTGTTTCTGCTCTCATTCCGGGAGGTCACCATGGCGGCGACGCTCCACATCACCGACAACGCCGTGCTCAGCACGGTCGTGTGGGTCCTGTGGTCAAACGGCGAGTTCGATCGCGCGGCCGCCGTGAGCGTCGTCTTGGCCATGTTAATGGGGGTGGTGGCGCTCGTGGCCCGGCTGATCGGAACGCAAATCGGAGGAAGGACTACGCTAAAGGCCTGACGGCAGCGACGAGTCGGCGCGGCGGGCCGTCTGCCCTAGGCCCGCCGGTTGCAGAGGTCAAGGGCGCTGAGCGCGTAGACCTTGGCGCAGTCAACCAGGTTGCCGATCCGCACGCACTCCCCGATCTCCTCCTGACTGTCCGGCATCCTCGCCCCGCCGGGACCGTAGATCAGGCTCGGCACTCCGTAGCGGCGCAGGTGGGCGGCGTCGTTGGTGGCTTGGGAAAAGCGGGCGGTCGGCTCTTTGCCGTGGACGGCGAGGTGGGCCTGGCGGACGGCCTGGACGATTTCGGCTTCCATGCCGATCTCCGAGCCCGGGATAGTGGCGTAAAAATCCACCTCGGATCTATGCACCTCTTCTTTTCCGTCCACCGAGCGCACCAGCTCCTTAAGCTCACGCATCACCGGATAGATCGGCTGGCTCGGCAGCGTGCGCACATCGACATACACCGAGCAGTGCCCCGCGGAACGCGACACCCGCCACGGCCATCCCCCTTCGATCGCCGATATCGACATCGCCAGCTCTACATCGGGATGACGATTGCGAGCCAAATAACCGCCCCGCCAAGACTGCAACTCTTCCATCACCCTCACCGCGCGCCGGATCGCGCTGTTCTCCCAACTGGACCGATAGCTACCCATCACTGGCCCGTGCGTCGTGATCTTGGTCCACACCGCTCCGCAATTGCCCAGCCCCAGCCTCAAGTTGCTCGGCTCCCCGATCAGGCAATAATCCGCCATCCCGCCATGAGCAATCAAATACCGGGTCCCATGACCAAACCCCCTGTAACCGGCACCGTGATACTGACCGACCGAACTCCCTTCCACCTCACCCACCACTCCCGTGATGATAACGTCCCCGGCAAGACGCACCCCGGCCCCCTTGAGCGCCTCCACCGCCCCCAGATAACAGGCAAAAGCAGACTTCATATTATCCACACCGGTCCCGTACACCCACTCGCCAACCACCTTGCTCGGCAATGGCCGCTCCAGCATCCCCGACCGCCCCGATCCCCCCAGCATGAACGGATACGAGGTGTCCATGTGACCGTTGAACATCAGCGTTTTGCCGCCGCCTTTGCCTTCCCACACCCCGATCACGTTAAACCGCCCTTCCTCCACCTCCTGAAGCTCCGCCCGCATCCCCAACCCCCTCATCAAAGACTGAAGCAGCCGTGCCACCTCGGCCTCCTGGCCAGTCGGAGAGTGCACGTCGCACACCGCCCTCGCTAACTCAACCAGCCTGTCCGCCCGAATCTCGCGCTGCACGCGATCCTTGATATCATCCATCCCGCTCATGAAGTTCCTTTCCTCTTTGTGATTTCCCCCGGCCAAATCCGGATGTTCCCCCTCGCAGCGGCCAGACCTCGGCGACCTGTACCCCCGGGGCTGCCCTCAGAACTTTCGCAGACGCTCCTCATTCCTAACCCGGCCGATTGCAGAGTTCGAGGGCCGTGAGCGCGTAGACCTTGGCGCAGTCCACCAGATTACCGATCCGCACGCACTCCCCGATCTCCTCCTGATTGTCCGGCGCCCTCGCCCCCCCGGGCCCGTAAACCATCGCCTGAACTCCGTAACGATTGAAATGCGACACATCCGCCGTCGCCTGGGAAAGTCGCTTTCCGGGCTCCTGGCCGTGCACGGTCACATGTGCCTGCCTGACCGCCTGCACCACCTCCGCCTCCATGCCGACCTCCGAGCCTGGGATAGTCGCATAGTAATCCACTTCTGAACGAAAGCTGCTGTCCTCCGGATCGAGGGACCGAACCAAC
>JACPSF010000253.1 GCA_016193385.1 Deltaproteobacteria bacterium
CACCGTGAAGAGCCTGGTTTCACGGAATTTCCGCTCCACGTCATCCTCGACCGCAAAGCCGTAGCCGCCGTGGGCGGTGAGACACGCGTTGGCCGCCTCCCAGGCCGCCTCTGACGCCAGCAGCTTGGCCATATTCGCCTCGGCGCCGCAGCGCTCGTTGCGGTCGAACTTCGTCGCCGCCTGATACCGGACCAGATCAGCGGCCTCGATCCGGGCGTAGGCCTGCGCGATGGGAAACTGGATCCCCTGATTCGCGCCGATCGGTCGGCCGAACACGACGCGCTCGCCGGCGTACTTCGCGGCCCGCTCGATAAACCAGCGGCCGTCCCCGATCGCTTCGGCGGCCACCAGAACGCGCTCGGCGTTCCAGCCATCGATGATATAGCGAAATCCCATCCCTTCCTCTCCGATCCGGTTCCCGGCGGGCACCTCCAGACCATCGAAGAAGAGCGCGTTGGTATGGTGATTGATCATCAGGTCCAGCGGCTTGACCTCGATCTTGCCCTCGGCCCCTTTCAGGTCGACGATCAGAACCGAAAGGCCCTTGGTTTTATCCTCCAGCGCATCGTAGGGAGTGGTGCGCGCCAGAAGCAGCATCAGGTCGGATTGGAGCACGCGGGAGATGAAGATCTTCTGGCCGTGAACGATATATTTTTCTCCCTGGCGCACCGCCGTGGTCTGGATGCGCGTGGTCTCGGAGCCGGCATTGGCCTCGGTGACGCCGAAGGCCTGAAGGCGCAGCTCCCCGCTGGCGATCTTCGGGAGATAGCGTTTCTTCTGCTCCTCGCTGCCATGTCTGAGGAGCGTCCCCATAGTGTACATCTGGGCGTGGCACGCCGTCGCGTTTCCGCCCGAGCGGTTGATCTCCTCCAGGATGATGCTCGCCTCGGTGATGCCCAGGCCAGTGCCCCCATACTCCTCGGGAATCAGGGCGCCGAGCCATCCGAGCTCGGTGAGCTTTCGTACAAAGGTCTCCGGATACTCCCGTTTGCGGTCCACCTCGCGCCAGTAGGCATCGGGAAACTCCCGGCACACCCGGCGGATCTCCTCGCGAATCTGGAGCTGCTCTTGAGTGAGGTTGAAATCCATTGGCTCCTCCTATAATTACGGCGTAGTATATAGCGCGGGAATCTCAATCTCAAAGGCAAAGGGAGAATACGCAACGTGGTACGTTCGGGAGCCCGCCTCCCGCGCCGAAAGCAATGGGTCAGTGGGTTCTTTGAACCGTTCACTCTCGGTGCTTTCGGCTTGCTCGGCAGGCTCCCTCACTCCCAACGGAGCACAGACAGAGGCCAAGGGGAGCGCGAGTGAGGCTGCGGACGTAGAGACGAAAAGGTTCGGTTTAAGCACAGGTCTATCGGCCGCAGCCGAGAGCGCGTTCCCCGAGGACGCCAAGCCAAGCAAGTAAGGGAGGTTGTTATGGCAGTTAAACCCGGTTGGGAAGGCCGATATTTTGAAGATTTTGAAGTGGGCGACGTCTACCGGTGCCGCCTGGGACGGACCGTCACCGAAGCGGATAATATCTGGTTTACCCTGCTCACCAACAATACCAACCAGATCCACTTCAACAACGAGTACGGCAAGCGGACGGAGTTCGGCAAATGCCTGGTCAACAGCGCTCTCACGCTGGCCATCGTGGCGGGCATGGGAGTGGCCGACGTGAGCGAGAACGGCTTTGCGCTCGGATGGGACGAGATCAAGTTGCCCAACCCGCTATTCGTCGGCGAGACGATTTATTCCGAATCGGAGGTTTTGGAGAAGCGCGAGTCGAAGTCCAAACCCCAATGGGGGATCATCAAGGTGCGCACGCGGGGCATCAAGCAGGACGGCGCCGTGGTCATCGACTACGCCCGCAGCGTCATGGTTTGGAAGCACGCCCATGCGCCCAAGCGGGATCTTTTCCCGGAGCTCAAACAGAAGTCGTAGTTTAACCCTTGAACCTTTTGAACGGTTTGAACTGTTCAAAACGTTTAAGCCGTTCAATGTGAGGATAGGAAGCTGAAGTGACACCAGAGACATTACCAGTCCAAGCTTTGAGTGGGGTCCGGGTCTGGCCGACATGGGAGCCGAAGTGATCAAGATCGAGCGGCCCGGGGTGGGCGACCTGATTCGCCATTGGGACTCGGTGGTCCGCGGGCTCTCCTCAGGCTACGTCTGGCTCAACCGGAACAAGCGGAGCGTCACGGTGGACGTGAAGAAGGAACAGGGCAGAGAGATCGTCCGCCGCCTCGCTAAGACAGCCGACGTTTTCTTTGAAAACTATGCGCCGGGAGTGGCGGGCCGGTCGGGACTGGGTTATGAATCGCTCGCCGAACTTAATCCCCGGCTGATCTACTGCTCGCTCTCCGGCTATGGCCAGGACGGACCCTACCGAGACGTGAAGGCCTATGATCTCCTCATCCAGGGAGAGGGAGGAATTATCGCCACGACCGGATATCCGGACAAGCCGGCCAAGGCCAGCATCTCGATCGTGGATATCGCGTCGGGGATGTATGCCGCGCTGGGAACCGCGCTGGCCCTGCTCCAGCGGGAAAAGACGGGCCATGGCCAATACATCGACATCTCCATGTTCGAATCGATCGTCTCCTGGCTGGGATACTTTCCCCACCATTACTGGCACGGAGGCGAGGAGGCGAAGCGGATGGGGATGCGCCACCATTACGTGACTCCCTATGGTCCCTATCTCGCGCGCAACGGCCAATACGTGAATGTGGTTGTGGCCACGGCCAAAGATTGGGAGGTCTTCTGCCGCGAGGTGATCGAGCGGCCGGACCTTTTGGAGGACCCCGGCTTCGCCACGGTCGAGGCGCGCCGCCAGAACCGTGCCGCTCTCGAGGAGACCATCGAAAAGGTCTTTCTCGAGCGTGACCACAGCGAATGGCTCGAACGGCTGAAACGAGCCAAACTGCCGCATGGGGAGGTGCGGGGCATCGCCCAGGTTTTGGCCCATCCTCAAGCCATCGCCCGCCGATTGAGCCGCGAGGTCGACTCGCCCGTGGGGCGCGTCCCGGTGATCGCCAGCCCGCTTCG
Organism: Deltaproteobacteria bacterium; assembly: GCA_016193385.1. The sequence goes on from JACPSF010000253.1 coordinate 3,031, forward strand.
TCTTTCCGCAAGCCCGGCACGCTACGACCGCATCCCGGATCTCGGCGAGGACACCGAGGCGGTCTTGAGCGAACTCGGCTATGGCGCGGCTACCATAGAAAAGCTACGCCGGGATAAGGTGATCTGATACCCTCCGCGTCCCGGCCTACCCGGGAATTTTGGCTGCCTCCTTGCTCTTCGAGTCACCTATAAAACCCCCGCCGGAGCGATCTTCTTCAGGAAGCCAACCTACGCCAAATGCTGGCCAGCCATGGCTGCTGTTCACGTGGCAAGCCGGCGGGACGGTAATAGTGAGTAAGCTCAACGAACCCAGCGGCCGACACATAGCGACGCCAGGTTTCCAGGTCATAATACGCGCCATACCGCCGCTGGTGCCAGCCTTCCTCGTTATGGCCGTGCGGATTGGAGCTGAACAGCACGCCACCTGGTTTCAGAGTCGTATGCAACTCCCGCAACACGCGCGGCAACTCCTGGCCGGGCACGTGGAACAGCGCGGCATTCGCGAAGATGCCATCGAATCGGCCACGCGGCAGATCGACCTTGAGGAAATCCTGCTGCCACACTTCGCAGCCGCTGTACGCGCGCGCCATTGCGGCCAAGCGCGCAGAGCCTTCCAAACCCACCGCGGCGTGACCGAGCTTGGAAAACACCTTGAGGTCGCGCCCCGGCCCGCAGCCGAAATCGAGTATAGTGAAAGGCGCCTCACCCTCGATGGATTGCAATAGCGCCTCGATGTTCTGGCTGACGTCGTGGTCCCGAGTGCCTTCCCAAAATTCTTCAGCATGCTGGTCGTAATGTTCCAGCGTGAGAGTGGCTATTTTTTCCAACTCTTGCGGATTCAGTTTCATGGTTGACAGTCCGCCAGAAAGGCCGCTCCGAGAATGCTTAGCGGCGTTTCTCGGACGACGCAGAGAGAGCATTGACGACGGCTGTCACAGTAAGAGGCGGATCCCAGCAATCTTTGAAGCACACGAGTCGCTCACAGATATCCGCGGCGGCATGGTGAAAGCCTGCCGGCAGTCCGGCGGCCTCGAAGGTTGTGGCAATTTCTCTCATCTCACCCACATATCGCCACGCCTTGGGCACTGCAACCGCGGCGGCCCGAATGCTCCGGCGCTCGAGGTCTGGTTGGGAGAGTTTCCATTCTTCGACCAGAGCTTTGTCGACCCCTTCCTTCGCCGCGAGTGCAAGGATCGCCAGCACTAATGCATCCGTGCATTTGGTCCAGGCGGCATAAGCAATCTTGAGGGCGGAAGCGGAACCAGGCTTCTCGCCGATGGTCCTGGCATCGAGCATGCTCCCGGAAAATAGCTCCGCCACTTCAGGGGCACGGGCCCCCGAGAGATAAAGACGGGTTGTTCCGGCTCGTTTCACGGGCAACCCGATGATGCCCCCATCTACGAAACTCGCCCCTGCTTTGGTCACTGTCTCGCCGATTTGCTGGGCCGTCGCCCGAGAAACCGCGTTGGCGTCCACATAAATGCCGCGGAATTTGTGCTCCGCCACGCTCCGGGCAAGATCCACGGCGGCATGCGGCGGGCATACAGACAGAACGACGTCGCTCGCCTGGACCGCCTTGGCTAGGGTCTCGACGTCAACCAGGCCGGCCTCTTTAGCCTGTTTTCGGGTTGCCTCGCTCCGTTGATGCGAAGCCCAGACGACGCGGGCGCCGCTCTGAGCGGCGGCCGCGCCAATGGTGACGCCCATATTACCCGGATGCAAAAGTGCGACAGTCTTGACCTTCATGGTCGATCCCTCCTGGAAACCACCGTCGAGCAAGACGACAATTCAAAGATGGCCTCATCCTAGTCGCGGTCTCGCGGTGATTCAAGGCATCTTCTCTTAGAACGAAAGCCGCCGGTGGCAAAGGATCATGAGATGCCGTTGTTTGTTATTGATTACCTGGCCGGGAATGCGTATCGTAGCTTTCAGATGCTTCAACTGACGGGATTCACACTCCGACCGAAGTCCAAGAGAGACGCTATAGATGGGTGAAACCCGAGTCGATCTGCTACACCTTCTCGAGGACTTACGCGACGCTTATCCGGAATCGATCGAGGAGAGCATTCTCACGGAGATCGTCGCCAATGCTCTCGACTCCGGCGCCACGCAGATCACTTTCGAGTGTGACCCGGCACACGGCACCCTGACAACGGTGGACAACGGCTCAGGGATGCGCCGTCGTGAGTTGGCGCGATATCACGATATCGCCGCCAGCGCGAAAGCACGCGGACAGGGCATCGGCTTCGCCGGCGTCGGCATCAAGCTCGGGTTGTTGGTTTGCGAGGAGGTGGTGACTGAGACGCGCCGGGGCAAAAGCCATGTGGCGACTTCCTGGCGTTTGGCATCGCGCCATCGGGCGCCCTGGAAGTGGATCCCGCCTCTTGGCCTGGCGTCCGAACGGGGAACGGCCGTCCGCCTCAAAGTTCAGAACGCTCTCTCCCCTTTGCTGGATCCCGGCTTTCTCGAAGCGAGCATTCGCCGCCATTTCCAGCCATTGTTCGATCCGACCTTCGATGAATTTCTCGCCGCGCATTATCCCGAAGGCATCACGATCCACGTCAACGGCCGCCAATTGGAGAAACAGCGTTGGACGGCTCCGCTCCAGGGTCCACTGGAGATTCGCCTGTTTCGCAAGCGCAAGCCTTCAGCCTTCGGCTATCTGATCCGCGAAGATGTTCCGCTCCCTGAAGAGCAGCGCGGTCTCGCGATCAGCACCTATGGCAAAGTCATTCGAAGGGGATGGGATTGGCTGGGTCTTACGCCTTGGACTCCGGAGCGGGTGGGTGGCCTGATCGAAGTGCCGGAACTCGCGGCTTCCTTAACCCTCAACAAGGGAGATTTCATTCGCACCGGCACGCGCGGCGCCGCATACCTCGCCTTTCGCAAAGCCATCCAGGAAGCCGTGTCGAAGCAGCTCGCCGCCTGGGGCGATGCGCGTGAATCGACCGATGACGTGCGCCCAAGGGAAGTCCGTCCCTTGCAGAGAGATTTGGTGCACGTACTCGAAGAGCTTGCCGACGAGTTTCCACTGTTAGCTTCCCTGGTGGAGCGCCGTGCCGGCGGCCAAAAAAGACTCCCTCTTGGCGGGAGCGGGAGAGTCACAGATGCGCGTACGTTCGTAACGGCCTCGGTAATGGAACAGGCCGAGACGGAGAAGGGTGAGGAAGAGGTAAAGGAACCTCCGGCTGAAGAGCGCGTGGAGACCCAGCCGGCGGATGGCGGACTGGCCCACGCTGTCCCGGCGCAGGAACACGGTCTGCTCCTGCCGGGCAAAGGCGTGCGGAAACCCGCTCACTACGGGCTCGATATTCAGTTCGAGGACCGCTCTGAGGATCCGGAACTCGGGCGCTTGGTCGAATCCACGGTCTGGGTCAACCGCTCGCACCCCGCTTACCGCCGCGCGCTGGCCTCTCGCTCCATCGGCTATCATATCGCCCTAGCCGTGGCGATGGCTCTTGCTCCGTTGGCCGTCGAGTCGTCCAACGAACACGGCTTTGTCACGGCGTTCCTTTCCCGGTGGGGCGAAGTGCTAAATCAGCCGACCTCCCGAAAGAAAACCAGACGGTAGCGAAGCGCCTCTATGGAATATCGACTTGCTTGCGCAAGCGGAAGAAATCAGTATTGTGTCCCCAGAACCTCCCCAGAATCAGAATCCCAAAAATTCCTGTGTCCAGAAAACGACGCATGGTTGCCGGGATTGTCGTGCCGATCCGAGGTCTTGTCAAGGTTTTTTCACTAGGCGCCGTATCCACAACCAGTGGTCATCACAATGCTGTCATAGCTACGACAGCTCCCCTGTTGCTTATTATGTCTGTGGCCTATCCGAGAAGGCATGAGGCGGGAGGCATGAGGCAATAGTTAGCCCTGAGGGAAATAAGGGCCGTGCTCGCGTTGTTCACGGACACGATCAACGAACACGAAACGGGAAATACTTGCGGGCTAGATGGTTCCGGGAACGATGATGTCGATTTGCTTTGCCGCAAACAGGAAGTCACTTGGGTTGAAGGTGAGCAGCGCGGAAGCCTTAGCCTTGATCGCGCACATAGCGATGACCGCGTCGTAGGTTTGGCCTCCTGCCACGCCATTCTTGGGGGCCTGACGCAGCAGGTCCTGGTAAGATCCGGCTTGCAGGGCAATCGTTCTTGCGCCCTTTATGAAATTCGCCTCAAGTAAGACCAGACTGTCTTCAGGTGAAAGCCGGTGCGGCGGAGGAAGGCGGGTGAGCACGGCATAGGCTTCCACGAGGGCTGGGGCTGCGGTGATCATCCTTTCCCGCCGCTGAAGCCGCTGCTGAATTTCGCCGGCCGCTTGGCTGTGATGTTCATGCCACGAGCAGACGGCCGCAATCATGCAGCTTGTATCAGGAAGAAAAGCTTGCACCGCCTTTAAGACCGTGAAGAGCGCTCCTGCCGCAGCGTCTTACGGACTCGTTCTACCGTTTCCGTCTTGAGAGGCGCGACAGTTTTTCGCGGAACGGCAACCAGCAAACGGCCCCTCCGCTCCAGCTTGACAGGCAAGGGGGCAGGTGTAATCGCGATCCTTCCATTTTCCCAGCGTACGTCCAGCGGCAGTCCCGGCTTCAATCCGGCCTCCCGCCGAATTTCCTTGGGAATAACCAGCCTTCCCGCCCTATCGATGGTCGCTTTCATGGCACCGAATATACCATCACTCTTACCATATCTCAAACCAAGAGCCGGGTTGGACAACAATATTACTCGTCCCGCGGTCGCCACATGTACCAGGTCGGCGCGCCGATGAGTTGCTCTTCGCGCTGAACGACGAAGCCGAACTTTTTGTAGAACTCCACATTCTCCGGCCTGTCGGTCTCCAGGTAGCCGGCGGTTGCTTCCTGCTTGAGATACTCGATGTAGCGATTCATCAATGCCGTGCCGACTCCTTTGCCCTGAGCCTCGGGAGAAACGCCGATGGGTCCGAGATGCGCGTGAGGCTCCTCCGGATCGAGACGGCACCATGTAGAGAACCACTTCACGACCCGCGGAAGCGCCTCGCCAAGAGGTCTCAACAGAGTCGCTGCTGCAGCCGGAATCTGCTCCGGCGGCGGGAGGCAGTATGGCGACGCGATAAAATGCATATATCCGCGCACCGCGCCGTCCACCAGCGCGACAAAGGCCTGGCCGGTGAACATGTGTTGCAGACCGATGCGGAAGAACAACCTATTCTGGTCGATTCGTTGCGGCCCGAAGGCGGATACATGGAGGGGATTGGCTACGAACGCATCGGCGAGGACCGACACCGTAGAGTCCAACCGTTTCGCAGAATATGTTTCAACGACAAGGGCCACGTTTTCCTCTCAGAGATCATACTGAACCTAAAGGCTCCAAGCACAGTTTCCTGACGACTTCACCCGGTTGGGGAGGATCGTCCATCGACATATAGTGACGGAATTAAATAAGTTGACATCAAATCCCCCCTCACCCCCCTTTTCTAAAGGGGGGATGGGGGGATTAGGGTAATTTTCTTTTTGCCTTCACTATAGCTTCACCTCAATCGTCATACCGTTTCCGGGAGTTGTCAAGGTCTTTCACCATACCCCGTTGCGCGACCGTCACCCCTGTTGCTTTATGCCTTTGGCCTAGGCTACAAAATAGAGTAACCTATGACGAATTGAGGAGAGACTCAAATGGCACACAAATCCCTGGATAGTTTCAAAACCCGCTCGACCCTTAGGGTCGGCAAGCAATCCTACGCGATTTACCGATTGGACCGGCTGGAGAAGGCCGGGTTTAAAACTGTTTCGCAGCTCCCCGTGTCGTTGAAGATCCTTTTGGAAAATCTCTTGCGGCACGAGGACAACCGCCTGGTGACAAAGGCGGACGTCGAGACGCTCGCAGGTTGGAATCCAAAGGCGAAAAAAGAGAAGGAGATCGCCTTCATGCCGGCGCGGGTGTTGACGCAGGATCTCACCGGCGTGCCGGCGGTCGTGGATCTCGCGGCAATGCGGGAAGCGATGAAGCGAATGGGAGGCGATCCGAAAAAGATCAACCCGCTCGCGCCGTGCGATCTCGTCATCGACCACTCAGTTCAGGTCGACCGCTTCGGATCTTCAGAGGCCTTCCATCTCAACTCCCAAATCGAATATGAGCGCAATGTCGAGCGCTACGCCTTTCTGCGCTGGGGACAAAAAGCCTTCCGCAATTTTAGAGTCGTCCCTCCCGACACTGGTATCTGCCACCAGGTGAATCTCGAATACCTGGGCCAGGTGGTTTTCCGAGCCAAGGGGAACGGCGGAACACTCGCTTTCCCGGACACGCTCGTCGGCATGGATTCGCACACTCCGATGATCAACGGGCTCGGAGTGGTCGGCTGGGGCGTGGGCGGGATCGAAGCCGAAGCCGCTTTGCTCGGCCAGCCTTTGATCATGCTGATTCCCGATGTCATCGGTTTCAGACTTCACGGGAAACTACCAGAGGGCGCAACGTCCACGGACCTCGTCCTCACCGTCACGCAAATGCTGCGGAAGAAAGGGGTAGTGGAAAAGTTCGTGGAGTTTTACGGTCCGGGCCTTTCCACTCTCAGCATCGCGGACAGGGCAACCATCGGCAACATGTCGCCGGAGTACGGCGCGACCATCGGCTTTTTCCCCCCCGACGACGAGACGCTCAAATACCTCGAGCTCACCAGCCGGAGCGCCGAGCTGATACGATTGGTCGAGACCTACTGCAAGGAGCAGGGGCTTTTCCGCACCGATGCATCTCCCGATCCGGTTTTCACCGACACACTGGACCTCGACCTCGCGACCGTGGAGCCGAGCCTGGCGGGGCCGCGCCGGCCGCAGGACCGCGTGCCCCTGAAGCAAGCCAAGCTTTTATTCCAACAGGCGCTCCCCTCGCTGCTCAAAAGCGGCGACGCGGGCCGCGCTGTTTCCGTTCAGCTCAACGGTGACCGCTTTCAGCTCAGCCATGGATCCGTCGTGATCTCGGCGATCACGAGCTGCACCAATACCTCCAACCCTTCGGTCATGGTCGGCGCCGGGCTGCTCGCCAAAAAAGCGGTGGAGCGAGGCCTTAAGAAAAAGCCGTGGGTTAAGACCAGTTTGGCGCCGGGATCGAAAGTCGTTACCGCCTATCTTAAAGACACAGGTCTTCTCCCCTACCTGGAAAAGCTCGGTTTCTATCTCGTGGGTTACGGCTGCACGACCTGCATCGGCAACACCGGACCTCTGCCGGAGCCGATCGCCGCCGGCATCCAGGAAGGCGATCTGGTAGTCGCAGCGGTTCTCTCCGGCAACCGGAATTTCGAGGGCCGGATTCACCCGCAAGTGCGGGCCAATTATCTCGCCTCGCCACCGCTGGTCGTCGCTTACTCGCTGGCGGGCCGTATGGACATGGACATCACCAGCGAGCCGCTCGGGGAAGATGCCAAAGGCAAGCCGGTTTATCTTAAGGATATCTGGCCTTCGCCGGAGGAGATCCGGGACAGCATACGCAAATCGGTCAGGTCGGAGATGTTCAAGAAGGAATACGGCGAGGTCTTTGAGGGGGACGAGCGCTGGAAGAAGATGCCGACTCCCGAGGGACAGCTCTTCGAGTGGAATCCCAATTCGACCTATGTGCGCGAGGCTCCATACTTTCAAGACATGGCCACGACGCCTTCGACGCCAAAAGACATCATCGGCGCCCGCGTCCTGGCGCTGCTCGGAGACTCGATCACGACCGACCATATCTCGCCAGCGGGCTCGATCGAAAAGAACGGTCCTGCTGCCCGTTATCTCACGGAGCACGGCGTCCAGCCAAAGGATTTCAACCAGTACGGCGCGCGGCGCGGCAACCATGAAGTAATGATACGCGGGACGTTCGCCAACATACGACTCAAGAATCAACTCGCGCCCGGCACTGAAGGGGGTTGGACCGTGCACCTGCCGGACAAGAAGCAGATGTCGATCTATGATGCCGCCGTGCAGTATCAGAAAGAGGGCATTCCCCTGATCGTGGTCGCCGGGAAGGAATACGGCTCCGGCTCATCGCGCGATTGGGCAGCCAAAGGACCGAGACTCCTGGGAGTCAAAGCGGCCATTGCGGAAAGCTACGAGCGCATCCACAGGAGCAATTTGATCGGCATGGGAATCGTTCCCCTGCAGTTCAAAGCCGGCGAGAGCTTGCAGTCTCTCGGTCTCACCGGATTTGAGACGTACGAAATTGCGGGAATCTCCGATGGACTCGCGTTGAGGAAAGAGTTAACCGTGAAAGCCGGGAGCGACGACGGAAAAACCAAGGAATTCAAGGTCACCTGTCGCATCGAAACGCCTGCGGAGCTCGACTACTACCGTCATGGCGGCATCCTTGAGTACGTGTTGCGGCAGCTCCTGCAGCGAAAGTCGGCCTAAGGTCGATGGCAGTTTTCCGGACAGAGATCGGGCTTCAGTTCGTCACCCACCTCGCCAACCAGCACACGCTGCCGGATTTAGTGCGCTTCGCCGCCCTTGCGTGCGACAGAGGCTTCGAGCAGATCTGGGTCAATGACAACCTTCGCTACCGAAGCCAGATCGTGGTTCTCACCGCGATCGCGGCGCGCGTTCCCATCCGCATCGGGACAGCCATCCTCGTTCCCTACTTCCATAACCCCATGGACGTAGCGGATGTCCTGGCCTCTCTCTCGGAGCTCTGCGACGGCCGGGAAATCGGTGTGGGCCTCGCGCGCGGAGACCTGGGACAGTCGCCCCAGCACGTGGAAATCTTGAAACCTATCGCCATGGTCCGTGAAACCGCCGAGTTTCTCCGCCGGGCGCTCTCCGGCGATGAGGTGGCGTACGCGGACTATCCTCTCCTGCAGCACTACTACCGCCTCAACTCTAAAGGGAAATTCCGTCTTGCCTTCGCGCCTCGTTCCAGCTTCCGTGTTTATGGCGGCGGCAACGGACCTCAGCCGGGCGCCTGCCACAAATGCTGGCGCAAGCCGATGAAGCGGCCCGGGAGGCCCGGCCCGGAAAGCGGTTGCGCAAGATCTGCGAGTTAAACCTCTCGATCTCGCGCAACCGCCGGCAGGCAATCGACTTCCCGAAGCGGCAAGTGGCCCATTCCATCCTGCAACTGGAGGCGCTCGGTTTTACCCCGGAAGAATACTCGGCTCTGAAAGTGGACCGAAAAGACGTCCTCTCGCTAAAGGCAAAGTTCGTGGCTGGGGCGACGATCGAGGAAGCCGCCTCCCTCGTCAACGAGGAGATGGTCCGCGCCAATTATGCGGCAGGCAAACCCGAAGAGGTCGGAGAGCAGATTCTGGAGCTAGCCCACGCCGCAGCTAACCTCGGTTTCGACCAGATCGCCTTCGCCAAATTGGGTCCCGACTACGGAGAGGCCATCAGCCTCTTGGCCGACGAAGTTCTCCCCGCCCTCAGATAAATCACCTGACACGGTTACGAAACCTTCCTCCATCGACTGACCTTAAATTTTTGCCAATTCTGGCCTCTTGACGGCTAGCCGTAGTGTGGAATAAAAAGAGCCCATTGACTTAAGTCGTTCAGCAACAAGGAGGACCCAAAATGGTCAAGATGGCATCTAAGCTCACATTCGGCACGGGCATTGCCGACTGGCAGGAGCGCATTAACGTGGAGCGCATGAGGCGGGAGCGCCAGGAAAAAGCGCGCCAGGTGATGAAGAAGCAAGGCGTGGCGACGATCCTCGCGGCCGGGGCGCCCAACACCCGTTACCTCTCGGGCCTGCGCGGGGCGGAGTTCCTTCCTCAGCTCTGGTACGTGCTCTTTTTCGCCGAGCACGACCCGGTCGCCTTCCTCCACGCCGGCTGGTATCACAACTATCCCCAGGAAGCCCCCTGGATCAAGCACTGGCGGCTGGCGCGCAACTGGGTGAACGAGGGGTGCGGCCCCGAAGCTACCGAAAAGGAGGCGGCGCTATTTGCCGACGGGATTTATCAGGAGCTGGCGGAGCGCAAGCTTCTGGGCGAGAAGCTCGCCGTGGTGGGTTTTGACGCAAACGCCAACCAGGCGCTCGCCGCAAAGGGGCTTAAGGTCGTCAAAGGATGGCCCCTGATGCTCGAAGCCACGAAAACCAAAACGGTCGATGAGATCAATTGTCTCAAGATGGCCTATGCGATCACCGACAACGCGTGGAATAAGGTTTGGGAGATACTTAAGCCCGGTGCCGATGAGGTGTGGGTTTCACATCAGGCCATGCTTGCCGCCTACGACGCCGGAGCGGACACGGTGCCGCGCGGTCACATGCACACGGGACCCACCAACTTTGAGCGAGGAATAGATCACACGGGGCGCATCGTGCAATTCGGCGATCTGGCCTACGCCGCCTTCTGCGGGGTGGGCTACAACGGCTACAACACCTGCTACTACCGGACCTTCTCAGTGGCCAAGGAACCGGACCGCAAGGTCAAGGATTGGTACAAACAGATAGTCGAGCGCCAGGACGCCGTCATCGAAGCCATCAAGCCCGGAGCCACGACCGCCGACGCGGCCAAGCGCTTCCCGCCCGCCTCGAAATGGGGCTATAAGGATGAGGCGGAGGTGCTCACGATGGAGATCGGCCACGGCATCGGCATGTATCACTACGGCTACCCGATCATCAACCGCCAGTGGTCGCTCGAGCACCCGCAGGTCTTCGAAGCGGGCATGACCATCGCCATTGAGAGTCGGGAAGGCGAACCGGGAATCGGCGTGCGGCTC
>JACPSF010000340.1 GCA_016193385.1 Deltaproteobacteria bacterium
CGTTCCCCAGCGGATCGGTAATCTTTGTGAGTTTGTTAAAAGTCGGCTCATACTCGAAGCGACGCACATTTCCTGCCGGGTCGGCGATGCTGGTCGCGTTCCCACTCGCGTCATAGGTGAAGCGGACCGCTCGCCCGAGAGTGTCGGTGGTAACGACTAAGAGGTTGGTTCCCGGCTGTCGGTCGAAGGCAGTGGTTTGTCCAACGGCATCTGTCTGGCTAATGAGATAGCCTGCGGCGTTGAAGCGGTAGGTTGTGCTGTTTCCACGAGGATCGGTAACAGTTGTCTGGCTGATAAAAGTCCCCGTGGTCGTATAGGCAAAAGTCCAGATGCCGCCATCAGCCTGGGTTTGGCGGATCACGCGTCCAGCGCTGTCGTACACGTTGGCAAGAAAGGTAATCCCGCGGGGATCGGTGATGCTCGCCATCCGGTGGCCGCTATCGTAGGTGTACCGGGTTATACCCCCCGCGGCGTCCGTTACGTTGATGAGCCGCCCAGACGCATCATAGCCGTAGCGGACCTCACGCCCTATGGGGTCCTGGATGCGGTCAATCTGGAGGTTAGCTCCCGTGTAGAATATAGTCAGTTGCCGTCCTGAAGGGTCGGTAATTCCAGTCACCCGGCCTTGACCATCCCGGATAAGCGTTAGAACATTCCCATTTCGGTCAGCCTGGTTGATGAGCCTACCCGCCGTATCGAAGCGCCAGAGGCTGCCATCTTTGAAGCGTAAAGAACGGACACCTCCTGCCACTGTTACCACCCCTCCCCGCAAGGCTGGCGAGGTACTATTCAGAAAGCTTCCGTCCGGCTGACGGGCAAAGAGATCCTGGCGATTGCCTGGTGTAAAGAGGATCAAGGTGTCGGGTGACCCATTCGGGGGTGGCTGGATGAAGATGTCGTAAGGCCAGCTTGTTCCGAGGCCAAATGGGCCGGCGTTGGTGAGTTGTGTCCGATAAGTGCGGGCGATTGCTATAGGGAGAATTCCAGGAAGAACGAGATCTGTCTTGTCCAAGTAGAAGAAGCGCCACAGCAGAACCGGGGGATGCCGTAGGGCAAACCTGTGGCTGGATTGATATCCGTGACGATGCGGGTACCGTCAGAGGAGACCGTTCCCGTCCCATATTTCTCCCACTGGTTGGGAGCCGTGCCGTCCGGCGCTTCGTTGAAGTAATACAGATCCACCTTCTCTCCAGGCAGCCCATCCACATCGTTGGGAGTATCTATGGGGATATTTCCGGTCGGGATTCCCCCGCCCATCTTGCCAAAGTTGAACAGGTAAATTTGCCTGGAGCTTTGACCGGCCGGAGGTGGAGGCAGAGGGGAACGGTCGATTGGGACTGCGGTCACACTGAACTGAGTGTTGGGCTTTCCGTCCCACCCAATAATCTGGACTCCGGTAGGGATCGTCATCTTGAAGCCCGGAATCTCAGGGTCTGTGAGCACAACCGCTTGGCCTGGGGTAATCGGCGTAAGCTTCACCACTGGCTGCGCATGAAGCCTTGGAGTAAAGCCGAGGGTGTTCACTACTCCCGGTTGAATGTCGAGGGTCACGGGAATGGTGGAGTAGGTGGCAGTTGGGGTGTTTGCAGTGCTGCCGTCAACCAGGAAGATTTGCTGTCCCATAACGGAAAGCGGGATGAAGAAATTTCCTCCAGCATCTGTAACGCCGAGATCGGTGATCGTAGTCCCGCCTTGCTTGATGCTGACTCCAGCTAGGGGCCGGTCGTTCTCATCCCGCACCTCTCCTGCAAGGACAGTTTGTCCCGGAGCCTGAACTCCCAAGGTGATAGTCGCTGCGCGCGTGACTGTGTGGCCTTCAATGTGCGTTGTGGCACGCACTTCGACTGCGTTTGAGCCTACAGGAGTAGAGCTTGTAGTGGTCAGGGTGAGAATGCCTGGGGTGCTCGAACCCAAGGTGGAGGGCATGAAGGCGGCGGTCACGCCGGGTGGGAGTCCGGTGACAGTAAGAGCAGCAAGACCAGTGAAGGGTTCGATCCCCGTGCTTAGGACCTGGACAGCATAACTCGTGGATGTCCCTTGCACGGCGATTCCAACACCAGGGCTGACAGAAAGGGCGAAGTCTTGCCGGAGCTGGGCAATAAAATCCTCGCTGCTCGTTCCAATGCCCTGAGGTGTTTCCACTGTGATCCGGCCTGTGGTAGCGCCAAGTGGGACAAAAGTTTTAATAGTTGTCTGAGCGATGCCGGTAATAAGGGCCCGCACACCGTTAAATCTAACGACGCTACTTCCAGGAGTTGGATCGAAGCTCTTTCCCTGAATGGTTACCTCGGTTCCCAATGTCCCGCTTCCCGGAGAAAAGGCCGTGATCTCTGGACCTGCTGTCGTGACGGTGGCGGCTGTCTGCGAGGTTGCAAAGCCGCCAAAGGGATCGGCAACCGTCATGGTGACGGTGAAAGTGCCAGCGCTGGCGTAAGCATGAGTGGGGACAGGCCCTGAGGCCGTCCCCCCATCCCCAAAGTCCCAGGTAAAAGTGACTGGGTCTCCATCCAGATCACTGCCAGAGCCAGTAAACTGAATGGGATCTCGTGCTCTGCCACTGTAGGGACCGCTAGCATTCGCTGTGGGGTTTCGGTTAACTGCAGTGACCCGAACAAGAGCTGGAGCACTATTAAATTCGCCATCGTTTACTACAAGTTGAAAAACATAAGCGCCGAGGAGAGGGGGAGTAAATAGCGGTCTATTAGAGGTCGGATTATCGAGCGAGACCGCACTGCCAGCGGGCTGGGATATAACGGTCCACTGAAAGGTTAAGGGCGCTCCGTCAGCATCATGGCTCTGCGTTCCATCTAGGGTTACCAGAACTCCTCTGAACGTCGTTTGATCCGCACCAGCGTTGGCAGTCGGGGGATTGTTGGGAAACTCAAAGGCGCCCATGTCAAAGGCCAAAAGGCGGTCGGCATTGCCGTCAGAGGGACGAATTGCTTCAGTAGAGAAGTCGGATTCGAAAGTCGCATTGAAGAGGATATTCAGTCCCAAAGTGCGCGGGTCCATCCCCCCATCGATGGCGGGGGAACCAGCGGCAAGCCTAAAATCGTCATCGGCGGTGTTAGGAAGACCGTCAGTTCCATTCAGGTTGGCGTAGACATTGGCCGGAATCTCGCAGCCAGGACTGGCGCTGACTCCGGCTCCTTGCAAGCCGCCTGGAGTGAGATTCTCTGAATCTGTGCCATCGAGGGCTGGCCCATCAATCTCTCCCAATCGGTTGCCGCAGATAAGGTTATTTAGAAGGTGAATTCCCTGGGGCTGGGGTGCAGTGGAGGCCTCGCGGCTGATGCCAAACCTTCCGCCGGTCGAGCCTGCGGCAGTGCCGTTTTGGGTGATGACGTTGTTGACAAGAAAAACCTCATGGCTACGGGCTACCCTGACTCCGCTCCATTGGTTGGTATGAATGGTGTTCTCGATAATATAGTGCGGCCCGCCATCGGCATCTATAAAGGTGATGCCGTTTCTGCCGTTGGCGTAAATCAGGTTGTTGACGATGAGAGTATCGGGGTTACCACGAGCGATGGTAATTCCACCGTTGCATTCGCTGCTGCCGTTGTCGAAGATCCGGTTCTGCTCGATGTGGATGGCCTGGTTTTGATTGTTGCCTCCCATGAGAGAGATCGCCTGGCCGCCTGTGCCGGTGATGGTGAGACCTCGCATGGTGATGAACTTTGACTGCTGGAGCCTGAAAGCATAGCCGTTGGTGCAGACCTGGCTTGCGCCGGTGATTACCACGCTTCCTGGAGGGGATAGGGGATCGGCCTCGATGATGATGCGGTCAGACTCGGTTACCGTTGCAGTGTTGTTTTTTCCAGAGATCGTCACCTTCTCAGCGTAGCTGCCCGCCTGGATTTGGATTGTATCCCCAGGAAGTGCGGCATCGACTGCGGCCTGGATCGTTGTATAGCAGGGCGACCTGCCATTACAGGTGGGGTCAGCGTTGTTAACGTAGAGAACAGGTCCTTGCTGCTGGGAGGAAGAAGTTGAGAAAAGGAGAAGCGATAGAAGAGCTAATAGAGAAAGGGCAACCCGGGCAGACCGAGGATGCTGCACACAATCCCTTTCCGGGAATTCCAACGACAAAGATCGACGCTGAGGTGAATCTCCCTAAATTGGCGCGGATACTATGACGGCCCTGTCGAGATGTCAAGAACATCTTCGACTTTTAAAACTGCAAGCTGTATCTAGGGCATCTCTTCCAAAAGACGGCCGAATCTCCTAACAGGCTGCCTTACGTGGAGCCGCTTCTGGATCGCCCACACACGCGCAGGCACGGGATGGATTACCGGAACCTGGAGGTCCTGCTCCAACGGAGCGATGATATCCAGCGTGCGCCAGCCGGAGCCGAGCATGTAGATGGCGTCGGCTCCGGGATGGCGCAAAAAGGCTTTTCGCGTGTGAGCGTAAACCTCTTCAGAGGAAAGCCGGCCCACATCTTCGAAGGCAACCGAGATTCCCTCCATGCCCAGGACATCGAAACCCGCTTCTTTGAAATAGCGGGAAAAAGTCTCGTTGATGCTACCGGTGAAGTAAGTGACGCCGGCTATTTTTTTCACCTTCAAGGCCCGCATCGCTTCCACCTGCGTCATGCCGGCCGTGACAATGGGAAGCTTAAACTTTTTCTCCCATTCCCCGACCACCCTTTTTTCTCCCTCAAACCCTTGGACCATGAACGGAGGAGCGCCCTCCGGGTGAATGAGATCCAGTTTGAGTTCTGCCAGTTCGGCCACCTTGGCCTCATAGGCCAGCATCGCCTGCTGAAACTCGTCCTCGGTGCCACGACGGATACCGAGGAACAAAGGAATCACTCCGATCCCCTCGGGAAGCAGGCGGATGAATTCCTCCAGTGATCCCGGTCTCATCGTGGGCTTGATGACACCCACAACGCCCCGCCAACTCGTATAGGCCATGGCCCTCTCCTTTCCGATTGAGCAAGGCAATTGATTGATCCTAATCCAAACTTGCCGCGAAAGGAACAAAAAAACCAGACCATCCGACGATCATTCGACCCTCTAGTTGCCATGGCCGCCAAAAAGGTATAGGCGATTAAAAGAAGTAGGATCACGCCGTATGAGACTCCTCGTCGTATCCAACCGGCTTCCCATCACCGCTGCCGAGCGAGAAGGCCATCTGCAATTCGAAAAAAGCGCCGGCGGCCTGGTGTCAGGCTTGAGCGCTTATCTGGATTCGCTGAAAGGCCCTGCGATGGCGGGCGCCGAATACATTTGGGTCGGGTGGCCCGGAATTACCGTCGGCCGCAGAGAAAAAGAAAAGCTGCGGCGAGATCTGCTTACGCGGCTCCAGGCCCATCCGGTTTTCATCTCGGAAAAGGACATGGGATCATTCTACCTCGGCTTCTGCAACAGGACCATATGGCCCCTCTTCCACTATTTTCCGGACCGCGCCACGTTCGATGGGGATTACTGGAAGTCCTATGTCAGGGTCAACGAGGGGTTCCGCGATGCGATCCTGGAAATCATCCGCCCCGGCGACGTGGTCTGGGTCCACGACTATCACCTGATGCTGCTGCCAAAGCTCCTGCGGGAGGCGCTGCCCGACGTGCCGATTGGATTTTTTCTCCACATCCCCTTCCCTTCCTTCGAGCTGTTTCGCTTGCTGGCAAGAAAATGGTCGCGGGAAATCCTGGAGGGTCTCCTGGGCGCCAACCTCGTCGGTTTTCATACCCACGAATATACCCAGTACTTTTTGCGCTGCGTGCTGCGTATTTTGGGCCACGAGCACAACATGGGGCGCCTGACGCTCAACCACCGCATGGTCAAGGCCGAGACTTTCCCGATGGGCGTAGATTTCCAGAGGTTCTATAACGACGCGCTCGGCGCGGAGGTCAAAAAGGAGGCGGACCAACTCAAAAAGAGCCTGGGAAACTCCAGGGTAATCCTCTCGATCGATCGCCTCGATTACACGAAAGGCGTCGTCCATCGCCTGCACGGCTACGAAGCCTTTTTGCAACAAAACCCACAATGGCACGGGAAGGTCATCCTGGCGCTCGTGGTGGTGCCCTCCCGCATCGGCGTGGAGCATTACCAACAGATGAAGAGGCAGATCGACGAACTGGTCGGAAAGATCAACGGGAGGTTCGGCAATCTCGAATGGACGCCGATCCTGTACCAGTACAAGTTCCTCCCGATCGTTCCTTTGATGGCCCTTTACAGAATCGGTGATGTTGCCTTGGTCACGCCCTTGAGGGACGGCATGAACCTCATCGCAAAGGAATATATTGCGACGAGAACCGATCGGAGCGGGGTTTTAATCCTGAGCGAGATGGCGGGCGCCGCAAAGGAGCTGGGTGAAGCCATTATCATCAATCCCACGAACAGCGAAGAAATCGCAGACGCGCTCAAGGAAGCGATGGAAATGCCGCTAGAGGAGCAAATCAGGCGCAACCAGGCGATGCAAACCCGCTTGCGCCGCTACGATGTCGTGCGCTGGGCGGACGATTTCATTCGGGAACTCCTCCTCCTCACGGAGGAACAGAAGAGGTCGGCGGCGAAGACATTCGGCGCGGCCGTAAAGGAACCGCTGCTCCAAAGCTCCCGCACCGCCGGGCGCCGGCTATTCCTTCTTGACTACGACGGAACTCTGGTTCAATTCGAAGACCACCCGCAAAAGGCCAAGCCCAGCGAGCGGCTGCTATCCACTCTCCGGGGCCTATGCGAAGACTCCAAAAACCACGTCGTACTCATCAGCGGACGCGACAAGGAAACGCTCCAGAAATGGTTCGGCAGCCTGCCCACGGCGCTCGTCGCGGAGCACGGGGTTTGGATCAGGAGAAAGCACGACCCGGCGTGGAAAATCTTAACCCCGTTGGCGAACGACTGGAAGCCCAAGATTTTACCCCTTCTCGAACTGTACGCGGATCGGCTTCCCGGCTCCTGGGTGGAAGAGAAAGACTTTTCGCTTGTCTGGC
The DNA here is from genome assembly GCA_016193385.1 of Deltaproteobacteria bacterium. Next base: position 6,935 of record JACPSF010000340.1, read on the forward strand.
ATTACCGCAAGGCCGACCCGGAGCAGGGGTCTCTTCGGGCGAAGGAACTCATGGACGAGCTGGTTACGTTTACCGCCAACATCGACGTTCACGTGCTCCAGGGAAGCAGGGTGGTGGAGGTAAAGCAGGCAACCGTGAACAAGGGCACGGCCGGCATGCACTTTTTGGCGGAGCATCGGCCGGATTTCGTGCTGGCCATCGGCGACGATTGCACCGACGAAGATCTGTTCCGGGTTCTCCCCGAATCCGCCTACTCCATCAAAGTCGGGATGACCCAATCCCACGCCAAAATTAACCTTCCTGATCAGAGGGAAGTCCTTCTCCTTCTCGAAGAACTGGCGCAGGCCCGCCACAACGCCTAGCCTCCTGTGCTTTGACCCACAGCGATTTGTTCGGTACAAAGAAGGCTCCATGGAACGCCACGTGAATTGGCTGATGCTTTGTAATGCGATGCTCTGCACCTTCTTCGTCGCCGTCGGCTACATGATTTTCGTCATCTCGCTGCCCACCCTGGCCCAGAAGCTCGGCGCCGACCTGATTGAAGTCTCCTGGGCCTTGATTTCCTATCAACTCGCAACCATCAGCTTGTCGCTGGTTTTTGGCCGCGTCGGGGATCTCTATGGGCGCAACGCAGTGTTCGAGGCAGGCATCGCCGTATTTACGATCGCCTCGTTTCTCTGCGGCCTGGCTCAGGACGTCTATCAGCTAATCGGGTTTCGCCTCGTCCAGGGGATCGGGGGCGCCATGTGTCTGTCCCAGGCCAGGGCGCTTGCCATGGAGTCGGTCGATGCCGGCGCTGCCGGAAAAGCGCAGGCCCTGATGACCACGGCCCACTACGGAGGCTTTCTCTTCGGCCCGAGCCTCGGCGGGATCATCATCGATTTCATTCACTGGCGCGGGATCTTCTTCCTGCTTGTGCCAATCGGCACCGCCTGCTTTATCCTGAACAGGTTCCAGCAGAAGCAGTCTTTTGGACCGGCTGTCGTTCAACGGCAGACAAAGGGCTTCGCCATTGACTACCCGGGGGCATCTCTGCTCGTCGTTTCGACGGTGGCCCTGGTAGCGCTTTTAGACCGCAAAATCATGGAAGCCGCTTCCTGGGGATGGCGAAACCTCCTGATCCTCGGCTTTGCCGGCTCTTTCGCGGGGTTTATAGTCCAGGAACGAACGGCGCCGAGCCCTATCCTGAACCTCGATCTCTTCAAACTCCGCAGCTTCACGTTCAGCGCCCTGTCGCTTCTTCTCGTCACAATCACTCAGACCGCGACCGCGTTCGTCATCCCGTTCTACCTCCAGGAAGTCCTCTCCCTCTCTCCCAGTTTTATGGGCCTTCTCTTTATATCCGGGCCGTTATTCACCATGACGCTTTCCCCTTTGGGCGGTTATCTCGCCGACAAAATGGGAACGCGCCTTCCCGCGATGGGGGGACTGGTGCTGGTGATTGCCGCCTCGGCGCTGGGAACGGCCTTGAAACCTGACTCGCACTGGCTTTTCCCTACTCTCATCCTGGCAACCGGTGGCCTTGGATTGGCACTCTTTTATCCGCAGAACCACGCCACCATGATCGGTTCGGTTCCCCGAGAACACCGGGGCGTGGCCACGGGCGCTCTTTTCACGAGCTTCGGTCTTGGCAATGCCTTCGGAGTCAGTATGGGGAGTTTTCTAATGACCGTGGTCTTCCGCTTCCTGACAGGAGACCGCGCCGCGGCGCCGACCCCGCGGATGCCAGAGGCCTTCGTGGGCGCGCTGAACTATACGTTCGCAGGAATCACGGCGGTCGGCATTTCCGCCTTAATCAGCTCCTTGCTCCGGGAGAAGGGTCCACGCGAGGAGCGACAGCACACCTAGACCGAGGCCAGAATGTTCCCGAATTTCGCTTTGAGCTTGGCTCTCAACTCCGGGCTGACTTCGACCACCCGCGGGAACTTACCGCGAATTTTCCGGTCGTAGGGAATACAAGCGTCGACAAGGATCCGGTTATTAAAATTCCCCGGGAGAAACATCGGATCTCGCCCGGATGACCACGCCTTTTGAATAATGTCGATGTCGGTGATCGGATCGAAGCGCGTCGACATCGCCCAGAGAACCTGGTCCAGGTCCGACGCGTCGATGTCTTCGTCCACGACGACCGTCCATTTGCCGTTGTAGGCTCCGGCGGAGCAGGAAGAGGCCACGTGCAGGACATTGCGCGCGTGACCGGGATAGCGCTGGCGGATCTGAATAGCGGTGAAGCGCGTGGCCGGAGCGCCCTCATGATTCCAAACCCCGAGGATTTCAGGAAGCCCGCAAGCCTCGAGCGCCTTCCAAATCTCCGCGGCTCCCGCAATCCCTTTCAGCAGCCCGGTCTCATCTACCGGCTTGTGCTGTGGGGCGCAGGTAAGGATCGGATCGTCGCGATATAGGACTGTCTTGACGTCGATATACGGACGGGGAACGACATCGTCAGAAATATAGCCCATCCACTCGCCGAAAGGGCCTTCCGGCTTGGTCTGCCCTGGCACCATTTCGCCCTCGACGGCGATCTCCGCGTCGGCCGGTATCGGAAAGCCGGTGTAAGGACCGCGAACGACTTCGATGGGCTCGCCCCGGAGGCCGCCGGCGAAGTCCAGCTCGGAGATCCGTTCAGGAAGCGGGCTGGCCGAAAGCATGTACAGCAGCGGGTCCTGCCCGCACACCACCACCACCTTCATGCTCTGTCCCCGCTCGAAATATTTGTCTCGCTGGATTCTCCCATGTTTTCCTTCGGTGATCTGACAGCCGATGGTCTTGCCGTCGTAAACCTGGCAACGATAGGCACCGAGGTTGAACCAGTCGGAGTCCGGGTCCTTGGTGATGACGCAGTCGGCCGTCCCGATATACCGAGACTTGTCGAGCTCATGATGCAGAGGAACCGGGAACTTGAGCAGATCCACCTTATCGCCTTCCAGGACATGGCTCAGGATAGGTCCTTTATTGACGAATTTCGGCTTGATCAGGGTCAGGTTCTGCATCCGCTCGTGGTAGGCCTTGACGATATCGACCTTCCTTTCATATTCCAGCGGCAGACCGAGAGTGAGCGCGACCCTTTTGATCGAAGAAAACTGCCCGTATAGGGTCCTGAATCCTTTGGGATAGCCGGGCACCTCATCAAAGAGAATGGCCGGGGCCTTCCCCTTACTGCTCTCGGTCAGCATTTGCGTGATGGAACCCATTTCTCGATCCCAATGAGCGCCGTTGATTCTCAACAGCTCTCCCATCCGGTCCACCTCTTCCAGCCACTCCCTCAGGCCGCGATACCTCATTTTCCCCTCGACCGCTCTGACCTTTTCCGCGCGTGCCATCGTGTCCTCCTTATGTTGTTGGGGCCCTACTTGAACCGGTCCAAACTCACCATACGATTGCACGAGACGCTATGTCAAGGAAAGTGGGCCGGATAGCCCAAGCCCGGCAGACCTGTTCCCCGAAGGGATCAATGGACCAAGAGCCAAGGATTTATTGACCGCCGATAGACTTAAGAGTAGAGTTGAACCAAAGGCAAGCCCGAGGGAGGAACGACCATGCTTAACCCGAGTATCGCCGGCATAAGGAAGTTACTCATGAGTGGCGGTGTTGTGGCCGCCGCTTTCGTGCTCTTAACGTCTCTTGCCGCTTTCGGTCAGGAGCCCATCAAGATCGGCATTTCTATGTCGGTGACCGGTCGGTTCGAGCGACCGGCGGGGTATCTCTTCGAGGGCCATAAGCTCTGGGAGAAACATGTCAACCAGCGCGGTGGGATTCAAGGACGCCCCGTGAAGCTCGTGTTCTATGACGATAAGAGCGATCCGGCCGAAGCCATTAAGCTGACGAGGCGGCTAGCCACGGTTGACCGAGTCGATTTCTTATTCAGCCCTTATGGCAGCGAGCTGACGGCTGCCGTGGCATCGGTGATCGAGGAGCAGGGAGTCCCCGCGTTAGCCTCAATCGTCGCCACCGTCGACCCATGGAAGGGCAAGAGCGCCAAGTGGATGACTCAATTCAGCTCGACGGCCCCCCTCTACCTCATGGGGTCGGTGGACCTAGCTATCGAAAGGAGCCAGGCGAAAAACATCGCGATCCTGTACGAGGATACCCCATTCCCTATAGGCGTGGCCGAGGGGGTTAGGGCGCGAGCCAAAGAGCGCGGGCTTAAAATTCTTATGGATGAAAAGTACGACAAGGCCGTCACCGATTGGGCGCCGTTAGTCTCCAAGGCGCGAAGCCTGGGAGCAGAGTTCCTAGCCGAGGCAGGTTACTATCCCGCCGCCGTGGGCGTCACCAGAGCCGCTGCCGGAATCGGCTACAAGTTAAAGCTCTTAGCCCTTACGGTCGGCGTTGCTGATCCCAAGTTTGTTAAGGACCTAGGGGCGCTAGCTGACGGAGTGGCAGGCAGCGACATCTGGTTGCCCACCGTTAAAACCAGAGGGTTCGTGGTTGAGGGCGCCACGATCACCAACGAGGATTTCGTGAGGAGTTACAGGGAAGATTTTAAGCGCGACCCGGAATACTGGTCTGCCGCGGGTTATGGAGCGGGCCAGCTCCTTGCCCGGGCTATCAACGAAGCGCTGAAACGGGCGGGCAAGGTCGATCGGAACCTCATTCGTGACTTTCTCTTCGATTGGTCAGGCGAAACGATCTACGGGGACTACGGGGTCGTAAAGCTCGGCCAGGCGGATGCCGGAATCCAGCTCAAAAAACAGCACTTCGTGATCCAGTGGCAAAAGGGGAAAAAAGAGGTTGTCTGGCCCAGGGAGTTAGCCACTGTCGAGCCGTGGATCGGTTGGCCCAGATAGCTTAGCAAGCACGACGGCCAAGCGCCGAGTTCTACCCACTGCTCAGTCCTCATAGCTCACCGAACCATGGGGGAACTGCTGAACTTCATCGAGTTTTCCCTTAGGGGGCTCATGATCGGCGCGGTTTACGCGCTCATGGCGATGGGGCTTTCACTGATATTCGGCGTCATGCGCGTCGTCAACATCGCCCACGGCGAGTTCCTCATGATCGGCGGTTATGTCAGCTTCTTCACCTGGTCTGCCATCCAACTCAACCCCATTGCTTCTTTGTTCATAGCCATGCCGCTGCTTTTTTTCTTCGGCGTGGCTATTCAAAGGCTTTTTATCGAGCGCGTGGTTGGCAGGCCAGAGCTCTCTTCCCTGATGCTCTGCTTCGGCTTGTCCATCGTTCTGGTGCAAAGCGCGCAAGTCCTCTTCACCCCGGATCCCAGAGGTTTCACCTGGCTGCTTTACCCCGTGCGCCTCTTGGGTTGGAACTTCCCCATGTACATGCTGATGATTTTCGTGACGAGCATGGTCATCGCTTTCGCGCTCTTCCTCTTCTTGAAAGCCACCCGCTGGGGAAAGGCCATTCGCGCCGTATCGCAAAACTACGAGGTCGCCCAAGCCTGCGGCATCGATGCGCGCAAAGTCCGGATGCTGAGCTTCGGCTGCGGCGCTGCCCTCGCAGGGGCGGCCGGCGCTTTCGTTCCCGTCCAGTTCTCGCTTTCTCCAGGCGTCGGGCATGATTTCATCCTGAAGTCCTTCGCGGTCGTCGTGGTGGGAGGCCTGGGGAGCCTTTGGGGAGCTTTTCTCGCCGGCCTGCTTCTCGGGATGGTTGAAAGCCTGATCACCTTCTATTTCAGTTCCCACCTCGCCCAACTGACGTTCTACGCGACCATCATTGTGGTGCTGCTCTTGCGCCCCGGAGGGCTTTTCGGCACCGCAGAGACCTGAGATTTCCCATGCGCGAAGATTCCCATTCGACCGCGGACCGCGCCGCCGAGGCCAAGCCAGAAATAATTTGGGAGAGGGTCGACCGGAGAGTGAGGAAAGCGCTGGTGTGGAGTCTGCCTCTGATCCTGCTCTCCGCCCTGGCCATTCTGCCCTATGTGGCCTCGGCCTACACCGTGACGCTCACATTTCTCATCTTCTTCTGGGTGGCCACCGCGCAAAGCTGGAACCTTTTTTCCGGCTATACCGGATACGTGAACTTCGGCTACGTGGGGCTCGTCGGCGTCGGCGCGTACACCACCGCGATCCTGATCGGGAAATTCGGGGCGCACTGGCTGCCTGCCCTGGGAGTTTCGGGAGTGGTCACCGCGGCTTTTGGCCTCCTGATCGGGATTCCACTGCTGCGCGCGCGCGGGATCTACTTTGCCATCGCCATGCTGGGCCTGGCGGAAGGCCTCCGGGTATTTTTTTCCATGGATTTTATGGCCCCCCTGACGGGCGGCGGCGTGGGCATCGGATTTATCTCCGGCATGAGCCTGGCGGCGAAATACTACGCCATGGGGCTCGTGGCGCTCCTGACCACCGTGGTCGTCTTCCTCGTGGCGAATAGCCGCTTCGGCCTCCAACTGCTGACGATTCGCGAGGACGAGCTGGCAGCTCAAGTGATGGGGCTCAACACGACGAGCAAAAAGCTCATGGCCTTTACCCTGTGCGCCTTCTTGACCGGTCTGGCGGGGGGCCTCTACGCCGCTTACGTGAACTACCTCGTTCCCGCCACGATGTTTGTCACGGCTTATTATACGTTGATCCCAATCGTCATGGCTACCTTCGGAGGACTGGGCACGGTCATGGGGCCGGTGGTGGGCGCAGCGTTGTTCACGATCATTTCAGAGGCTATTTGGGCGCGCTTCATCTTCCTCCACATGGTGATCTTTGGCGCCGTGCTCATCATCATCATCCTCTTCATGCCGCAGGGCATCATCCCATGGCTGCAAGATAGGCGCATCCTGCCCCGTACAAGGTGGCTGTAATGCAGGACGGCGCCATCCTGGTACTCGAGCGGGTGAGAAAGGATTTTGGCGGGCTCAGGGCCGTGGACAACTGCTCGTTTGTGGTCGAGACCGGAAAGATCGTCGGGCTCATCGGCCCCAACGGGGCCGGCAAGACCACCCTCTTCCAGGTGATCTCCGGAGTCCTGAAACGCGATAGCGGCCACATCTATTTTCACGGCGATGACATCTCCCGCCTGCCTCCCCACGAGATCGCGCGCCGCGGCATTGGCCGCACGTTTCAGATCACCCGCATCTTTCCGAAGATGACCGTATGGGAGAACATGATCGTCGCGTCGCACAGCGCGGGGGCCGAAGAACGGGCGCGCGAGATGCTAGAGCTGGCCGATCTTCTGCCACTCAAGGACCACTACGCGGCGGAGCTGTCCTTCGGGCAGCAGAAGCTTCTCGACCTCATGCGGGTGATGATGCTCAATCCCCAATTGATTCTTCTGGACGAACCGGCCGCAGGCATCAACCCCACCATGCAGAACAAGATCCTGGATCTGATTCATCGCCTCAACGACCAGGGCAGTACTTTTCTCATCATCGAACATGACATGGATATCATCATGGGGCACTGCGAGAAGGTCATCGCCCTGAACTTCGGCCGGGTCATCGCGGAAGGTCGGCCCGACGAAGTGCGCGAGAACGAGGAAGTGCTGACGGCCTATTTCGGGAAATGACGCAAGCCGATCACGTCCTGCTGCGAGTCGAGAAGATCGTCGCCGGGTACGGAGTGAAGGAAGTTCTCCACGGCGTTTCCCTTCAGGTCCGCCCAAGAGAGATCGTGGCCGTGATCGGACCGAACGGGGCCGGCAAATCGACCGTGCTCAAGACGGTGATGGGGTATTTAAAACCCCGATCGGGCGAGATCCTCTTTGACAACCGGGATATCACGGGGCGCGAGCCCCACGAGCTTGTGTGGCTGAGCATCTCCTTTGTCTCCCAAGGCCGGGTGATCTTCCCGGATATGACCGTGCAAGAACACCTGGATATGGGCGCGTGGACGCTGCCCGCCCGCAAGCGCGCCGACGCATACGAGAAGGTCTACAAACTCTTTCCGCGCCTGGCTGAGCGCAAGGGGCAAAAGGCAAGCACCATGAGCGGAGGCGAGCGGCAAATGCTCTCCTTGGCTCGGGCGCTGGTCATCGAGCCGCGATTGCTGATTTTAGACGAGCCCTCGTTGGGACTATCGCCCAGGTTTGTCGATCAGGTCTTCGAAAAAATCGTGGAGATCAACGAGCTGGGAGTTTCCGTTTTGATGGTGGAGCAGAACGCTGCCAGGGCTTTGCAAAGCTCCCATCGGGGATACGTGCTGGAGCTGGGCGGGAATCGATTCGAGGGGCAGAGCCATGATCTCCTGGCGGATGAGCAGGTGCGCCGCCTATACCTCGGAGGACGCGCGAAGTCGGCGTGGTCGCGGTGAGCTTCGAAGGTTTCCCGGAAGCCAGGATCAAGGCGCGGGAACCATAGGGGAACAGGCGCGTTGCGTTTGCAGCGAACCTTTCTACCGTGGGTCAGACTGGCGGCTTCGACCGCAACGCTTGGAATAGATTAAGAAGGCGCCAGCCCAGGCCAAGGGGGTTAATCAGTTTTCGCCGGCGGGCGCCAAGGAGAAGAGCGGTGACACCTATCACCACCGCGGGATGGGCGCTGAGCGTTTGAATCACCCGAATCAGACCCTTCACGAACTTTACGGGTCTCTCCAGTTCACGGTAGTTTTGAAGGAGCTCTTTTCTCTGCGCTGCCGATCGGGAAATCAGGCTTTCCCGATGGCGCGCTAATTCGGCTAATCTGGCGTTCACAAAGTTAGGATTCTAAGTGCTCACGATCTTTGGCTATCTCAGACAACGTGGCGGAAAACAATCTGGGTTTGGACAAAGCCTTTTTCCTCAAGATGAGGCCGGCGATGAGACCGAGAGCCAGGTAGAGAACGGCAAAGCCCCCGAGGACATAAAATCGGTGCGTGTCCCAAAAAATCACTACGATGAGGAGGGTCAAGAAGATAATCCCGAGGCTCGCGCAAAAAAGCGCAATCGCCCCGAGCACGATCATCCCCTTGAGCCGTTCCTCTTCCTCTTCGAGTTCGACGGAGATGAGATCCAACCGAGTTTCTAAGAGGGCGGCGAAACCGGCCACAAGGGCCTTGAGCGAGTCGAAAAAACCTCTCGAGCTTGTCCCTGTCCCGCTGTCTTCGGCGGCCATTGCGCAATAGATCAATCCCGGCGCAGCAGGAGTCCAAGCACCAGGCCGATCCCGGCCGCGATCCCGACCGCGTTCCAGGGATTTTGCCGCACATAGTCGTCCGCAGTTTTAGCCATCTCTTTGGTTTTATCCACGAAGGCGGTTTCTGCTTCCGAAAATGTCTTTTTCCCTTCTTCCAGACTCTGCTCGATACGCTTACGCGCCGCAGCTACCCTTTCGCCGGCTTGATTTGCCGTCGCTTTCAATAGCTCCTCGGCGTCGCCGGCCAAAACCTTAAAGTCTGATATGAGTTTCTCCTTTGTCACTTCTTCGCTCATAAAACCTCCTTTCTTCAAATATAATATGCCCGGCCCTTCGACGATTCAAGCAAGTACCAAAGATAATGGACTAACCAGCCTGTTTTGCTGATGATGAGTTCGCTGCCGAGGCCGCCTCGTTCAAGAGACTGTGGCGGGGCACAACCTTCACTCTATTGGGCGGGCGCCCCGCGAGCCTCCCGCAGGGCTTTCACGATGGTCTCCGCTTCTAGAGCGAGCTCGAGGGTCCCGAACAGCTCTTCGTATTTTTCAGCGTCGACGACGGCTTTCATTGCCGGCTCGAAAACATGGTAAGTATCGAGCCCCAGCTCGACGCCCGCCAGCGGTCCTGAATAGGTGGGATCACCGCGAGTGACCGTCTCGAACTGAATGAGAGAGCTATCGACGTTCGGCGCTCCCAGGACCACCACCAGATTGGCTTTCCCGAGACTTTCGGCAAGTTCCTTGATTCGACCTTGAACCTCAAGGTCCATAGCGCCGGCCGCCGTTCAGACAAAGCACTGAGTCGTGGAATAAACGACTTCAGCGCCCAGGTTTTCCAACGCTTGCTCGATGGTCTGGGCCGGAATGCCATCCCTCTCCCCGAGAATGATGAGTTTCTTCCCGTCCAGACCCGAATGTTTCATACCTGCCATAGAGATCCTCCTGTGATGTGCCTTCTTCGTCTAGGGATGCCGCTCGACCAAGACGGACATCCCGTCGCTCAATTGCGTCAGCTGACCGAGAAACAAGCTCGCGCGGGCGAAGAGAAAGCAATTTCTCAGCTCCCCGTTCGTCAAACCGCGGAGGGCGTGGGGCACGTAAGCCAGGGCCGACGCGATATGCCCTTGCGTCGGGGCGTAGCCGGGAACCCCCTTGCGCTTCATGAAGTCCGCCGTCTCCGAGCGCTCCATCCTGCCGCTGGAAACCAGCACAGCGGCGAGCATCTTATAGTTGCGCTCCGGAATGTCCCCGCCGTTGGCCGGAATCGTGATCTCGGGATTGTGAAGCTCGGTGACAAATCTATCCACCGAGGAAGCCTTCAGTTCGAGCCGGTTCATGGGCTCTACGATGATGGCCTTGAGTTGTTTATCCAGAGCCGCGCCCGACCGAACCGGATGCCGCCCCACACTGGCGAGATTGATGACCGGACTCGCTCCATCATCCGGACCGATCCACACGGCAACCGCCGCCAGGACATCCTCCAAAACCGGTATGCCCTTATCCAGATGGTAGAGAAATTTCATCCCCAGCTTGGGAAGGGAGGCGCCGCCCACGACGACCACGTTCTCAAAGACGCCGCTCTGCACCAGAGCCGCGCCGGTCACCAGCGCCGGGATAGGGGCGGCACAGAAGTTCTTGATATCCATGCCCGAGGCCGACCCGAAGCCGGCAAACTCGGCTGCCGCCTTTGCCAGATTGCCTCCTCCGCGCTGGTAGCGGTCTCCCACCGCTTCCTCCGAACAGCTTAAGACAAAATCGATATTCGGCTCGGATACGTCACGCTGGCCCAGGAGAAGTTCCCGCATCGCCAATGCCGCCGAGACCTTTGCGCACAGGTTTTCCAGCAGAACGTGCGCATGAAGGGAGGCATCTTCGTGGTGCGCGTGCCTGATCCATCCGATCGGTTCCGCATCGCGTCCAGTGAAGAGAGGTATCCCCTCTCCTTTTTCCATCTCGGCTCTGAGCCGCTCGCGAGTCACAAGCGCAGGAGTCGTCCTGGCGAGGGGCTCACACAAAGGGGACGCCCGCAAAAGCGGGCTCGCGTCTTGCCAGAAACCCTCGAGGAGGGAAACATGCTTGAACACATCCGCCAGCGCCAATAGCGCGATGAACTTCTTTTCCTCGACAAATTCCCCCAACGCGGGACGATCGTTCGAGATGGGAGCCGCGCGTCCATACCACGGCCTTTCGGTCTCGTAGAGGCTCGCCAGCGAAGCCTTTCCCAGAAAGACACGATTCGGCAGATAGGACTCGGCCTGCTGCTCGGGCTGAAGACTTCTCTTCAGCTCATCCAGCCTGGAAGGATGCGCATTAATCTCCCGCCATGGCTTGGAGCCGTAGCGGACAAGCCCGGGAGTATGAATCAAAACGCTGCTGGCGCCTTTAATGACAGGGGTGAGATTTGCCATATCCGGAGAAGCTTAAGCCCGCTTGGGGCGGGCCATTTGCGCCATTATCGCTCTAATAGGCCTTACAAGTCCAGGACTGCCGGCCCCAGTTGTCGACCCCGCCGATGAGCATGTCGTGCGCGTCAAAGGTCAATGGGCCGTTCGCCGGTGTCAGGGGAGCTCCGGGATAACTGAGCACTTGGATCTGCTCGTAGGGACCGATGACGCTCTGCGGCGCCGGCAGCTCCACCCAACGATCGCGGCTCCCCGTGCTGACCACCGCCTGCGCCTCCGGCACATAATAGAGCAACGGCGAGTCGATCCCGTCTTTGCCTCCATATTCGTAGGTCACGAGCACCGTTTTGATCCCGCGCCGCTCGCAGGCCCGCACCGTGAGCATGACATCCACGAAGGCATTCCCGGAGCCCAACCACGTCACCACCGCGCCGTCGGCCCCGAGGGCTTGAGCCAGTTGCGCCGCGCCGTGCGCCGCAACCTCCTTCCCATGGAAGGTTTCGAAGCGAATCCGCTCGAGAATGACGCCGGCAAAATTAAGCTCCGTCGCATGCTGCCGGTAAAGCCCCATCACCAACGCGTGATTCTGCCAGTCCCAGCTATTAGGGAAATAGCCGATCCCGCGGGTCGTGTTGACCGTGACTGCGCCATCGAAGAGCTCGTTGGGATGAGCAAAGGTCGCCAGCGATTCCCTGATGGATAACCCATAGTAGGCCACACCTGAATGGAACTGATGCGACTCGGTGAGACAGCCCTGGATGAGCACGACGGTGGGCAAGCCGGCCTTCTTTTTCAGCTCGTAGGTCTCGACCTTCCGAGGCTCCTGCCCGAGGGTCGCTTCGGCCAGCCGCCGGGCCACCGCAAACTCCGCTTTCTGGACCGCCGTGTGCGCCTCCAAGTCTGGAAGACCTTTTGCGAGACGGAGGACCAGCGCCAGGTTGACCAGAGAACTATAGCGTGAGATCTCGGCGCCAGGCCCCCACATGTCCAGGATGGCGCTTCGTTGAACCCCGGTGCCGGCGCGGATCATGCCCTCAAACTCAGCGGTCGTCACCACGGCCATTCCGGATAGTCGATGGGTCTTTCCTTCCCCGACCGATGCCACCGGCCCAAGCACGCCCGGAAAGACCTGCCCCCTCCCCTCCACCTTGACCCTCGGCTCCACGACGTCCCGAATTCCCGTGATCCGGACTTTCTCCCCCGGATAGGCTACCGCCACTCTCGCATCCTGGATCCGGGAGTCCTTAAGCAGATCTTGGGTCAGAGCTTCTCGATCCACCTCCAAGGTGCCAGCTTGATAATGGAACCTCTTCCCCAGGACGATCCTGCTTACCGGAAACTCCGCCAGTTGAAGTCGCATCTTTCTCCCCTCGGATCACGCGCTCACAGAGATGTTCGGATAGAAAAGCGTCGGCTGTTTGACCTCCGAGTGAATGGCCTTCAAGGCGGTCTCAACGATCTCTCGCCTTACGCGCGCGTCTATTTCCGACGGCAGGCCAGGATCCCCGCAGGGATGAGGAATGCTCACGGCCTTGACGATCCGGCTCGCTCCCACCTGCTCCGCCACAGGATACATGGCACTGATAATGGCCACCGGCAACCCGGCCCGATCGATCTCCTTGCTGATCACAGCACCGCTGCGACTACAGGTCCCTCAGGTGGCCACCAGGAGAACTCCATCGATTTGCTCCTTCTTGAGATCCGCCGCGATCTCCTGTCCGATGCGCTTCATCTCAGACGGAGAACCCTGGTTCCCCGGAACGACATAATAGCTATGGTAGAGCCTGAATTTGCCTTCGGCTTCCAGTGAACGCAGCGCGTCCAGGGGCATTCCATAGTGCGGGTTCTGATTCATGAAGTTGACGTTGTAACCACCGTGAACCGCCTCCCACTTTCCCGCCTCCAAGGCCTTTACCTCGGCGATATTATATTTTCGCCAGAAAGTGTTCCTGTAAGTCTTGAAGCGATCCGGGTTGCCCCACGGCACGACCCCGCTGGTTGTGATCACCGCCACGTTAGCCTTCTTGCCAGGAGAAAGCGGGGCCGCGGGGACGACCTGATCCCAAGCCTGGATCGGAACTTCGGTTGCAAAGGGCTCGTTGCGCAGCCTTTTGAGAAGCATCTCGATGGCCCGCTCTACGCCGGGGCGGTCGCTCCGCTCCAGGCGCCGGATGCCCCGAGGAATGTAGCCCTCTTCGTGAGCCGGCCCAATCTCTTCGCCACTTGCCAGCCTGAGAGTGAACCGGGCTATCGCGCCCAGCGCCTCGTTCATCCCCGCGGCCGTCTCTCTGGTCGGCAGCAGAAAGACTTTCAGATTACGGCATTCCCGGTAAAATCCCGCCCCGGGATTTTCTTCGTGCATTGCGGTCACACAGGAAATGCCCAAGCCTTCGGCCACGCAGTTGGAAATTTCCACGCAGCTCACCCCGTAGCGTCCGGAGTTGAAAGCAGGGCCGGCCACCACGACCTCAGGCTTGCGGGAACCCACCTCTTTGAGAATCTGAGCCTTGGCCTCTCTCCGCGACACTCACCGCAATTCCCGCCTTGTCTTCTCCTCCGACCCCGGCGAAGAATTGATTGATAATATGGATGACGTTGACCATAAGCTCTCCCTCCGTTTCGCTGGGTGTCAAAGTGCAGGCACCCTATCGGCTGTTTACCGCGCCGACTGAGATATTGTCAACTTGAGAGCCGGCGCTCTTTCGAAGTTTACGTCCCACAAAGACGCGCGGGAAAAGGTTCAACTCAGTAGTGGGTCCACGAAAGGCTGGGATGGAGGCGGCCGGGCTTCCAAGATTCTCTACGCGGTGCGTAAAGAATCTCACCGGAGGTAAGTTCGTGATATTCAAGATAGAACCGTCTGAAGAGCCACAGGTTCAGAGCCGAGTAACCTTTGCCAAAGTCCCTTTGAAGTCGAGTGGCAAGTTCTTCAACTAGCCGTTTCCCATAGTCTGCTCGGTGTTCTCCCCGTTGCTCCTCTACAACGATCTCCCGTCCGATCAGCCAGTTGGCGACTACCTGAGTTGTATTGACCGAACGGGCGACGCCAGCCCGGGCTGATTCCAATATCTGTCGGATGCGTTGGTAAAGCTGCGGTCTTCGCATGCGGCCCCTTCTCATCTACTGAACCCGGAGTAATTAGATTTGCTCATCCGCCATCTTCCTGCCTGCACATGGTGTGCAGGTGAACCTGCCTGCATTCCATGCGCAGGTAGAGAGAAACAGCAAATAGGTCGACTGCTCAGAGCCCTGTCCTGAGTAGGGTCGAAGGATAGTCGCCGTAGCTCATCCCGTCATCCCGCAGGACGTTACAGTAATTCCAGAGTTTTTGGACGATTGCTGAAGGGCTCATAGCTGGTTAAAAGAATTCCAAAAAACCTCGCATCGTGATTGTCGACTATGTCGTTTGGCCACGCGATTCCGCCAACCCAATCATAATTTGGCTTAAAAGCTCATATGTGCGCGTTCCTTCAGCCGGAACTAAAGACTCGGCAACCTCCCGAACAAGTTTAGATTCAATCCCGTTGTTCAACTCTTGCTCCAGTAGCTTGCGGACATGTTTGCGTGTCCTTTCCGAGGCAAGCGCACTCATTTTTTGCCCCAGAAGGCGGGCAGCCGCCAGCTCAAGGTCGTAGCCAGCTGATTCGACGATCTCAAAGTGTTCCTCAAATAGATTCGTCGCCCCGAAGAGAGTGGGGCTGTGACGGAGCACATAAGCAATGTCGGCGGCGTCCTTGCGTGGCTGAATATTGTGGCGCTCTCCCCAAGCCACTAGCTTGAGTAAAAACAGCCCGACCGGGCTAACTACCCGTACCACCAGTGTGTCATTTACGAGCACCGAAACCGCGTTATCATAGGCCTCCTGAAAACCTGCTACGCTCATCACAAAATCACCGTCCGGGGGCCAACGGACCACATTACCGTCAGATTCCACGCCGCCGAACGGGACCAGATCTATGATTCCGTAATCTGAGAAATGTAGTCG